>NZ_CP102830.1:3510000-3827046 GCF_024730785.1 Pseudomonas sp. LS44
ATTCAGCTTGCTTGCGGCGACGAAGCTGCAGCAGGTATTGCATAGGCCCTGAAGCAGCGTACGCAAGGAAGATGAGCAGGAGGATACGAGGCGGATCACTGAAAACCACCGCAAAGGCCAGCACCACCACCAAGATCGCCACAAAAGGCACTCGGCCCTTGAGGTCAAGATCCTTGAAGCTGTAGTACTTGATATTACTGACCATCAAGGAGCCCGCAGCCGCCACCAACAGGGCGACAAGGAACGAGATGTTTGATCCTTTGATACCGAAATCACTAAAAGCCCACACAGTACCCGCCACCACTCCTGCCGCCGCTGGACTGGCCAACCCGATAAAGTAACGTTTATCTACTTTGCCGATCTGGGTATTGAACCGCGCTAGACGTAGCGCCGCTCCTGCGACATAGATGAAGGCGACGGCCAAACCTACACTGCGCAAATCCGACAATGCCCACTCAAAGGCTAACAGCGCAGGCGCTACACCAAAGGCCACCATGTCCGACAACGAGTCATATTCAGCGCCGAAAGCGCTTTGCGTATTGGTCAGGCGTGCGACACGGCCGTCCAGACTATCCAGAACCATGGCGACGAAAATAGTCGCTGCAGCCACCGAGAAGTTGCCGCTCATGGCATTGATGATGGAATAGAAACCGGCGAACAGATTCGCCGTGGTGAACAGGTTGGGCAACAGATAGATACCGCGATGACGGACCTTGCGCCCTTCGGCATCGTGGCCCTCTTCAATATGCTCATCGATCGGGAGCAGGCTTTCTGCGTCGGAGGCCGAATTGGACTCCTCAGGACGTTCGTTCATGAACAATACCTTGCAACGGGTTTGAGTTTTCGACAAAGCGGTTAGCGAGAGGTTCGCCCCGCGACAACACCCAAGCTTTATACCAGAAGCCCTATCGCAGAACGAAAAAACGCGGCCTAAGCCGCGTTTTCTCTGACAAGGCTGGAACTTAGTTCTTGGCTTTGTCGACGATCTTGTTGGCACCGATCCACGGCATCATCGAACGCAGTTGCTCGCCGATGATTTCGATACCGTGAGCGGCGTTGTTACGACGCTTGGCGGTCATCGATGGGTAGCCAGTAGCACCTTCACTGATGAACATCTTGGCGTACTCACCATCCTGAATGCGCTTCAGGGCGTTGCGCATCGCCTGACGGGATTCAGCGTTGATCACTTCCGGACCAGTCACGTACTCGCCATATTCAGCGTTGTTGGAGATCGAGTAGTTCATGTTGGCGATACCGCCCTCGTACATGAGGTCAACGATCAGTTTCAGTTCGTGCAGGCACTCGAAGTAGGCCATTTCCGGCGCGTAGCCAGCCTCAACCAAGGTGTCGAAACCGGCCTTGACCAGCTCAACGGTACCGCCACACAGAACAGCTTGCTCGCCGAACAGGTCGGTTTCGGTCTCGTCCTTGAAAGTGGTTTCGATGATACCGGTACGGCCACCACCAACGCCTGCAGCATAGGACAGGGCAACGTTTTTGGCGTTGCCGGAGGCATCCTGATAGATCGCGATCAGGTCAGGAATGCCGCCGCCTTTGACGAATTCAGAACGCACGGTGTGGCCCGGTGCTTTCGGCGCGATCATGATCACGTCGAGGTCAGCGCGCGGTACAACCTGGTTGTAATGGATCGCGAAGCCGTGGGAGAAGGCCAGAGTGGCGCCTTTCTTGATATTCGGCTCGATTTCGTTCTTGTACAGCTGGGACTGGAATTCGTCCGGAGTCAGGATCATGACCAAGTCGGCACCGGCAACGGCTGCGGCAACGTCGGTCACTTTCAGGCCGTGGGCCTCAGCCTTGGCAACGGTAGCCGAACCTTTGCGCAGGCCGACAGTGACGTCAACGCCAGAGTCTTTCAGGTTGCACGCCTGAGCGTGGCCCTGGGAGCCGTAACCGATGATGGCAACTTTCTTGCCTTGGATGATCGAGAGGTCACAGTCTTTGTCGTAAAACACTTTCATGGGAGTTCCCCTATCTATTGGCCGCTGCGGCCACTTACTAAACGGTTAAATGCTCAGCACTTTGTCGCCACGGGCAATGCCCGTAACGCCACTGCGTACGGTTTCCAGAATCGCGGCCGTACCGATTGCCTGAATAAAGCTGTCCAGCTTGTCGCTCGTGCCGGCCAGCTGGATGGTGTAGACGGTACTGGTCACGTCGACGATCTGTCCGCGGAAGATGTCCGTGGTGCGCTTGATCTCGGCGCGTTGAGCGCCGGTGGCCTTGACCTTGACCAGCATCAGCTCGCGCTCGATATGAGCGCTCTCCGACAGATTCACCAGCTTGACCACTTCGATCAATTTGTTGAGGTTCTTGGTGATCTGCTCGATCACCTCATCATGCCCAACGGTGGTCAAGGTCAGACGCGACAGGGTCGGGTCCTCGGTCGGCGCCACGGTCAGGCTTTCGATGTTGTAGTTACGCTGGGAGAACAGACCCACTACGCGCGACAGGGCGCCCGGTTCGTTTTCCAACAACAGGGAGATGATGTGTCGCATGTTCAGGTCCGCTCCGTCTTGCTCAGCCACATATCACGCATCGAACCGTCGCGGATTTGCATCGGGTAAACATGCTCGGCGGTATCGACTTGGATATCGAGGAATACCAGGCGATTCTTCATCGCGAAGGCTTCTTCCATCTTTGGCTTGAGGTCTTGCAGATCGGTGATCCGCATGCCGACGTGACCGTAGGCTTCGGCTAGCTTGACGAAGTCCGGCAGCGACTCCATGTAGGAGTGCGAATAACGGCTGCTGTACTGCATGTCCTGCCACTGACGCACCATGCCCAACGCGCCGTTATTCAAATTAATGATCTTCACCGGCAAATCGTACTGCAGGCAGGTCGACAGCTCCTGAATATTCATCTGGATGCTGCCCTCGCCGGTCACGCAGGCGACGTCATTCTCCGGAAAATTCAGCTTGACGCCCATTGCAGCCGGAAAGCCGAAGCCCATGGTGCCGAGACCACCGGAGTTGATCCAGCGGTTAGGCTTATCGAACCGGTAATACTGGGCAGCGAACATCTGGTGCTGGCCGACATCCGAGGTGATGTAAGCATCGCCCTTGGTAACTTCCCAGAGGGTTTCGATAACGCTCTGCGGCTTGATGATCGAGCCATCACCCTTGTCATAAGGGAACATGCCACGACTGCCGCGCCACTCGTCGATCTGCTTCCACCAGCTAGCGACCACATCCTTATTCGGGCTCTGGCCGATTTCTTTAAGGATGGCGACCATTTCGGCCAGTACGCTGTCGACTGGACCAACGATCGGGATATCGGCCTTGATGGTTTTGGAGATCGAGGCCGGATCGATATCGACATGAATGATCTTGGCATTCGGGCAGAACTTGCTCGCACCGTTGATCACCCGGTCATCGAAACGCGCACCAACTGCAAAAATCACATCGGCATGATGCATCGCTAGGTTGGCCGTATAGCTACCGTGCATGCCCAGCATGCCAAGGAACTGACGATCAGTGCCAGGGAAGGCGCCAAGGCCCATCAGGGTATTGGTCACCGGCACGTTGAGCATCTGCGCGAGCTCGGTCAGCGGCTCGGCCGCTCCGCCCATGATCACCCCGCCACCGGCGTAGAAGATCGGACGTTTAGCCGCCAAAAGCATCTCTGCAGCCTTGCGGATCTGGCCGGAATGACCACGTACCGCTGGGCTGTAGGAACGCAGCTTGACCTTCTTCGGGTAGGCGTATTCAAACTTTTGGGTCGGATCGCCCATGTCTTTGGGAATATCCACCACGACCGGGCCCGGACGCCCGGACTGCGCCAGATAGAAGGCTTTCTTGATCACTTCCGGAATTTCCGACGGGTGCTTGATGATGAAGCTGTGCTTCACGATCGGCCGGGAAATACCAACCATATCGGTTTCCTGGAAGGCATCGGTACCGACCATGTTGCTCGGTACCTGACCGGAAATCACCACCATCGGAATCGAGTCCATATAGGCGGTAGCGATGCCGGTAATGGCGTTGGTCGCGCCAGGGCCGGAGGTGACCAGCACGACGCCCGGCTTGCCGGTAGCCCGCGCATAGCCATCGGCCATGTGAGTCGCCGCCTGCTCATGACGGACCAGGATATGAGTCACATCAGGCTCTTTGAACAGAGCATCGTAAATATGCAGAAGGGCACCGCCAGGATACCCATAGATGTACTTCACGCCTTCGTCGCGCAATGAGCGGACGACCATTTCAGCGCCGGATAAGAGCTCCACGTTTTTCACCTCTAGAACGCCAGAAGACCGCCCAAGCCGGACGGCTATCAAATAGGTTTACTGCCTAGCAGAGAGCATGAGCGACGGGTGGTCGCCGACTACGTCAGCTCCTGACTGAGCAAGTATTGGGAGCGGCCCTAGTGTTGCGGGACTCCCCCACCCAGCGCGAGGTAACGCGTTGCGGGTAAAGCTGGTCGGCGCGGGTAGCACCTCATGGTCTGCTGAGAAAAGCTGGCTTGCGGCTAGCCCACTACAGCGAACGTCGAATTGTTCGGATTCGACGGGAGCAAGTCAAGTCATACCTAGGCCTAATTCCCGCCACGGCTGTGACTTAACGCAGGATGACGATCGGCGGTATTTGGTTATAGTAGCTGCCAGGCCTCGTGCCGATCATAAGCCGCTCACAAAAGGAATCCGCATGCGTCGCATGATGCTCACCGGCAGTTTGTTATTCGCCCTGAGTGCTACCGCAATGGCCAGCCAGGTGTACAAATGGGTCGATGACAAAGGCATTACCCACTTCGGCGCGCAACCACCACAAGGTCAAGCTGCCACCTCCGTCAACACCGTGGTGCCGACTGGCAAGTCTTCGCCGCCAATCACCCCGCCCGCGCAAACCGCTGACGATACCGAGCAGAAAGCCATCGACAGCAAGGTCAAGAAGGAAGTGGCGGAACAAGAGACCGAGCGCAAAAAATTCTGCGAGAACACTCGCATCAATCTCGCCCAACTTCAAAACAACCCGCGCCTGCGCGTGACCGAAGCCAACGGCGAAGTGCGCCGAGTGGATGAGGATGAGCGTCAGAAACGCATCGGCGAGGCCGAAAAAGCCATCAAGGATAATTGCCAGTAACTCTGGGCGGCTCAGACCGCCCGAGTTATCAGCCGATCGAACCCATCCAGCAAAGACAAGAGCGTTTTAGCTTTCAACGGCTGCTCGCGATAGACCACGTCAGCCATGTGGCGAATCCCTGAGACCTCCGGCAGCGGCCCGCCGCTCTCGAGGATGATCTTCATGCGTGGCAGGAAGATCCATTGCAGCCACTCCTCGAACTCCAAGGTGTCGACGCAGAAAGGCTCCTGACTGGCTAACGCCGCCTCTGCCGGCGACTCCAGCGACCACCAGCCCTGCACCCGCAGCTCTCGCTCGATCAGCAATAACTGCTCCGCCACTGCTGACACGCGCGAATCCATCAGAGATTAACCCGCGCCCGCTCACGAGCCTGGGCGGCGCCGGCGGCATTGCCTTGACGCTCGCGAGCCTGAGCAATCAAACCCCACAGACTGGCCTGCAACGACGGCCGGCCACCGGCATAACTCAAACCGCGCTGCGCCAGTTGTTCGGCCTGCGCCGCTTCGCCTTGGGCCAGGCGCACCTCCGCCAAGCGGTAGAGCACTTGCGGTTCACGCGGAGCGATGCGCTGAGCGCGCTCCAGGCTGGATGCCGCGCCGTTCAGATCACCACCGCCCTGTTGTTGTTGCGCCGTGGTCAACAGTGCCAAGACGGGGCCATCGAGCTGCTCGTCCGCGGCCAGACCGCCCGATGACGGAATGCCACTCGGCGCGGTAGGCGCCGGAGAGCTATAGCTGGGCGATACACCAGCGCCACCGATACTGCCTGTCGGTGCGCCAACCGCTGGACCCGGTGTAATGGGGCCGCTGTCGATCGATCCGGAAATAGGCGCGCTGGCCGCTGGGAACGCCTGGCTGGACGATGCGCCCGGCACCATCACCACCACACCAGAATCCTGCGGGACCGCCTGAGGACGGGCCTGTGCAGGCGCCGGACGATAAGCGCCGCCCTCCTGCTCCTCGGAAATCGAGGCGCCCGAGTCCACGACCGGAATGGCGCTACGTTGAGGTGAAGCACAACCGCTAAGCAATACGCCGGACACCAGCGCAGGAATCAACCACTTGTTCACAGCCCATCCTCGTTACGTTGCAGCGCTCTGACTACGCGCGCCTTCAGTTCATCCAGCCTCGTACCCAATCCATCACCGCATCGGCCGGAGCCATCCCGCAGGCGGGGCCGGCTGGCGGTTCACTGCCGCGAATATACGGCATCTGTACCGCATTCGGGCAGCCGGCGGCCGAGCCCTGCCCAGTGCCTGCGTCGATCCATGCCTGCACCACGTTATCGGGCAACGGCATGTTCAGCGGCAGCGGATCGGCACGCCGCATAAAACCTGTCCACACCTGTAAAGCACCGGTCGCACCCGTCAGTGGCGTGGGTCCATTATCGTCGCGCCCCAGCCACACTACGGCGAGCAAATCCTGGCTGAAACCGGCGAACCAGCTGTCCCGCGAGTCATTACTGGTACCGGTCTTGCCGGCCAGATTCAGCGAGCTGGGCAACTGGCTATAGACCGAACGCCCCGTACCCTCGCGCATGACCCGCTGCATAGCGTTCTGCACCAGATAAATCGCACCCGAATCGAAGCGCTGCTGCACCTGGAAGGGATAACGCTTGAGGGGTTGACCATCAGCAGTGAGCACGCTGCGGATACCGCGCAGCGGCGTGTTGAAACCACCATTGGCGAGGGTTTGGTACATCGTCGCCACTTCGACCGGGCTCAGTGCACCAGCACCCAAGAGCATCGACGGATAAGCCGGCCATTCGCGCGACACTCCCAGTCGGCCAAGGGTTTTCAGCACATTCGGCACGCCCACTTCCAGCCCAAGCTTGGCGGTGGAGAGGTTGTAGGAATTGGCCAGGCCCTGATAGAGATAGATAGCGCCATGCGCCTTGCGGTCGTAGTTCTGCGGGCGCCACACCTGGCCGTCCTGCCCCTTCACCGAGAACGGTTCGTCCGCCAACCAGCTGGTCAAGGTGTACTGGCTGGGCCGTTCCAGTGCCGTCAGGTAGACCGCTGGCTTGATCAACGAGCCAATCGGCCGGACCGCGTCCAATGCGCGATTGAAACCGGCGAAGCGGGGCTGGCGACTGCCGATCATGGCCTGCACTTCACCGGTCTCGGGATTGGTCACGACCATCGCCGCCTCCACCTGATCGACACCTTTGCGCCCGCTCAGACTTTTCAGCGTCGCCGCCATGGAGCCCTCGGCCTTGAACTGCAGAATCGGATCGAAACTGGTGAAAATTCGCAGCCCCTCTTCGGTCAAATCCTCATCACGATAATCCTGACGCAGTTGGCGCTTTACCAGATCGAGAAATGCCGGATAGGAACTGTCGGCCATACTTCCGCGCGAGGTGACGCCCAGCGGACGAGCCTTCGCGGCGGCAGCTTCATCGGCGCTCACCACGCCTTGCTCGGCCAGCACATCAAGAATCAGATTCCGCCGTACCAATGCCCGCTCGGGGTTGCGTCGCGGGTTGTAGTAGGTCGGCCCCTTGACCATACCGACCAGCAAGGCCACTTGGTGCAACTTCAACTCGGCGAAAGGCTGGCTAAAGAAGTACTGGCTGGCCAGACCAAAACCATGCACGGCGCGCTGACCGTCCTGCCCGAGGAACACCTCATTGAGGTAAGCCTCGAGAATTTCCCGCTTGTCGTAATGCAACTCCAGCAAGACCGCCATCATCGCTTCGGTGGCCTTACGGGCGATGCTTCGCTCATTGGTCAGGTAGAAGTTCTTGACTAGCTGCTGGGTCAGCGTACTACCGCCCTGCCGCAGCTGGCCGCTGCTGGCGTTGACCCAGACGGCCCGGGCGATGGACTTCGGCGATACCCCGTGGTGATTGAAGAACTCTCGGTCCTCGACTGCCACCAGGGTCTCCACCAGATAAGGCGGTACCTGATCGAGTTTGATGAGGATGCGATCCTCGTTATGCACCGGGTAGATCCCGCCAATTAGCAAAGGCTCCAGGCGCGCGACGGCCAGTTCCGCGCCATTGGCCTGACTGAGACCGGCCACATAATCCCCGGAGAAACGCACACGCACGCGCTGGGCCGGCTCGGCGCCTTCATAGAATTGAAAGCCGCGGGTATTCAGTTCGACATTATTACCGGCGACAGCAGCCGCGCCAGGACCGTTGGCCACCGACTCACGGCGATAACCCAATGCATCGAGTTCAGCCAAGAAGTCACTCTTGGCTAGCTTTTGGCCAACGAATAACTCCAGCGGACGGGCATAGACCTTGGCCGGAATGGTCCAGCGCTTGCCGGAGAACTTTTCCTGCACCACGGCGTCCAGATACACGGCAAAACCAGCCAGCACAACCAAGCCGACAAGGCCTAGCTTGAAGGCCCAGCCAAGCCAGGGACGGATGCCGGAGGAGCCGCGTTTTTTGCGCGATTGAGGGGAGCGGGAGGATCGTGGTCGAGTCATGGCGGCGCATTATACGCACTTTGCCGAGGCCCGGCAGGCGCCCTCCGGCGGTTTGCATGACCTCCCCCACAGGCCATAATGCCGCTCTCTATTAAGACCGAATGCAAGGATCGTCCGTGAGCCAGACCCTGATCGCCGCGCTGCAGAACCCCGCCCTTTATCCGCACCCGGTAGAGACGTTCCAGGTCATTGAGACGCATATTTCCTGGGTGCTGCTGACCGGCCCCTACGCTTACAAGATCAAGAAGCCGGTGAACTTCGGCTTCCTCGACTTCACCGAGCTGGCTGGCCGTCAGCACTTCTGCAGCGAGGAACTGCGCCTCAACCAACGCCTAACCGAAGGCCTGTATCTCGAGGTTTTGCCGATCACTGGCAGCATGCAATCACCGCAACTGGGTGGCGACGGCCCGGTCATCGAATATGCCCTGAAGATGCGCCAGTTTCCGCAGAGCCAATTGCTCAGCGAAGTTCAGTCGCGCGGCGAACTGACCACCGCGCACATCGATGCACTCGCCAAACAGATCGCCGACTTCCATGCGCAGACCCCGGCCGTCCCCGCCGACCATCCCCTGTGCTCGCCGCAGGCTATCGTGGCGCCGACGCGCGAGAACTTCGCACAGATCCGCCCGCTTCTCAGCGACAAATCCGACCTGCAGCGACTAGATGCTTTGGAAGCCTGGGCCGAAGCCAGCTTCAGCCGACTGGAAGCGTTGCTGGCCGAGCGCGCGAGCAGCAACTCGATCCGCGAATGCCATGGAGACATTCATCTGGGCAACGCGGCACTACTGGATGGTCAAGTGGTCTTGTTCGACTGCATCGAGTTCAACGAACCGTTCCGCTTGATCGACATCGCCTCGGATATCGCCTTCCTGGCAATGGACCTGGAAGACCGCAATCTCAAGCCCCTCGCCCGGCGCCTCGTCAATGCCTGGCTGGAGCATACCGGCGACTACGCCGCGCTGGAGCTGCTCAACTTCTATAAGGCGTATCGCGCCATGGTCCGCGCCAAGGTCAATCTATTCCGCCTCGGCCAAGAAACGGACGCCGTGCAACGCGCGGTTATTCTCCGTCAATACCGCAACTATGCCGCGCTGGCCGAGAGCTACAGCGCCATCCCGTCACGCTTACTGGCCATCACCCACGGCGTTTCCGCCGTGGGCAAAAGCCATGTCGCCATGCGTCTAGTCGAAGCATTGGGTGCCATCCGCCTGCGTTCGGATGTCGAGCGCAAGCGCCTGTTCGGCGAACAAAGCGCCAGTGCGCATGGGAAACTGCAGGCCGGCATCTACACCCCGGACGCCACCGCCGCTACTTATCAGCGACTCCACCAACTGGCCGCCGGCGCCTTGCAGGCTGGCTTTCCAGTAGTGATTGACGCGGCTTACCTGCAACGGAGCCAACGCCTGGAAGCCAGCCAGATTGCCGCCAGCACCGGAGTACCCTTCCTGATCCTCGACTGCCAGGCCCCGCAGGCGGTGATTGCCGAATGGTTGGTCCAGCGGCAGCAAGCCGGCTCCGATCCGTCCGACGCCACCTTGGAAGTCGTTGAAGCCCAGCAGGCTAACCGCGAACCGTTGAGCGCTGACGAGTTGATTAGCAGCAAACGCGTCGACACCCACGAGGCGGCGAGCCTGGATAACTTGATCGCCGCTATTCGCCAGCGCTTGCCAGGCCTCTGAACACGCATGAAATCTGCGCCGCCATGCAGGGCGGCGCACTCCTCCAGGCCACATGCCCGCGTTTTGCCCCACGACCGCTACACTGATTTGCACAATGCCCGAGCAAATGACGGGCTAACGGTATGGCGGGGCAAGGAGGCGTCATGAATGACGAACTGCAACACCTTAAGAATCTGGGCAAGACTTCAGCCCAATGGCTGCACGCTTCAGGCATCCACAGCGCAACGGATTTGCGCCGTTTGGGCGCGGTCGGTGCGTACCGAGCCGTTCAGGCACGAGGATTCCGAGCGTCGAAAGTATTGCTCTACGCCATTGAAGGCGCACTCCTCGATGTGCATTGGAATGAGTTGCCACCCGCCCATAAAGCAGCGTTGAATGGCCAATTGGACGCCCCGTCCATAGACAATAAGAGCTAGCTCACAACCTCTATCGGCAACGATTTACGCCGAACATACGACGGCATATTGTTTCAGGGACGTTCGTGCATTCTCGTCAGCCCAGCCAGTCCAAGGAATTACCGTATGTATCTACTCGGGGAGCAACCGGCCTACGCCGACCAGCTGATCAACCGCCTGCAAAGCATCCCCGCACGGTTGCTGGAAGGACTGACACCCGCCGGAGAGCCGCTGCGCATGGAGCGCACAGATGATCTGGCTCAGAAACTGCCGAGCAACCAGCTGTTCATCATCGATAACGGCCTGCTCCACGCGCTGGTCGACGAGCGCCCCCTGTTCTACCTGCAAGAAGGCGATCTGGTCGGTCTGCGCCAAGGCATCGATCTACCCAGCTGCCGCTACAGCAGCGATGAACCGCTGAGCCTGATCCCCTACCAGCGCAACGAAGTGTTTCAGCACATCTATGCCAACGAACAGCGCCAAGAACTGCTGATCCAATACCTGATTGGTCATACCGCGCTACTTTCCGATGCTCTCGCCCGCCTCAAGCAGCCAGAAATCCGCCCCGCCACCGGCTTTCAGCATTTCGCCGCCGGCGAAGAGCTGATTCATCAGGGTGACGAAGCCAACCACGTCTTCATCATCATCGAAGGCCATGCCGAGGCGTATGTCGATGGCCATAAAGTCGGCGACGTGCAGAAGGATGAAATTTTCGGCGCCATGGCCGTATTCACCCGCGAAAAGCGCAGCGCCACGGTGTTAGCCACCGAGGCGTGCACCGTGATGGTCATCCCCAAGGAGCAGTTTCTCAGCTTGATGCAGAGCAATCCGCGAATCGCCCATAGCCTGATCGAGAGCATGGCCCGCCGTATCGACCTGCTGAACAAAGAAGTCACCCAGCTGCGGTTTCCGCGTCATCCCGAATAGCCTGCAAGCGATTCAGCAAAACCCGGCGCAAAGCCGGGTTTTTTGTATCTGGGCGGCGACCAGCAAAAGAATTGGGAACGAAGTGTTGACTTAAGAATGAGAATTGTTATTATTCAATCAACTGGTCGCGAGATCAGTCGATAAGCTGAAAGATCATCCAGTCGGACTTTTCAGATTATCTCCTCATCAGGCTAATCACGGTTTTGACCCGGCTCTGCCGGGTCTTTTTTTGCCTGCAGAAAACCAAAAAGCCGCCCTTACGGACGGCTGTGTGGAATCGGATCTCCTATCGCCGCAGTTTGGCGCAGTGATCTTGCTCAGGTAGCGCCGCGGTGTACCAGACGAAATCCGCCTGCGCCGCAGCCACCGGTTTACCCACTTCCGCGAGCACCAGCACCAAGTTGCCATCCGCCGCACCGAGATCGCTCAAATGCAATGGCACGCCAAGATCACGACGCACGTGAAAAGCCCCTGCGAACAACAGCGCTGGCGTGGGCGCCGCCAGCAGTCGCTCGGCCATACGCCGGTCACGCTGCTGCTGCACGGCGAGCATCGCTGGCATCTGTGCCTCCGGTAGCAAGCCGCAGTGCGATTCGCGAATCTGCACTAGCAGCGGCTCGCGCACGCTGGCAGTGGTGGACGCGGTACCCGTGAGCGCCGGCTGCGCGGCGTAAACGCGCATGATCTCGCTGCGGTCCAGATTCGCTGCCAGCAACGGATATGGCTGCGCCAGCGCATGGCTGACGATTGGTCCGTAGAGCGCCCAGTCCCAGTTCTTCTGCCAGGCCAGCGCGCTCGCCAGATCAGCCGGCTGGCCCGCCGCCCACTCGCTATGCACGCGGTCAACCTTGGCCTGTTGATCGGGATTGAGCATTTCCAGCAGCAAACTGCCTTGCGGGCGTTTTGCTTCCAAAGCCTTGAGCAACCACAACTGCAAAGCATGGTGATCGGGATTGTCGTGCTGCTCGCCGACCAGCACGCGCGGCGCGGCAGCCAGACGGGCGATCAATTGCTCGGCGGTCAACCGGGATCCATCCCGTAAATCGTAAATCACCCCTAGCTCAGCATGTTCGCGACCTTGCGGGCTTTGCCACGCTGGCAACGGCGCAGTCGATTGACACGCCGTCAGCAACACCACGAACAACAGCAACAGTCCAACGCGCACAGACAGCACCTCTAGGAATAGAAAAAGAAAGACTCAGCGCGCAACGATCAGCGGATGGCCGCGCTCGGGATGTTGTTGAACCAGGACTTCCAGGCCGAACACCGCCTGCAACGGTTCGGCGCGCAGGACGTCCTGCGGGCTACCGAGCGCATGGGCTCGGCCCTGCTCAAGCAACAGGATGCGATCGCAATAGCGCGCCGCCAGATTAAGATCATGGAGGATCACCAACACCGCCACGCCGCGCCCGGCAAAGGCACGAGTGGCCTGCAAAGTGGTGTGCTGATGCAGTGGATCAAGCATCGACGTGGGCTCATCGAGCAAAAGACTCTGACCTTGCGTGCCTGGCCACAACTGCGCCAGCACCCGCGCCAGATGTACGCGCTGGCGCTCGCCACCGGACAACTCCAGATAGCTGCGCCCCGCCAGATGCAACGCATCGGCGGCCTGCAGCGCCTCGACGATGATTTCCTTATCACGCTGCCGGCCGCTGGCGTGCGGCAGCCGGCCCATACCGACAACATCCTCGACGCGAAAGGCAAAGTTCAGCGTCGAGCTTTGCGGCAGTACGGCCAACTGTTGCGCCCGCTCCGGCCCTGACCAATCGGCCAATGCCCGACCGTGCAAGCTGACTTGTCCACTGGACGGTTGCAGCTCACCGCACAAGGCGGCAAGCAAAGTGCTTTTACCTGCACCATTCGGACCAAGCACGCCAAGCACTTCGCCGGGCTGCAGCTCGAGCTGGATATCGGCGAGCACCAGCGAGGTGCCGCGACGGACCGACAGATTCTCCGCACACAGCATCAGGCTCGTCCTCGCAGCAACAGGAATAAGAAGAACGGCGCGCCGATCAATGCCGTGACGATACCGATCGGCAATTCCGCCGGCGCCAGCACCAGGCGTGCGGCCAAATCGGCGAACAGCAACAGACTGGCACCAGCGAGCGCCGAGGCCGGCAGCAGCACCCGGTGATCGGGCCCGACCAGCAGGCGCACCAGATGTGGTACCACCAGGCCGATGAAGCCGATCATCCCCGCCGCCGCCACCGCGGCACCGACGCCTAGCGCGGTACAAAACACCAACTCGCGCTTCAGGCGCTCGACGGCGAAGCCCAAATGCCGCGCTTCGGACTCACCGAGCAACAGCGCATTCAACGCCTTGGCGCGGCGCGGTAGCCACAGCGCCACGCCGGCGGTGACGATCAGTAGCGGCCAAAGCCGCGCATAACTGGCGCCATTGAGGCTGCCGAGGTTCCAGAACGTCAGCGTGCGCAGGGTCGCGTCATCAGCCAAGTAGGTGAACAGGCCAATTGCGGCACCGGCCAAGGCTGTGAGGGCAATACCGGCGAGCAACATGGTTGCCACGCTGGTCTGCCCATCATGGCGCCCCAGCCGATAGACCAGCGCGGTCACGCCAAGGCCGCCACCAAAGGCGCACAACGACAGCAAATACGGACTGATGACTTCGGGGATACCGCCAAACACAGCGCCGCCGACAATCGCCACCGCCGCACCCAGCGCCGCGCCACTGGAGACGCCGACCAAGCCAGGGTCCGCCAGCGGGTTGCGAAACAAACCCTGCATGGCCACGCCGGAAAGCGCCAGCACCGCGCCGACCGCAAGGCCGAGCAACGTACGCGGCAGGCGAATCTGGCCGAGGATCAATTCGGCCTGCTCAAGGCCCGCGCCCGCCAACGGCACGCCGAGTAACCGCAGGGCAGCGCGCAGGGTGTCGAGCAGCGGCAGGCTTACCGGTCCTAACGCCAGCGACAACCAGAGCGCCAGCAGTAAGGCGAAGCCCAGAGCGAAAAACAGTGAGCGGGGAGTCAGGAGTGGCCTCATGGCTGAGTCTTAGCGGTTCCGTTGAGTGCGTGCGCGGCAGGATAGAGGGCTGCCGACAACTGAGCCAATCCTTCCGGCAAACGTGGGCCAAGCCCACCCACCAGCAGCGTGGGATCCAGCGCGACCAAGCGGCTATCGCGCGCCGCTGGAGTCGCCGCCAACGCTGGATTTTGTTTGAGCAAAGCCTGCTTGGCGGATTCGCCGCTCAGACTGCGGTCGGCAAAAATCACCACCTGCGGATCGAGCGCCATCAGCGCCTCGGTGGAAATCGCCTTGTAGCCCGTATGCGCGACGATGTTACGTCCGCCGGCGCGCTCGATCAGCCAAGCCGCGGAAGTGTCCCGCCCGGCCGCCATCGGATTGCCGCCGGCGTGTCCGAGCAATAGCAAAACCCTTGGCGCGTCCTGGGTGCGCTGTGCCGCGGCGACCCAAACCGCCTGGTCTTGCAGTTTTTGCCGGTAGGCGGCCAACACTTGAGCCGCGCGGGCCTGATCGCCGAGCAATTCGCCAATTCGCGTGAGGCTCTGCGCCAGGCTATCCAGGTCGGCTTTGACTGGCAGTGTTTCGATCCGCACGCCAGCCGCTTTGAGTTGCTCGAGCACCGGCGGCGGGCCCATTTCCTCGCTGCCGATCAGCAGACCCGGACGCAGCGTGAGAATGCCCTCGGCTGACAGCTGGCGCTGATAACCGATACTCGGCAACGCCTTCAGCGTGGCCGGATGCTGACTGGTGGTGTCCACCCCGACCAGACGCGGCTCGCCGCCCAAGACCACCACCCACTCACTGAGCGAGCCACCGGCGCTGACCCAGCGCTGCGGTAACGGTTCGGCGGCACCGGCCAGCTGGCCGAACAGAAGAGCGGCAAACAGACCAGTCAAACAGAGGATAAGGCGCATGCAAATCGACTCCATTGCAATACAGCGAACCCGCGTGGCCGGGGGCAGCCATGCGGGCGAAATAAGGAAGCGGCGCTCGATTGGCGCCGCCTGATTTAAAAGCGCGAAGCCGCTGCTCAGCCGACCAGAACCGATACGCTCTCGGCCAACTCGCGCCAGTCTTGACGCTCAGGAATCCCTGGCTTACGTGCGCCAAACAGTTGCACGACCAGCTCGCCGTTGGCGTCAAAGGCTTCCCAGCTGGTGATCACGCCATCGCTGCTCGGCTTGCGCACGCGCCACAGCGAAGTTACGCCAGGGGTTTTCAGGTGCAGGTTGAACTGCGGATCGAGCACGTTGAACCAGGTGTCCAGCCAACGCATATTGCTCACCGGACCCGAGTGAATCTGGATGCAATGCTGGTTGCCGACGAAGACCATGATCGGTACTTCACGGCGTCCGGCCTCTTCCAGCAGATTGGGTAATTCACGCACATCCAGCGGTTCGGCCCACTCGCTGCCCGCCAGGCGCAGAGCCTGGGTACGGGCCACGCCATGCTTTTTCAGCAGGGCGAAGAAATGGTGCGTGTCTTTCAGATTCGACCAGCCTTCACGCAGCGCCGCGACATCGATAACCGCATCAGCCTGCTCATCGGGACGCGCCGGCAACGGTTGCAGGGCCAGTTCAGCGCTCTGCTCGTCGGCACGGAAACGCTGGACCAACGGTTCCCAGCCGGCTAGTTCGCTATCTTCGGTGAGGAACACCTTGTGGACGGCAACGCCCTGCCGGTCGAACACCTGGACGCTGCGCTGCATACCCCGCGCAGTTTCTTCGGCCACGGCGAACACGCTGGCCCAACCACCGAGGAACAAGCGCAGGTCGATATCCGCGGAAACCACCAGTCCCATCTGCCCGTTGGCCATCACCGAGACCTCGCGGTAGTAGCCTTTGCGTTCGTGCACGCAATGCTCGTTGCGGGTCAGCGCCATGACATAACCCAGCTCGCCCAGCGCCGGCAGCAGCCCGGCCCAGTCCGGATTCAAGCGCACCGCGTCGACGCCCAGGCGACTGGCGGTCAATTCGCCTTCACTCACCGCCAGATGCTCGGCGGCATCGCGGGCGCGCAGCTTCGGCTGCTCGCTGCGCAGTACTTGCCAGGCTTGATACAGCGGGTTGGCTACGTTGGCCAGGGGGGATTGGGTTTGGCTAGTCATGGTGACTCCTTATGGTTATCGGCTCGCCGTAAGGGCGAATTGAATCGGAATATGGACGCGGCTCGGCACCGGTTGACCGTTCTGGCTTTCCGCGCGAAACCGCCAACTGGCAACCGCCTCGAGGGCAGCGCGATCCAGGCTGTCGATGCCGGATGAACGCAACAGTTTCAGTTCACGCTGATCACCCCGCGCATCCAGGCGCACTTCAATCAGCACCACTCCCTGTTGATTGCGCCGGCGCGCCAACGCGGGATAGCCCGGCTGCTTCGGCGGCTCGAGAAAGGAGGGGCGACTGCTGAACACCTCCTCGACGTGCACGGTCCTCGCCCTCGGAGCTGACGCCGCGGCGGCCAGCTGAGTGGTAGGCGCTGCGGCGACCGTGGTGGCTGCAGTCAACGCCGCCGGCTTGGGCTGCCGGCGCTCCGGCTGAGGGGCAGCCTTGGCGATGGCGACTTTACTCGGCGGTTTGGCGACCACTGGTTTGGTTAGAACTGGCTTGACCGGCGGACGCTGTGCTGGCGTAGCGGCGACCGCTTGCGCAGGGGCTGTCGCAGCGGGCCGGGGAGCTGCCGCGACTGGCAGCGCGTCCAGCGGCGCCAAGCTGATCTGAATGGCAACGGGTTGGCTGACGGCGGTGGATTGCCCATGCGCCTGCCACTGTCCCTGCAACAGCCAGCCAAGGCCGGCATGCAGGACCAGAGAGAGCGACGCATATAAAGGGATCCGTGACATTAGAGCGCAACCATCAAACGATAATCTATTTGATATTTATTTGCATTTACACGTCAAGCTCATTAAGGTTTTGCGCCGCCATCACCCTACAAGCGCTGCATGCTGCCGCTCTGCCCATCACCGTGGCGCGGGCCTTACCCACAGCCCGGTCAGGCTCGCACTAGAACGAGCTTTTGCAGTATCGCGACGCGTTACCCATCAGGAGTTGCTCATGTCGTCCATTCGCCCGCCCTTTGCTCGCCGTTCCTGGCTGGCCTTGCTGTTGCTCACACCCTCCCTGGCCCTGGCCGCTGAAGCCGCCAAGCAGGCCACCCAGTTCGACACCATCACGGTCACGGCCACGCGCAACGAGCAGACCCTGGGTGAGGTGCCAAACACCGTTTCGGTTCTCACCGAACGTGATATCGATCAGCAGAATGTGAACAACATCCAGGACCTGGTGCGCTACGAACCGGGCGTTTCGGTGAGCGGCACCGGCAGCCGCTTCGGCCTGTCCGGCTTCACCATCCGCGGCATCGGCGGCAATCGCGTGTTGACCCAGGTGGATGGTGTCAGCGTGCCGGATGCCTTCAACTTCGGCCCATTCATGGACGCCCGCCGCAATTACATCGATCCGGACACCGTCAAGCAGGTGGAAATCATTCGCGGCCCGGCGTCCTCGCTGTACGGCAGTGATGCGATCGGTGGGGCGGTCAGCTTCCTGACCAAGGATGCAGCCGACTATCTGGACGAAGGCGACGACGCCTACGCCCGCCTGAAGACCGGCTATGACGGCGCCGACGACAGCTGGCTGCGCAGCGCCACCCTCGCCGGCCGCCAAGGTCAAGTCGACGGCGTGCTGCACATCGGCCGTCGCGACGGCCACGCACTGAACACCTACGGCGGCCAGGGCGGCAACGGCCGCGCTCGCGAAGAGGCCAACCCGCAGGATTACGAAGCGCAGAACCTGTTGCTCAAAGGCGGCTGGAACTATGCCGGCAACGATCGCCTGCAACTCAGCTACGAGCGCTTCCAGGACGATGCCGACACCAACCTGCGCAGCGACTACCCAACCTTCACACCGACCTCGCTAGGCCGCGGCATGTTCAGCAACTCGTTGATCAGCGCCAGCGACGCCAAGGACAGCACCGACCGCGAGCGCGTCAGTCTCGAGCACCTGCTGGAGCTGAACAGCAGCATCGCCGACCAGATGAAATGGCAGCTGAACTACCAGGAAAGCCAGATCCGCCAGCAAACCATGCAGAGTCGCTACTCCTGGACCGCCTTCAACACCAACCCGACCCCGCCGGCCTCCGCCTACGAGCGCTTCCGCACCCGCGACTCGCGCTACGAAGAAACCCTGTGGTCGCTCAACACCCAGCTGGACAAGCAGTTCGCCATCGGTGACACCCAGCACCACCTGATCTACGGCGTCGACCTCAAACGCCTGGAGAGCAGCGACCTGCGTAAAGGCAACGAGATTCGCGTCAGCACCGGCCTGCCCACCCCACCGGCCTTCGGCGCCGAGACCTTCCCGCTGAGCGACTTCCCCGACCCGGTCACCCACGAGTACGCCCTGTTCGTTCAGGACAGCATCGAGATCGGCCGCTGGACCTTGCTGCCGGGCCTGCGCTACGACTACTACCAGCTCAACCCGCACGTCACCGACGACTACCTTAACGCTCACCCGATTGACACCAACCCGTCCTCGTTCAGCGACAACGCGCTGTCGCCGAAACTTGGCGTGACCTACAAGCTCGACGACGCCCACAGCGTCTATGGCCAGTACGCCGCCGGCTTCAAGGCACCCGAGGCGGTGGACATCTTTGGCGAGTTCGTCAACGCCGGAATGCAGTACCAGACCATCGCCAACACCAGCCTGAAAGCCGAAACCAGCGACAGCTACGAGATCGGTCTGCGCGGCCAGTACGACGTCGGCAGCTTCGGCGTGGCGCTGTTCTACAACCGCTACAAAGACTTCATCGACCAGGTCACCGTGCCGGACCCGACTGGCAACAACTTCCTTACTTACCAGCAGCAGAACCTCAGCAAGGTCACCATCCGTGGTGCCGAAGCCAAGGGCGAGCTGTTCCTCGACCGCTTCGGCCTGCCGGCCGGCACCCGCGCCTTGGGCTCGATCGCCTACGCCCGCGGCAAGAACGAGGAAACCGGCGCACCGTTGAACTCCGTCGACCCGCTCAAGGCGGTGTTGGGCCTGGGCTACACCGCACCGAGCGGCCGTTTCGGCGGCGATCTCGCCTGGACCCTGGTGAGTGCCAAGGATCGCGTCGACCAAAGCCAGAACGCCGCCGTCCGCATCAACGAGCAGTTCGAAGCGCCCGGCTATGGGCTACTCGACCTGAATGGCTGGTGGCAGGTCAGCGAGGAATTCTCGGTCAACGCCGGTTTGTTCAACCTGGCGGACAAGAAATACTGGCAATGGGGCGACGTCCAAGGTCTGGACAGCAACAGCGTCAGCCTCGGCCGCTACACCCAGCCGGGTCGCCATGCGGCGGTCAACCTGGTCTGGGAAATCTGAGTCAAGCCTCGGCGCGCAGGGACGCGCTATCAGGCCGTTGAAAAACTACTGCGCTCGGCTATACCGCGTTGAAATCAGGCTCAAAATGCTCATTTACCACTCGTAAACTGCGCTTTTTCGCTTGATTTCGCCTTATCTAGCCTTCGCTCGCTACGTTTTTCAACGACCTGATATCGGTCGCGCACGCCAGTGCGGGATAATCCCCGCCTGTCGTGGAGATGCCGATGATTCGTTTATGTGCCCCGCATGAGCTGGCCGAAGGCCAGAGCCGGGGCTTTGCTTGTGATGACCTGAAGCTGCTGGCCGTGCGCCGGCAGGGCCAGGTCTATGTCTTCGAGAACCGTTGCCCGCACCGCAACGTCCCGCTCAACTGGTCGCCCGACCAATTCCTCGACCCAAGTGGCAGCCTGATCCAATGCGCCAGCCACGGGGCGCTATTTCTGATCGAATCTGGCGAATGCGTGGCCGGTCCCTGCGCCGGCCAATCGCTGCAGCCGCTGGAGTGTCGAGAAGACGCCGAAGGCCTGTGGATCGCGCCCCTGTAGCCTGGCTGCACTCCAGGCGCGCAGGTCAGACCAGCGCTGCCGGCTCCGGTAATAGCACGGGCAAGGGTCGAACCAGACGGATTTCCTCACAGCTGATCGCCACGCCGTAGGCGAGAATCTCCACGCCCGCCGTCTGTGCCTCGCGCAGTTCGGCGGCATAGGCCGGATCGACCTCGATCGCCGGGCGCACTGCCTCGATGCCGCTGAGATTCACGCAGTACAGCTGCACCGCCCGCACGCCTTGACGCGCCAACGCCGCCAGCTCGCGCAAGTGCTTGGCGCCGCGCACCGTCACCGCGTCGGGGAAGGCGGCGACTGGCGTCCCTTCGAAACCCAAGGTCACGCTTTTCACCTCGACGAAGGCGGCGCCATCGGGATAGTCCAGGCGCAAGTCGGCGCGGCTATTTTCCACTCCGTAGGCGACTTCACGCTTCAATGCGGTGAACCCCGCCAGCTCGCCGATCACCCCGGCTCGCAACGCTTCCTCGACCAGCGCATTGGCGCGTGCGGTGTTGACGCAGGCGAGCCGTCCCTGCGGGGTCTCGCTCAACTCCCAGGTACCAGGCAGCTTGCGCTTGGGGTTGTCGGAGCGGCTGAACCAGACCCGACAGCCATCGCTCAGACAATTGAGCATCGAGCCGGTATTTGGGCAATGAATGGTCAGCAGCTCGCCGCTGCTGGTCTCGATATCGGCCAGAAAGCGTTTGTAGCGGCGCAGCAACCGGCCTTCTTCGAGCGGCGGGTCAAAGCGCATGGGGGTTCCAACTGCGCAACCCGCGGGCAATGCGCGCAACGGCCTGCTCCAGGCGCGGCAAACTTTGCGTATAGGCAAAGCGCACGTGATGACCGGCCTGATAGCGGCCAAAGTCGAGGCCCGGGGTGATCGCCACATGCTCGGTTTCGAGGAAGTGCCGGCAGAAGGCGAACGCATCGCCGCCAAAGGCGGAAATGTCCGCATAAAGGTAGAAAGCCCCTTCCGGCTCTACGGCGATGCCGAAGCCCAACTCGCGCAAGGCCGGCAGCAGATAATCGCGACGCCGGGCGAATTCGCCGCGCCGCTCCTCGAGAATCGCCAGCGTCGCTGGTTCGAAACAGGCCAGGGCGGCGTACTGGGCCATGCTCGGCGCGCTGATGTAAAGGTTCTGGGCCAGCTTTTCCAGGTCTGCCACCGCCGCTTCGGGGGCGACCAGCCAGCCGAGGCGCCAACCGGTCATGCCGAAATACTTGGAGAAGCTGTTCAGCACGAACGCCTCATCGTCGACTTCCAGCACGCTCGACGCCTCCACGCCATAGGTCAGGCCGTGGTAGATCTCATCGACCACCAGATGCCCGCCACGCGCCTTGAGCGCGGCGGACAGACTGGCCAGCTCGTCGCGATGCAGCAACGTCCCGGTCGGGTTGGCCGGCGAGGCCACCAGCGCGCCGACGCTTTGCGCATCCCAATAGCGGTCGACCAATTCGGCATTCAGCTGATAACGCGCCTCCGGCCCTACCGGCACCAACTGCGCCGCACCTTCCACCAGTCGCAAAAAGTGCCGATTGCACGGATAACCAGGGTCGGCCAACAGCCAATGCTTGCCCGGATCGACCAGCAAGCTGGCGGCCAGCAATAAAGCACCCGAACCACCGGGAGTAATCAGGATGCGTTCGGGGTCTATCCTTAACCGGTAGCGTTCGGCATAGAAACCAGCGATGGCTTCGCGCAGCTGGGGTAGCCCACGCGCCGCGGTATAGCGGGTATGGCCAGCAGCCAAGGCCGCCTGGCCAGCCGCGATGATTGGCGCGGCGGTGGTGAAGTCCGGCTCACCGATTTCGAGGTGAATGACGTCATGACCGTCGGCCTGCAGCTGGTTGGCGCGGGCCAACAGGGCCATGACATGAAAAGGTTCGATGGCGCGGCTGCGCGCACTATAGGGATGGGCCATGGGCCTTCCTTTATAGAAGAGAGGAGCCGATTCTATCCGACCGACTCAGCAAACAGCAGCAGCCACGACAACCGGGAGTGGCGCAGGCGGAATCGATCTGGTAAGTTCGCCCGCTTGCAGCCGCAGGGCCGGGAAATTGACGGCAATGGACATCATCCTGCGCAGTGAATCAGAGAGATTAAGAGGCGGTCATCCATGCCCACCAAAGCAAAAGAAAAGAGCAGCCAGCTGACTCGCGGGTTCGAACCCTACAAAGAGAAGAAGGGCGAGGAATACATGAGCGATGCCATGCGCGCTCACTTCGTCGCAATTCTGAACAAGTGGAAGATGGAGCTGATGCAGGAGGTCGATCGGACCGTGCATCACATGCAGGACGAAGCAGCCAACTTCCCGGATCCGGCCGACCGGGCCAGCCAGGAAGAAGAGTTCAGCCTGGAACTGCGCGCCCGCGATCGCGAGCGCAAGTTGATCAAGAAGATCGACGAAACCTTGCAGCTGATCGAAGACAACGATTACGGCTGGTGCGAATCCTGCGGAGTCGAAATCGGCATCCGTCGCCTGGAAGCCCGCCCCACCGCTACGCTGTGCATCGACTGCAAGACCTTGGCGGAAATCAAGGAAAAACAAATCGGTTCCTGAACCGAGAACGGGGCGCTTCGGCGCCCCGCTTCATTTATAGCGTCATAGCGATGACTCTCCCCCCCTACATCGGCCGCTTCGCCCCCACGCCCAGTGGCTTTCTGCACTTCGGCTCTCTGGTCGCAGCTCTTGCCTCCTACCTGGATGCGCGCGCCTGTGGCGGTCAATGGCTGCTGCGCATGGAAGACCTGGACCCGCCTCGCGAGGCACCAGGTGCCCAAACTGCGATTCTCAGCACCCTGGAGGCCTACGGCTTCGAATGGGACGGCGAGCTGGTCAACCAGAGCGCACGCCACAGCGCCTATGCCCTGGTCATCGACCGTCTGCTGCAAGCTGGCCTGGCCTATGCCTGCACCTGCTCGCGCAAACAACTCGAAGGTAACGGCGGCATCTACCCCGGCACCTGTCGCAATGCCGGCCACGCCCAGCACGACGCAGCCATTCGCCTGCGCGTCCCCGAGCTGGAGTATCACTTCGTTGATCGCGTGCAGGGCCAGTTCCGCCAGCATCTGGGCCGCGAAGTGGGCGACTTCGTCATCCGCCGCCGCGACGGCCTCTACGCCTATCAACTGGCCGTGGTCCTCGACGATGCCTGGCAAGGCGTGACCGATGTGGTGCGCGGTGCCGATCTACTCAACTCCACCCCGCGCCAGTTGTATCTGCAAGAATTGCTTGGCCTGCCGCCGCCCGACTATCTGCACGTACCGCTGATCATCCAGCCGGATGGCCACAAGCTCGGCAAGTCTTACCGCTCGCCGCCACTGCCCACCGAGCAAGCCACGCCATTGCTGCTACGCGCCTTGCGTGCCCTTGGCCAATGCCCGCCGACCGAACTGAATGCCGGCAGCGCCCAAGAAGTGCTGGCCTGGGGCATCGCCCATTGGGACGCCTTGCTGATCCCGCGTAGCCGCACCCTGGCCGAAGCCCAATTGCACTAGCGCGTGCCTGGTTTGTAGAAGTCGTTCTACCCAGCGCAACGTCGGCCTATCGGCTTTTCTCCCCCATCCATTACCATCCACGGCAATTCCACGTGGACACACCCCATGTACATCTATCGACTGGTCTTGCTCCTGGTGGTGGGGATCTATTTGTTCTCGCCCGCCATCATGGATTGGTGGATCGACCCGACCGGCGCCTGGTACCGACCGTACCTGCTCTGGCTGATCCTCATCGTGGTGACCTTCATCCTGCAGAGTCAACGCGATGCTGACGAGCTTTAGCCTCACCCAGCTGATCCTGATCAGCGCCCTCTATCTGCTTGCCCTGTTCGGCGTCGCCTGGCTCAGCGAACGCGGCCTGGTGCCGCGGCGCATCATCTCGCATCCGTTGACCTATACCCTGTCGCTCGGCGTCTATGCCAGCGCCTGGGCGTTCTACGGCACCGTGGGGATGGCCTATCAGTACGGCTTCGGCTTCCTCGCCAGTTACCTGGGGGTATCCGGCGCATTCTTGCTCGCCCCGGTGCTGCTCTATCCGATCCTGCGCATTACCCGCACCTATCAGTTGGCCTCGCTGGCCGACCTGTTTGCCTTTCGCTTTCGCAGCACCTGGGCCGGCGCGCTGACCACCGTGTTCATGCTGATTGGCGTACTGCCGCTGCTGGCCCTGCAGATGCAGGCGATCGCCGACTCGATCGGCATCCTCACCCGCGAAGCCGTACACGAGCGGATCGCCCTGAGCTACTGCGGGCTGATCATTCTGTTCACCATCCTGTTCGGCGCCCGCCACATCGCCACGCGGGAAAAACACGAAGGCCTGGTGTTCGCCCTCGCCTTCGAGTCGGTCGTCAAGTTGCTAGCCCTCGGCGGCATCGGTTTTTATGCGCTCTACCACGTGTTCGGCGGGCCACGGGAACTGGAGATGTGGCTGCTGCAGAACCAGAGCGCCCTCGCCGCTCTGCACACGCCCTTGCAGGAAGGCCCGTGGCGCACGTTGTTGCTGGTGTTCTTCGCCTCGGCGATCGTCATGCCGCACATGTTCCATATGACCTTCACCGAAAACCTCAATCCGCGCGCGCTGGTCAGCGCCAGCTGGGGATTGCCGCTGTACCTGCTGCTGATCAGCCTGTCGGTGCCACTGATCCTGTGGGCCGGACTGAGGCTCGGCGCGACCACCAACCCGGAATATTTCACCCTCGGGATCGGCATCGCCGAAAACAACCAGACACTGGCCTTGCTGGCCTATGTCGGCGGCCTCTCGGCGTCCAGCGGGCTGATCATCGTCACCACCCTGGCACTCTCCGGCATGGCCCTCAACCATCTGGTGCTGCCGCTTTATCAGCCACCGGCCGAGGGCAATATCTACCGCTGGCTGAAGTGGACGCGGCGCGCCCTGATCATCGCCATCATCGCCGCCGGTTATGGTTTTTACCTGTTGCTCGGCGCGCAACAGGACCTGGCCAATCTGGGCATCGTCGCCTTCGTCGCCACCCTGCAGTTCCTGCCCGGTGTGCTCTCGGTGCTGTACTGGCCGACGGCCAACCGCCGCGGCTTCATCGCCGGCCTGCTGAGCGGCATCGGCGTATGGATGGTCAGCATGTTGCTGCCGCTGCTGGGTAACATCCAGGGCATCTACCTGCCGATGTTCGATGTCATCTATGTGCTCGATGACACCAGCTGGCATCTCGCCGCCATCGGTTCGCTGGCCGCTAACGTGCTGGTGTTCACTTTGGTATCGCTATTCAGCGA
The DNA here is from genome assembly GCF_024730785.1 of Pseudomonas sp. LS44. Lineage (NCBI taxonomy): Bacteria > Pseudomonadati > Pseudomonadota > Gammaproteobacteria > Pseudomonadales > Pseudomonadaceae > Pseudomonas > Pseudomonas sp. LS44. The sequence goes on from NZ_CP102830.1 coordinate 3,535,673, forward strand.
AACCAGCAGCGAGGAACAGAGCGCCGCCGAGGCCTGCGCCGTGGACAACGTGCGCCGTCCACAGCGCCGCGAACTGCAGGCGTCCACGCCGCAGGAATTCGCCACCCAACTGGCCAAACCTCTCGGCGCCAAGACGGCGCAGCGCGAAGTCCAACAGGCGCTGCGCGATCTGCATCTGCCGTTTGACGAGAACCGCCCCTACGCCTTGCGCCGCCTGCGCGACCGCCTGGAAGCTAACCTCTCCGGCCTGATGGGGCCGAACGTCGCCCAAGACATCGTCGAAACCTTCCTGCCCTACAAGTCCGGCAGCGAAGGCTACGTTACCGAAGACATTCACTTCATCGAAAGCCGCCTGGAGGATTACCACTCACGCCTCACCGGCCTGGCCGCCGAGCTCGATGCGTTGCGTCGCTACCACCGGCAAACGCTGCAGGAGTTGCCGATGGGCGCCTGCTCGCTGGCCAAGGATCAGGAAATCCTCATGTGGAACCGCGCCATGGAAGAGCTCACCGGCATTCCCGCGCAGCGCCTGGTCGGCTCACGCCTGAGCACCCTCGCCGAACCCTGGAAAGGCTTGCTGGAAGGCTTCATCAACCTGCCCGACGAGCACCTGCACAAACAGCGCCTGGCGCTGGATGGCCAGCCCCGCTGGTTCAATCTGCATAAGGCGGCCATCGAAGAGCCGCTGGCCCCGGGCAATACCGGCCTGGTCCTGCTGGTCGAGGACCTGACCGAAACGCAGATGCTCGAAGACAAACTGGTGCACTCCGAACGCCTGGCGAGCATTGGTCGCCTGGCTGCCGGCGTGGCCCATGAGATCGGCAACCCGATCACCGGCATCGCCTGTCTGGCGCAGAATCTACGCGAGGAGCGCGAAAGCGACGGCGAACTGAGCGAGATCAGCAGCCAGATCATCGAACAGACCAAACGCATATCGCGCATCGTCCAGTCGCTGATGAGCTTCGCCCACGCCGGCGGTCATCAGCACGCAGAAGAACCGGTCTGTCTGGCGGATGTGGCGCAGGATGCCATCGGCCTGCTGTCGCTCAACCGGCGGAATTTCGAAGTGCAGTTCTACAATCTTTGCGATCCCGAGCACTGGGTAGAAGGCGATCCGCAACGTCTCGCCCAAGTACTCATCAACCTGCTTTCCAATGCCCGCGACGCCTCACCACCAGGCGGTGGCGTCCGCGTACGCAGCGAAGCATCCGGACACACCGTCGATCTTATCGTCGAAGACGAAGGCAGCGGCATTCCTAAATCGATCATGGATCGCTTGTTCGAGCCGTTCTTCACCACCAAGGATCCTGGCGAAGGCACCGGGCTGGGGCTTGCACTGGTCTATTCGATCGTGGAAGAGCATTATGGGCAAATAACCATCGACAGCCCGGCCGACGCCGAGCACCAGCGCGGCACCCGAATCAGGGTGACTTTGCCGCGCCACGTCGCAACGACGTCCGTAGTAACCAGAGACCGTCGAGAGAGCTGAATTCATGCCGCATATCCTGATCGTCGAAGACGAAACCATCATCCGCTCGGCACTGCGCCGCCTGCTGGAACGTAATCAATACGAAGTCAGCGAGGCCGGCTCGGTGCAGGAAGCCCAAGAGCGCTTCAGCATTTCCGGTTTCGATTTGATCGTCAGCGACTTACGTTTACCCGGCGCACCCGGAACCGAACTGATCAAGCTCGGCCAAGGCACGCCGGTGCTGATCATGACCAGCTACGCCAGCCTGCGCTCGGCGGTGGACTCTATGAAAATGGGCGCGGTCGATTACATCGCCAAACCTTTCGATCATGACGAGATGCTCCAGGCAGTCGCGCGCATCCTGCGCGAGCGCAAAGAGAATCTCAGCGCACCGGCAGCAGAGCGCGGCAATGGCGCTTCGGCAAATAGCCGCAGCAAACCTGCCGAGGCGGGTCAGGGCGAAATTGGCATCATCGGTTCCTGTCCGGCTATGCAGGATCTGTACAGCAAGATTCGTAAGGTTGCGCCGACCGATTCCACCGTGTTGATCCAAGGCGAATCCGGTACCGGCAAGGAACTGGTAGCTCGCGCGCTACACAACCTGTCGCGGCGCTCCAAAGCGCCGCTGATCTCAGTGAACTGCGCGGCGATCCCGGAAACCCTGATCGAATCCGAATTGTTCGGCCATGAGAAAGGCGCGTTCACCGGCGCCAGCGCTGGACGCACCGGCCTGGTGGAAGCTGCCGATGGCGGAACCCTATTTCTCGATGAAATCGGCGAACTGCCGCTCGAAGCTCAGGCTCGCCTGCTACGCGTATTGCAGGAAGGCGAAATCCGTCGGGTCGGCTCGGTGCAATCGCAGAAAGTCGACGTGCGCCTGATCGCCGCCACTCACCGTGACCTCAAGAGCCTCTCCAAGGTCGGCCAGTTCCGCGAAGACCTGTATTACCGCTTGCATGTGATCGCGCTCAAATTGGCGCCGCTGCGCGAGCGCGGTAGCGATGTCAATGAAATTGCCAAGCTGTTCCTGGCCCGTCAGGCCGCACGCATGAACCGTGGGGAAATGCATTTTGCCCATGACGCCGAACAGGCCATTCGGCATTACCCGTGGCCAGGTAACGTCCGCGAACTGGAAAACGCCATCGAGCGGGCAGTGATTCTTTGTGAGAGCACGGAGATTTCCGCCGAATTGCTGGGCATCGACATTGAGCTGGATGACCTGGATGACGACGCCTTCGTTAGCTCTGCGCCCAGTCATGCGGCCAGCAATGCCAATGAACCGACAGAAGACCTGTCGCTGGAAGACTACTTCCAGCATTTCGTTCTCGAACATCAAGATCACATGACCGAGACCGAACTGGCCCGCAAACTGGGTATCAGCCGCAAATGTCTTTGGGAGCGCCGCCAACGCCTGGGAATTCCACGTCGCAAGACCGGTAGCGCAGTGGAAAACTGACGACGGCGGTGACAGCGGTGGAACGTTCAGGTTCCCCGCTTGTTACCCACCAGGAACATCACGTAACAAAGCCGGGTCTTAAGGTAACGATAACCCGGCTTTTTTGTGCCCCACCAATCACACCAAAAACAGCTAACTTATTGTTTTATAAGGAATCTCAAAAACTGGCACGCGTTCTGCTATATCTCTGACACAACAACAATAACAAGCAGTGCCCACACAATAAAAACAACACGTAACGACTCCGGCATAACAAAAACAAAAACGCAGGGGACGCAGCTAACTGATTTTTTTGGAGAGGACTAGCCGTTGGGGTTCGCCCCACCACCAGACCGAGAACAATAAAACTGCACTCATGCAGCGCCCGAACTGGTTGGATCGATTCACGATGATGGCCACATCAGCTTCCAAAGCAATCCGTTTGCTACTGACTCCCAGTTTGGGGGTTTTTCCTGAAGCCACTGGGCAGAAGGAACGGGTCAACAAACAAAAACAACAAGCCCGACATAATAATAAAAACAAAGCACGCACCTACTTGGGGGGGAGCTTCGGCTCCCCCAGTAGCTTTCGCTCCCCGCCGCAGTCTCGTACACCATCTCCCGAGTCAATGCTAGAATCCGCGCCAATCATGCGGTCATTTCCTATTCTGGCCGACCACCTCGTCAAACAGTGCATCCCATGCTGAAAAAGCTGTTCCAGTCTTTCCGCTCGCCCTTGCGCCATAGCAAGCAGCATCCGCGTAGCACCCCCGAAGTCCTGAGCAATCGTCAGCATCCACTGCGCCGCGACGAAAACATCAGCCGCTATGCCGTGAGTGTCGTCGAGCGCCTGCAGAACGCTGGCTATCAGGCTTACTTGGTGGGTGGTTGTGTTCGCGACCTACTGCTGGGTATCAAACCCAAAGATTTCGACGTGGCTACCAGCGCCACACCGGAGCAAGTGCGCGCTGAATTCCGCAATGCCCGGGTTATCGGCCGTCGCTTCAAGCTGGTGCATGTCCATTTCGGGCGAGAAATCATCGAGGTCGCCACCTTCCGTGCCAATCATCCGCAAGGCGAGGAAGACGAGAACAGCAACCTCTCAGCGCGCCATGAAAGTGGCCGGATTCTGCGCGACAACGTGTACGGCAGCCTGGAAGACGATGCCCAGCGCCGCGACTTCACGATCAACGCGTTGTATTTCGATGTCACCGGCGAGCGCATTCTCGACTACGCGCGCGGCATGCATGATATCCGCAACCGACTGATCCGCCTGATCGGCGACCCCGAGCAACGCTACCTCGAAGACCCCGTACGCATGCTGCGTGCGGTGCGCTTTGCCGCCAAACTGGACTTCGACATCGAGAAACACAGCGCTGAGCCGATTGCACGCCTAGCCCCAATGCTGCGTGATATTCCCGCGGCACGTCTGTTCGATGAAGTGCTGAAACTGTTCCTCACCGGTTATGCCGAGCGCACCTTCGACCTGCTGCTCGACTACGGACTGTTCGCCCCGCTGTTCCCGGCGAGCGCCGCGGCTCTCAAGCACAATCCGGAATACACCGAACGCCTGATCCGTGAAGCCCTCGCCAGCACTGATGATCGTATCGAACAGGGCAAGCCGGTTACCCCGGCGTTCCTGTTCGCCGCCCTGCTCTGGCCCGCGCTGCCCGCCCGCGCCGCGCAGCTACAGGCGCGCGGCATGCCGCCAATTCCTGCCATTCAAGAAGCTGCCCACGAACTGATCAGCGAGCAATGTCAACGCATCGCCGTGCCCAAGCGCTTCACCTTGCCGATCCGTGAAATCTGGGACATGCAGGAACGCCTACCGCGCCGCAGCGGCAAGCGGGCTGATCTGCTGCTGGAGAATCCGCGCTTCCGCGCCGGTTATGACTTCCTCCTGCTACGCGAAAATGCCGGCGACGATACCGGCGGCCTCGGCGATTGGTGGACCGATTATCAGGACGCCTCTGATAGCGAGCGGCGGCGGATGATTCGCGACCTCAGCAGCAGCCCTGCCGAAGGCAGCGCACCGCGCAAACGCCGACGTGGCGGCGCCAAACGGCGCAACCGTGGCGAAGGGGCAACCCCGCCAGCGGCTGAATAAGAATGGAACGGGTCTACATTGGCCTGGGCAGCAACCTCGCCAAGCCCATCGAGCAACTACGCGCGGCGCTGGCTGCACTCGACGCCTTACCGCACTCGCGACTGGTCACAGTCTCGTCGTTCTACGCCAGCGATCCGCTCGGCCCAGCTGACCAACCCCGCTATGTGAATGCGGTCGCGGCGCTGGACACCTCCCTCGCGCCACTGCCACTGCTGGATGCCTTGCAGGCCATCGAGCAAGACCAGGGCCGACAACGTAAAGCCGAGCGCTGGGGACCACGGACCCTCGATCTGGATATCCTGCTGTTCGGCCAACGCCTGATCGACGAACCGCGCTTGCAAGTTCCGCACTACCATCTGCACGCCCGGCCGTTCGTCCTCTACCCGCTGGCGGAGATCACCACCGACCTGCAGCTTGCCGATGGCCGCTCGCTCAGTGCACTGCTTGAGGCTTGCCCGTTCCGGGGTATCGAGCGCCTGCCGGAGCAGTAATTATTGGCGGTAACGCCAGTAACAACTCGGTAACACCTGCAATTGACTTCGCGCCCCCCCATCAGGACTATAGGCGTCCCGTTGCCCCGCGCTGGTGCGCACGCGGCCTGATTGAGGAACATTCCATGCCTGACGTTACCGTGACCACACTGCAAGAGCTGAAGCAAAAAGGCGAAAAAATCGCCATGCTCACAGCCTATGACGCCACTTTCGCGCGTGCCGCCTGCCAGGCGGGAGTCGAAGTGTTGTTGGTGGGTGATTCACTGGGCATGGTGGTTCAGGGCCAGGACAGCACCCTGCCGGTCAGCATCGACGAGATGGCGTATCACACCGCCTGCGTGAAGCGTGGCAATCAGGGTGCCCTGATCGTCACCGACCTGTCGTTCATGAGCTATGCGACCTTGGAGCAGACCCTCGTCAACAGCGCCCGGGTCATGCAGGCCGGCGCGCACATGGTCAAGCTCGAGGGTGGCGTGGCCCTGGCCCCCGCCGTGCAACGCCTCGCCGAGAATGGCGTGCCGGTGTGCATGCACATGGGCCTGACGCCGCAATCGGTCAACCTGTTCGGCGGCTATAAAGTGCAAGGCCGCAGCGAAGCCCAGGCCCGTCAGTTGCGCGCCGACGCCATCGCTCTGGAACAGGCCGGTGCCGCGATGCTGCTACTCGAATGTGTCCCTAGTGCGTTGGCGGCAGAAATCTCCCAAGCGGTGAAGATTCCGGTGATCGGCATCGGCGCCGGCAGCGCCACCGACGGCCAGGTGCTGGTCGTCCATGACATGCTCGGTCTCTCGCTGACTGGTCGTATGCCGAAGTTCGTGAAGAACTTCATGGAAGGCCAGACCTCGGTGCAAGCCGCTTTCGCGGCCTACGTCAGCGCCGTCAAAAGTGCTTCTTTCCCGGCCGCCGAACACGGATTCTCCGCATGAACACCGTTACCACCGTGCGCGAGTTACGCGCCGCGGTCGCCCAGGCACGCGCCGAGGGTAAAGACGTCAGCTTGGTACCGACCATGGGCAATCTGCACGCCGGGCATGTCGCCCTGGTGGAAAAGGCCGCCCAACGGACCGACTTTGTGGTCGCCAGCATTTTCGTTAATCCGCTGCAGTTCGGGCCCAACGAAGATCTCGACAGCTACCCACGCACATTGGCCGCCGACCAGGCGAAATTGCACCAAGCGGGTTGCGACCTGCTGTTCGCCCCGACGGTCGAGGAAATGTACCCACACGGCTTAAATAGCCAGACCCGGGTCCGCGTCAGCGGCGTGTCCGAGGGTCTGTGTGGGGGCAGTCGTCCTGGGCATTTCGATGGCGTCGCCACCGTGGTGACCAAATTGTTCCAGATGGTGCAGCCTGATCTCGCCGTGTTCGGCCAGAAGGATTTCCAACAACTGGCGGTCATTCGCACGCTGGTTCGCGATCTCAACATGCCGATCCAGGTTCTCGGTGTCCCGACCATTCGCGCCGACGATGGCTTGGCCTTGTCGTCGCGCAATGGCTACCTGAGCGCCGAGCAACGAGCCCTCGCGCCGCAGCTGTATCGCGACCTGCAACTGCTGGCCGAGCGTATCCAGACCGGTGCGCGCAACTACGAGCAATTGATCGTCGAGACCAAAAGCCGCATCGAGCAAGCCGGTCTGCGTCCTGATTATCTGGAGATCCGCCAGGCCGACACCCTGCAACCCGCCAGCGCCGATGACCGCCAGTTGGTGATTGCAGTTGCCGCATTCATCGGCAGCACGCGACTGATCGACAACCTCACCCTCGATCTCGCCGAAATCCACTAAAAACACTCGAACCCCGCAACCTTGATCGACCATCGGGGTTCGGGCACACTCAGCCGCCGTTTCAGGCCCGCCAGGAGGAAATGCCATGCACACCATCATGCTCAAGGCCAAATTGCACCGCGCCGAAGTCACTCACGCCGTGCTGGATTACGAAGGCTCTTGCGCCATTGACGGTGAATGGCTGGACCTCTCGGGCATCCGCGAATACGAGCAGATTCAGATCTATAACATCGATAACGGCGAGCGCTTCACCACCTACGCGATTCGTGGCGAAGAAGGCTCGAAGATCATTTCAGTGAACGGCGCCGCCGCGCACAAGGCCAAAGTCGGCGATCGCGTGATCATCTGCGCTTACGCGCAGTACAGCGATGCCGAGCTGGCCAGCTTCAAACCGCGCATGCTGTACATGGCCCCGGGCAACCAGTTGAGCCATACCAGCAACGCCATCCCGGTGCAGGTCGCCTAGGTCCGCCCAGGCGCTACACTCCAAAGCCCGGAACGCTCCGGGCTTTTTACTGCTCAAAGCTTGCCCAGCCAGAGGAATTCGTAGGTCATGGCGTATCAGCAAACCCCGCTCGACGTTACCGCGCTGCCCGCTTGGCAAGCGCTTGGCCAACACCGTGTTGCCATGCAGGATTTCAGCATGCGCGAGGCGTTCAGTCGCGATCCCGAGCGTTTTCAGAATTTCACACTGAGCAGTTGCGGCCTGTTCCTCGACTACTCGAAGAACCTGATCGACCAGCAAACCCGCGATCTGCTGGTGGGTCTGGCGCGCGAAGTCAATTTGCAGGAGGCAATCGAAGCGCTGTTCAACGGTGAGCTACTGAACGCCTCGGAAGGTCGCCCGGCGCTGCATACCGCGCTACGTCGACCAGTGGCTGATCGCCTGAACGTCAACGGCGTCAACGTCATGCCAGACGTGCACCGCGTCCTGAACCAAATGACCGAGCTGGTCACGCGGATTCACAGCGGTCTGTGGCGCGGCTACAGCGAAAAACCGATCACCGACGTGGTGAACATCGGCATTGGCGGTTCGTTCCTTGGCCCGCAGCTGGTTTCCGAGGCGCTGCTGCCCTTCGCCAAACAAGGTGTGCGTTGCCATTACCTGGCCAACATCGACGGTAGCGAGTTCCACGAGCTATCGGCCAATCTGCGCGCCGAAACCACCCTGTTCATCGTTTCCTCGAAATCCTTCAACACCCTGGAAACCTTGAAAAACGCTCAGGCCGCGCGCGCCTGGTATCTGGCCCAAGGCGGTACGCAAGACGAGCTGCACAAGCACTTCATCGCCGTCTCGAGTAATCGCGACGCGGCCGTCGAGTTCGGCATTCGCGAGGAAAACATCTTCCCGATGTGGGACTGGGTCGGCGGCCGTTATTCGCTGTGGTCGGCGATCGGCCTGCCCATTGCCCTGGCCATCGGCATGTCCAACTTCAAGGAGCTGCTGTCCGGCGCCTACAGCATGGACCAGCACTTCCTGACCGCGCCGTTCGAGCGCAACATGCCGGTTCTGCTGGCGCTGCTGGGCGTGTGGTACGGCAACTTCTGGGGCGCGCAGAGCCACGCGATCCTGCCGTACGACCATTACCTGCGCAACATCACCAAACACTTGCAGCAGCTCGACATGGAGTCCAACGGCAAGAGCGTGCGCCAGGACGGCAGTCCGGTGCCCTGCGATACCGGCCCGGTGATCTGGGGTGGCGTCGGCTGCAATGGCCAGCACGCTTATCACCAGTTGCTGCATCAGGGCACCCAGCTGATCCCGGCGGACTTCATCGTGCCGGTGGTCAGCTACAACCCGGTCGCCGACCATCACCAGTGGCTGTATGCCAACTGCCTGTCGCAGAGCCAGGCGCTGATGCTCGGCAAAACCCGCGCCGAAGCCGAGGAAGAACTGCGCGGCAAGGGCCTGCCAGAGGACGAAGTGCAGCGCCTGGCGCCGCATAAGGTGATCCCCGGCAACCGGCCGAGCAACACCCTGGTGATGGAGCGGGTCAGCCCGCGGCGCCTCGGCGCGCTGGTGGCGATGTATGAACACAAGGTGTTCGTGCAGAGCGTGATCTGGGGCATCAACGCCTTCGACCAGTGGGGTGTGGAGCTGGGCAAGGAGCTCGGCAAAGGCGTCTACCAGCGCCTCACTGGCAACAATGAGCAGCCGGCCGAAGACCCCTCGACTCAGGGCCTGATCGACTTTTTCCGCAACCGCCATCGCGGCTGACGCCTCGCTCGACTCCACGAACCCGGCCTTGCGCCGGGTTCGTGCGTTTTGGGTGTTCTAAAGTTGGGAGATGACGTTCAGGGTTGAACCAAGCAAGTGCTTGGGTGCACCCTGATCCCACTGCATACAACAAGAAGGCCCAGCCATGTTCGAAATCAGCAGCCACCCGGTTCCCGATGCGGTGCGTCAACGCGCCCACCTCAACGAGGAGGACTATCGGCGCCTGTACCAACAGTCCGTCGAGCACCCCGAAGCCTTTTGGGCCGAGCAGGCGACGACCTTTCTCGATTGGTTCAAGCCCTGGCACAGCGTGCACCACGGCGACATGCGCAAGGGCCAGGCGACCTGGTTCAAGGGTGGCCAGCTGAACGTCAGCTACAACTGCATCGACCGTCACTTGGAACAACGCGGCGAGCAGATCGCCTTCATCTGGGAAGGCGATGACCCGCGCGAATCCGCGCATATCACCTACAACAAGCTGCACCACCACGTCAGCCGCCTGGCCAACGTGCTGAAGAGCCGCGGCGTGAGCAAGGGCGACCGGGTCTGCATCTATATGCCGATGGTGCCCGAGGCGGCCTACGCGATGCTCGCCTGCGCGCGCATTGGCGCGGTGCATTCGGTGGTGTTCGGCGGTTTCTCGCCGGATTCCCTGCGTGATCGCATCCTCGACGCCGACTGCCGCACGGTGATTACCGCCGATGAGGGCGTGCGCGGCGGCAAGTACATCCCGCTCAAGGCCAACGTCGACCTGGCCCTGCAGAGCTGCCCGAACGTCTCCACCGTGGTCGTCGTCGAACGCACCCAAGGCGAGATCAACTGGGTCGAGGGCCGCGACCTGTGGTACCACGAAGCGCTGCGCACGGTGGATAGCGATTGCCCGCCGGAGCCGATGGATGCCGAGGACCCGCTGTTCATCCTCTACACCTCGGGCAGCACCGGCAAACCCAAGGGCGTGCTGCACACCACCGGCGGCTACCTGCTGCAGACGGCGATGACCCACAAGTACGTGTTCGACTACCACGAGGGCGATATCTTCTGGTGCACCGCCGACGTCGGCTGGGTCACCGGGCACAGCTACATCGTCTACGGCCCGCTGGCCAACGGCGCGACCAGCCTGATCTTCGAAGGCGTGCCCAACTACCCGGACGCCTCGCGCTTCTGGCAGGTGATCGACAAGCATCAGGTGAACATTTTCTACACCGCGCCGACCGCCCTGCGCGCGTTGATGCGCGAAGGCGCCGGGCCGGTGCAGAAGACCTCGCGGGACAGTCTGCGCCTGCTCGGCTCGGTCGGCGAGCCGATCAACCCGGAAGCCTGGGAGTGGTACTACAACGTAGTCGGCGAGCAGCGCTGCCCGATCGTGGACACCTGGTGGCAGACCGAAACCGGCGCGATCATGATCGCCCCGTTACCCGGTGCCACCAGCCTCAAACCCGGCTCGGCGACCCTGCCGTTCTTCGGCGTGCAACCGGCGCTGCTGGATGAACAGGGCAAGGAAATCACCGGCCCCGGCAGCGGCGTGCTGGCGATCAAGGCCAGTTGGCCGAGCCAGATCCGCAGCGTCTATGGCGACCACCAGCGCATGCTCGACACCTATTTCAGCGCCTATCCCGGTTACTACTTCACCGGCGACGGCGCGCGCCGCGACGAGGACGGCTACTACTGGATCACCGGCCGCGTCGACGACGTGATCAACGTCTCCGGCCACCGCATCGGCACCGCCGAGGTGGAAAGTGCCTTGGTCCTCCATGACAGCATTGCCGAAGCGGCGGTGGTCGGTTATCCACATGACGTGAAGGGCCAGGGTATCTACGCCTTCGTCACGCCGATGGGCGGTATCGAGCCGAATGACGCGCTGAAACAGGAGCTGCTCGGCCTGGTCAGCAAGGAAATCGGCGGCTTTGCCCGCCCCGAGTTGATCCAGTGGGCGCCGGCGCTGCCGAAAACCCGCTCGGGCAAGATCATGCGGCGCATCCTGCGCAAGATCGCCTGCAACGAACTGGACAACCTCGGCGACACCTCGACCCTCGCCGATCCCTCAGTGGTCGACGGGCTGATCGACAAGCGCCTGAACCGCTGACGCCTCTGCCGTAGGAGCGAATTCATTCGCGATAGGCATGCCCAGCATCGCGAATGAATCCGCGCCTACAAGCGGTACGACTTACATGCAGGACAGCGAACTTACAGCTTCAACGTAAGGTGGATGTGAAAAGCGACATCCACCCAACAGTTCTCATGACCCCGCACTTGCCACGCTTGGAGTCCAACGCGTTGCCCATGGAAACTATCCGCCAGCACATCGAAGCCCAAGTCCTCAGCCTCACTGGCCTGGCCTTGGGCGGTATCGACTTCGAAGCACCCGCCGGCGATCCGGGGTTGTTCGGCCCCGATTCGGCCAGTTGGCAAGTGCATGGCGATTTCAGCTCGATGCTGATCGGCGGCGTCAGCGCCCTGCTCCTGCAGATGCTCCATCCGCTGGCCTTGGCCGGGGTGTGGGACCACTCCAACTTCCGCGAGGATATGCTCGGCCGCCTGCGCCGCACCGGCCAGTTCATCTCCACCACCACCTATGGCTCGCGCGCCGATGCGCAAAAACTCATCGATCGGGTGCGGCGCATTCATGACGAGGTCAGCGGCACCCTGGCCGATGGTCGACCGTATTCCGCCAACGATCCCGACTTGCTCACCTGGGTGCATGTAGCCGAGGTCAGCAGCTTTCTCAAATCCTACCTGCGTTACCGCAACCCGCAGTTCCCCGGCCATGAGCAGGACCGCTACTACGCGGAAATCGCCCTGGTGGCCGAACGCCTGGGCGCCCGCGACGTACCGCGCTCGCGCCAAGCCGTCGCCGAGTATTTGCAGGCCATGCGTCCGCAACTGATCTGCGACGAGCGCACCCGCGAGGTGGTCCGTGTGCTGCTCGCCGCGCCGGCGCCCAGCGCCTTCGCCCGCCCCTACAGCGCGCTGATGCTGCGCGCCGGCATCGACCTGTTGCCAGACTGGGCGACCGAGCTGCTCGGTTTGCAGCAGAACCCGCTAAAGCGCCAATTGGTGCGTGGCGGCGTGCACAGCACCGTACCGCTGTTGCGCTGGGCGGTACGCAACGGCTCGCTGCACCGCGCCCGGCGGCGCATGGGTTTGCCACCCCTACGCTGAACGTGACCCCCCGGTTTTGGTGGTGGCCGGAGCCTGGTGTGCGTGCCAACATGCCAACCCGCCGCGCCAGACGCGCCCACCGTTCATGAGGATTGCGTTATGCAAGAAGTCGTCATCGTTGCCGCCACCCGTACCGCCATCGGCAGCTTCCAGGGCGCGCTAGCCAATATCCCGGCTCCAGAGTTGGGCGCCGCGGTGATCAAGCGTCTGCTCGAACAGACTGGCCTGGACGGCGCCGAAGTCGACGAAGTGCTGCTCGGCCAGGTGCTGACCGCGGGCAGCGGGCAGAACCCAGCGCGCCAGGCGGCCATCCTCGCCGGCCTGCCACACGCGGTGCCGGCGATGACGGTCGGCAAGGTCTGCGGCTCGGGCCTGAAAGCCCTGCACCTGGCCACCCAGGCGATTCGCTGCGGCGATGCCGAAGTGATCATCGCCGGCGGCATGGAAAACATGAGCCTCTCCCCCTACGTCATGCCCGGTGCGCGCACCGGCCTGCGCATGGGCCATGCCAAGCTGATCGACACGATGATCCAGGACGGCTTGTGGGATGCCTTCAACGATTACCACATGGGCATCACCGCCGAAAATCTGGTGGACAAGTACGCCATCAGCCGTGAAGCCCAGGATGCCTTCGCTGCCGCCTCGCAGCAGAAAGCCGTGACTGCGATCGAAGGTGGACGCTTCAAGGATGAAATCACCCCGATCCTGATTCCGCAGCGCAAGGGCGAGCCGCTCAGCTTCGTCACCGACGAGCAACCGCGCGCCGGCACCACCGCTGAGGCATTGGCCAAGCTCAAGCCGGCGTTCAAGAAGGACGGCAGCGTGACGGCCGGCAACGCCTCGAGCCTCAACGATGGCGCCGCCGCGGTGCTGCTGATGAGCGCCGAGAAAGCCAAAGCCCTTGGCCTGCCGGTCCTGGCGCGCATTGCCGGCTACGCCAACGCCGGGGTCGATCCGGCGATCATGGGCATCGCCCCGGTTTCCGCGACCCAGCGCTGCCTGGCCAAGGCTGGCTGGCAGCTGGCCGACCTCGACCTGATCGAGGCCAACGAAGCCTTCGCCGCCCAAGCCCTGTCAGTCGGCCAGGAGTTGGGCTGGGACGCCAGCAAGGTCAACGTCAACGGCGGCGCCATCGCCCTCGGCCACCCGATCGGCGCGTCGGGCTGCCGAGTGTTGGTGACTCTGCTGCACGAGATGATCAAACGCGATGCGAAAAAAGGTCTGGCGACCTTGTGCATCGGCGGCGGCCAAGGCGTGGCGCTGGCTATCGAAAGAGCCTGACCCGTAGGGCGGGTGAAACCCGCATAGCAGCTCAGCAGCCTGCACCGCGGGTTGCACCCGCCCTACCGATTTGCGAACGCCCAAAATGCGCCGGCCAAGAGCCGGCGTTTTTGTTGATAAACTGCGCGCCCCCTTTGTCGAGACGCCGCGCATGCCCTCTCTTGATCTGGCGCTGCGCGCCGCGCTCACCGCCCGTCTGCCACTGCTCGACGAGTTGCACGCGCATGCCACCGATTGCTATCGGCTGTTCCATGGCAGCCAGGAAGGCGCGCCCGGGCTGACGGTCGACCGCTATGGTCCGCAACTACTGGTGCAAAGCTTTCACCAGCCCCTCACTAGCGACGAACTGCTGTACCTGCACGCCACGGTGAATGCGCATCTCGGCCTCGACTTACTGCTGGTCTACAACGACCGCTCGCAGGGCAATTCGCGCATCGACCGCGACGATCCGGTGTATCGCGCCGACCCGGCCGCCCTGGCTGATCTGATCGGCCATGAATGGGGCGTGAACTATCGCGTCCGCGGCCGTCACCCGGGCCAGGACCCGCTGCTGTTCCTCGACCTGCGCAACGCCCGCGGCTGGCTCAAGGCCCACAGCGCCGGCAAATCGGTGCTCAACCTGTTCGCCTACACCTGCGGCGTGGGGCTCGCTGCCGCGGCCGGTGGCGCGCGGGAAGTGATCAACCTGGATTTCGCCGAAGGCAATCTGGCGGTCGGCCGCGAGAACGGCGCGCTAAATCCGCACTTGCCGGCCATGCAGTTCATCCAGTCGGATTATTTCCCGGCGATCCGTCAATTGGCCGGTCTGCCGGTAGCCGCGCGCCGTGGGCACAAGCAGCCGTCGTATCCACGCCTCGCGGCGCGGCAGTTCGATCTGGTGTTCCTCGACCCACCGGCCTGGGCCAAAAGCGCCTTCGGCACGGTCGATCTGCTGCGCGACTACCAGAGCCTGCTCAAGCCAGCGATTCTCGCCACGGCGCAACACGGCACGCTGATCTGCTGCAACAACCTGGCAAAAGTCGCGATGGCCGATTGGCGCGAACAGGTGCTGCGCTGCGCCGAAAAACTCGGCCGTCCCGTGCGCGACTGGAAAACCCTGGCACCGGCGCCGGACTTCCCCTCGCAGGACGGTCAGCCGCCGCTGAAAACGCTGATTCTGCAGTTTTAAGCTAGCCCCCCGGAGACGGGAAAAGTTCGCTGTGAATTGACGCTGGCGCTGACACGCCCATCCCATGCCATACTCCAGAGCACTCTGCCTGGAAGATGACGTCGAGCTATGTCCAAAGGATTGAAACGCGCCGCCGGAGCGCTGCTGATTGCCCTGGGTTTGTATTGCCTGCTGGGCTTCCTCGTTGTGCCGGGTATCGCCCTGCATGTGATCAACCAGCAGTTGGCCAAGTACGCCAAAGTACCGGCCAGCCTGGAACGCCTGGAATTCAACCCGTTCAGCCTGGAGCTGACCCTGTGGGGCCTGCGCATTGGCGAAAGCGACAAGCCGCACGTTGGCTTCCAGCGCCTGTACGCCAACCTGCAGACCGACAGTCTGTGGAGCGGCGCCTTGCACCTGGCGTCAGTCGAGCTGGAGAAATCGCATACCGCCGTACTGTTCGCCAAAGATGGCACGCTGAATCTGACCCAGTTGTTCGCGCTGCCACCCAGTGAGCCCAAGCCCGTCGATCAGCCGCCCAGCGACCCTTTCCCGCTGCGTATCGACCAGATCGCCTTGATCGAAGGCGGCCTGCATTTCCAGGACTTGCGCCCCAGCGAACCGGTCGAATTTGTCTATGACTCACTCAATCTCGAGCTGAAGAAGCTCAGTACCCTGCCCGAAGACCTCTCCGACATAACCCTGGTGGCCAAGGGGCCGTATGGCGGACAGATTGACTGGCACGGCCAGATTAGCCTGACGCCGATCACCTCCAGCGGCCATCTGCAAGTCACCCACGGCAGCATGAAAGCCTTCTGGCCGTATGTCCGCGACGCCGCGCCGCTGGTTTTGGAAAAAGGCGTGCTGAGCCTGTCCACCGATTATCGGTTGGACCTCAGCAAAGGCACGGCGCTGTTCCTCGACAATACCGCTGCCACCATCGAGCAGTTCGCCATGAAGGCGCCAGATGGCCGCCCGCTGGTTAATCTGGAACGTTTTGATGTGAGCGAAACCTCCGTCGACCTAGTCAAGCAGCAGGTCGTGGTCGGCAAGATCCGCAGCCAGAACCTGGAAACCTGGGCGGCTCGTGAGAAGGATGGTGAACTCGATTGGCAAAAGCTGTTCGCCTCCCACCAGCGCCCGCCAGCGCCGACCCCGGAGCTCGCTGCCAAAGCCGCACCCGAAGCCGCTCCGCAAACTGCTGTGCCACCTGTGCCGGCAGCAGCACCACCCAGCGACAGCACCAATGCCCCGGTGGCCGCAGCAAACACCCAACCAGCCGCCCCCACTCCACCGCCAACCCCCGCTCCCGAAACGAGCGCGGACAAACCCTGGCAAGTGCTGCTCAACGACACCCAATTGCGCGGCTACCGCATTCACCTCGCCGATCGTCAGCCCGCCGAGGCCGTGGCGCTGGAGATCGGCCCGCTGAATCTCGATCTGTATAAATTCGATAGCCTCAACCAGTCGCCCTTCACCCTCAAGCTCGACAGCGGGCTGGGCAAAGAAGGTCAGCTGAGCGCCGAAGGCGAGGTCAATCTGGCGCCGGTCAGCGCCAAGCTTAAAGTCGCCACGCGGAATATCGATCTGCGCATCGCGCAGGCCTACATCAGCCCGCTGATCCGCCTGGAACTGCGCAGCGGCCAGCTCGGCAGCGATCTCGACGTCGACCTTAAAAGCACCGAACCGCTGGCCTTCGGCGTGCGCGGCCGAGCGGAAATCAATCAGCTGCATACGCTCGATACCCTCAAGGAGCGCGATTTCGTCAAATGGCAAAAGCTGGTCCTCGACGGTCTCAATTATCAACATGAGGATCGCCTGGAAATCGCCAAGGTCAGCCTCAGCCAGCCCTATGCACGGGTGATCATCAACGAGGACCAGACCACCAACGTCAACGACCTGCTGATCGCCCAAGCGCCTGCCCCAGTCAAACAGGCGCCGGCAGCCGCCAAGCCGGCGAGCAAACCGTTGGGCATCCGCATTGGCGAGGTGAATATCGCTGATGGCTCGGCCAACTTCGCCGACTTCAGCCTGCGCCCCAACTTCGCCACGGCGATCCAGCAGCTCAACGGGCGCATCGGCACGCTGGACAGCCGCAAGCCGCAACCGGCCAAGGTGGCGATCAAGGGCAAGGTCGACCGCTACGCGCCGATGAGCATCATGGGCAGCGTCAATCCGTTCGACCCGCTGGACAGCCTCGACCTAACCACCAGTTTCAAGAACGTCGAGCTGACCACCCTGACGCCTTACTCCGGCAAGTTCGCTGGCTACCGCATCCGCAAGGGTCGGTTGAATATCGATCTGCACTATCAGATCGAGAAGAAGCAGCTGAAGGCGGAAAACAAGGTGGTGGTCGAACATCTGCAACTGGGCGAAAAAGTCGACAGCCCGAACGCCGTCGATCTACCAATTCGCCTGGCGGTGGCTTTGCTGAAGGACACCGAAGGCAAGATCCAGATCGAATTACCGGTGGCCGGCGACCTCAACAATCCGCAGTTCAGCGTCATGCCGATCGTCTGGCAAACCCTGCGCAACCTGGTGTTGCGTGCCGTGCAGGCACCCTTCAAGTTCATCGCCGGGCTGGTTAGCGGCGGCGGGGATGTTGACCTCAGCAGTGTGTCCTTCTCGCCGGGTGGCAACGAGTTGGACGACCAAGCACAAGGCACCCTCAACACCCTGGCCAAGGCGCTTAAGGAACGACCGTTGCTGCGCCTGGAAGTCGAAGGCATGAGCGCGCAAAGCAGCGACGGCGCCTTGCTGGCCGAACAGAGGCTACAGCGCGAATACCAGAGCACTTACTACAAGATTCTGCAGCGCCGTGGCGACAAAGTACCGGCCGAAGCCAGCCAGTTGAAAGTCCCGGAAGACGAGCAAGCCTCACTGCTTGAAGGTGTCTATCGCACCCGCCTGAAGCAGCAACCGCCAGCGGAATGGAAAGAGCTCGGCGACGACGAACGGGCGACCAAGATGCGCGAAGCGGTACTGCAGTCCTGGGGCCAAAGCGAGTTGCTCCTGCGTCAGCTGGCCCAGGCACGCGCGGCGCAAATCAAGGACTATCTGGTCGACAAAGGCGGTCTGCAGGACGAGCGCATCTACCTGCTAGATGTCAGCCTGGCGGAGGCCGCCGAGGGTGACGGCAAGGTGGCCACTCAGTTGCATCTGGATAGCGATTAAGCGCCCCCTTTCACCCTGCGCGGTACGCTAACCCATAGCTGACCGCGCCTCAGCCAAGCCCCTACGGACCCGCCCCATGAACCGTCTGCGCCTTGCCACCACCCTTTGCCTGCCGCTGCTGGCACTCGCCGCACCGGCCTTTGCCGCATCGACGCTGCGCTGTGGCAGCGGTCTGGTCAGCCTGGGCGATCACGCCAGCGAAGTGCAGAGCAAATGCGGGCAACCGCGCACCCGCGACTTTCTCGGCTATCGCCAAGTGCTCGACGATGACGGCTACCAACAAGAAGTGAGCGTCGAGGAATGGTCCTACGCGATGAGCGGCGGCATGCTCTATTTTTTGCGCTTCGAGGGTAACCGCCTGGCCAAGATCGAGAGCAAGCGCGGGAACTGATAGGCTTGCCGCCCCCTTGGAGAGAATACCAACTGCGATGAAATCTTTGCCTCTGCTCATCCTGCCCCTGCTCCTGCTGGCAGGCGCAGCATCCGCCTCGTTGCGTTGCGACAAAGGCATTATCAGCGAAGGTGACCGCACCTCGGAGGTCATCAGTAAGTGCGGGCCTCCAGACAATAAAAGCTTCGTCGGCTACAGCTCCGGCGGCGACCGTCCCGTTGAGGAGTGGGTCTACAGCCGCAGCGGCGGGATGATCTACTTTCTGCGCTTCGAGGGCGGTCGCCTAACGCACATCGACAGCAAACGCGGTAACTGACCGCGACCACGCCAAGGACGGCCCATGCTGATTATCCCTGCTGAACATCCGCTGAACTGGAAGAAGCCACCGGTCATTACTCTGCTGCTGGTGCTGCTCAACGTGCTGATCTACTTCGCCTATCAGGGTGGCGATCAGGCGCGTGAAGAGCAGGCGGCCAAGCTGTACCTGGACGGCGGTCTGCTCAGTCGCGAGCGGGCATTGTTTGTCGACTCTTTCGGCCACCGCCGCGAGCTGGATGAGGCGCATAAAAAAGCCGTCGCCGCACTGCCACGCAGCCAGTTGGCCACCCTGGTTCTGAGCGATCTGGAGTTCGAGCAGCGTATTCACCATGACCCCGCCTACCAGGCCGACCCAGCCTGGCAACAGGCACGCCAGCGCGCCGAGGCGGCGCGCGATCAGATCAGCCGCTACCGCTTTGGCTTCATTCCAGCCAAGTTCAGCGTGCAGGGCCTGTTTGGCGCCATGTTTCTGCACGCCGACTTCAGCCATCTGGCCGGCAATATGCTGTTCCTGTTTATCTTCGGCTTCGCCCTCGAAATCGCCTTGGGGCGCTGGCTGTATCTGGGCCTGTATCTGTTCAGCGGCCTGGCCTCGCACCTGCTCTGGTGGATGCTCGACCCGGCGTGGGTCACCGGCATCGGCGCCTCGGGTGCCATCGCCGGATTGATGGGCATGTATCTGGGCGTTTACGGCATGCGCCGGATCAATTTTTTCTACTGGCTAGGGCCGCTGTTTGGCTATTTTCGCGCGCCGGCGCTGTGGATTTTGCCGATCTGGATGGGCAAGGAGCTGTACGGCTTGTTGCTGGCCGCCGATCACGTCAACTACTACGCGCACCTCGGCGGTATGGCCGCGGGTTTTCTCGCAGTTTGGCTACCCCGTCAAGGCGGCCGCCTGAAAGTCGACGAAAGCTATCTGCACAAGGAAGATCCAGACGCGCCGTTCAAGCGCGAACTGCAAGGGCTTGATCAGCTGATTGGGCGTTTTGCCTTGGATCAGGTCGCGCCCCGAGGCCTCGATCTGCTGCAGCGTTATCCGGGGCGCATCGAGCTGCTCGACAAACTCTATCCGGTCGCCCAGGGCCGCCAGGACAAGGCACTGCTCACTGCCGTGCTTAAACAGCTCTTCGCGCTGCCGCCATCGCCAGGCGAACGGGCTCTGCTCCTGCGTATGGCGCAGGACAGCAACACCGCCACGCCCGCGCTGTTGCTGCATTCCGGGGTCCAGGCCCATCTGCTGCGTAACTTGCTGCGCGCCAGTGAGGCGCGCGCGGCGTTGTCGGTCTGGCGTCGCCTCGGCCAACTGACGACGCGGCCCACGGACTTTGCCGCACTGACCCTACATTTGGCCAAGCTCCTGGATCGTCAGGATCTCACCACCATCAGCGAGCTGAATCGCTTGCTGGCCCATGCCTATCCGGCCAGCGAGCAAGCCCAGCACTTGGCGCTGTATTGCCAGCATCTGGCTGCTCGCCATTCTGTGGCGCGCTGATCGGCTTTTTAGGCCGATGAAAAAGGCTATATCCCAGCTGTGTGTTGGTGGCGCGGATGGCTGCCGAAACTCGGTGTTTCCGTAGGGTGGGTTAGTCGCGCAGCGGCGTAACCCACCATCGATGCTACAAGGCATTGCCGGCCTGACTGCCGGTCGGTGGGTTACGCCTTCGGCTAACCCACCCTACGCGAGACCATGCAACACGTAACTGGGACATAGCTATGAAAAAAACCTGCAACTTGCATGACTCTCCGCTGGTTTCAGGAGCGTTCCGCCAAACGCGTCAGGGTCGCTTCCAGCGTCGCTACGTCATCGAGTAACGGCGACTGCGGGTAGCGGGCCCTAATGAAGGCTAGGAGCTTGCGCGCCGGCTCCACTTGGCCGAGGTTCTCGGCAAAACCGCGGGCCGCGAGCAGGTAGGCGCGGGCAATATGCGGATAGTCGGGAAAGCGTTGGTGCAGGTTGCGCAGCAAGCTCAGCGCCTCGTGGGTCTTGTGACGCATCAGCAGAGCCTCGGCGAGTTTTTCGCAGATCAGTGCATCGTCCGGGAGAAAGTCGGCCTGCAGCTGGCGAGCATTGAGCAGCGCAGTTGCCGCCAATGCCGGGTTGCTGCGCGTGGCCAACGGCAAGTAATGCTGGAGATGGCGCAGGCAGCGGTCCCGCGCATTCAGTCCATAGAGCAATTGGTGAAACCGCTCGTTCAGCTTGAGATCATCCGGCATCCGTTCCAATGCCATCCGTAGGGTCTCCAGGGCTTGGCCGCTCTGGCCCTCCTTCAGGCGGACCTCAGCTTCAGCCAACGCTCGGCGGCGTAAATATTCGCCTTCTGGAAAACCGGCGTGTCCCTCCTCGTCGGCGATGACATAGCCCAGCGCGGCCTGATACTGAAACACCGCGTAGCCCATCATGGCGCACATCACCACGCCGAAATAACCGAACAGGAACGCCGCTACCGGCATCAGTACGACCCGCGGCAGGCCGCTGGAAAGCATGTAAATGACCCAGCTCGGTGATTGCCAGAGGATGAACAAAAACGCGCAGAGAATCAGATAACGCCAGCCCATGGCCTTGATGACCTGACCCACTTCGTCTGGGCTCAGCGCCGAGCCCAGGGTTTTATCCAACGCCAGGCGGATGATGCTGGCCGGCAATGCCAGCAGCAGCCCCAGAGTGACTGCCCAGTACAACGCCTCACTATCGAAGTCGACGGCCAGCCAGAGCGCGGCAAAAGCCAGAATGAAGATCACCAATTGCTTGAAGAACAAGCCAAAGCCATCGCCGCTGAAGGCGCTCAGCAGGCTCGGTGCCTGGGACTCGGCCTGACTATTGGCCTCAATCACGCTGTAGAAGTATTTGGTGGCGATACTGAACAGAATCAGCCAGAGCAGTATCGAGTTCGGCATGAACAAGCTGGCTAGGGCCAGCAGCGCACTGACGGCCAGCGGCCCGCTTTGCAGGGCATAGACGAAGAAGCGCGGAATCCGCTCCCAGAAAGGCTGCGCGGTATTGGCCGCACCGAGAAAATCGAGCTTGCCCGAGCATAACGGGCACGTCGGGGTGTGCTCCGGCGCGTCGGCACTCAGGGGAATACAGCAGTCGCCATAAAAGCGCTGACACGGCACGCAATGCCAGGTTGCCGGTTGCGCCGAGTGATAGTGGCAGAGCGTCTTGTCCATGCGAAAACATCCTTGTCGAGGCGCATTTAAAAAACCCAGTGTACCGAACGAAAAAAGGGCCCGCTAAGGGGCCCTTTTTTTCCAGTTGCCAGCGGCGGGATTAAGCCCCGGACGCTTCGGCAGCTGCTACGTCTTTGATCGACAGTTTGATGCGGCCGCGGTTGTCCACGTCGAGCACCAGAACCTTGACCTCTTGACCTTCCTTGAGCACGTCGGTGACTTTCTCGACGCGCTGATCGCTCAGCATCGAGATGTGCACCAGACCGTCTTTACCCGGCAGGATGTTGACGAAGGCACCGAAGTCAACGATACGCTCGACCTTGCCGACGTAGATCTTGCCGATCTCGGCTTCTGCGGTGATGGCCAGAACACGCTGCTTGGCGGCTTCGGCCGCTTCCTTGGTTTCACCGAAGATCTTGATCGAGCCGTCGTCTTCGATATCGATCGACGCCTTGGTCTCTTCGCAGATACCGCGGATGGTGGCACCGCCTTTACCGATCACGTCACGGATCTTGTCTTGGTCGATTTTCATCGCCAGCATGGTCGGGGCGTTTTCGGACAGTTCGCTACGCGATTGGGCAAGAACCTGGTTCATCTGACCGAGGATGTTCAGGCGCGCTTCCAGGGCCTGGCCCAGGGCGATCTCCATGATTTCTTCGGTGATGCCGTTGATCTTGATGTCCATCTGCAGTGCGGTAACGCCTTTGGCGGTACCAGCCACTTTGAAGTCCATGTCGCCCAGGTGGTCTTCGTCGCCGAGAATGTCGGTAAGGATGGCGAACTTCTCGCCTTCTTTAACCAGACCCATGGCGATACCGGCTACCGGCGCCTTCATCGGCACACCGGCGTCCATCAGCGCCAGAGAGGCACCGCAGACCGACGCCATCGAGCTGGAACCGTTGGACTCGGTGATTTCCGAGACCACGCGGATGGTGTACGGGAACTCGTCGGCGCTCGGCAGCATGGCCGATACGCTGCGACGGGCCAGACGACCGTGACCGATTTCGCGGCGACCGGTAGCGCCCATGCGACCACACTCACCGACCGAGTACGGCGGGAAGTTGTAGTGCAGCATGAAGGGGTCTTTGCGCTCGCCTTCGAGGGTGTCGAGCAGCTGCGCGTCACGTGCGGTACCGAGGGTGGCAACGACCAGCGCCTGGGTTTCGCCACGGGTGAACAGCGCCGAACCGTGAGTCTTGTCGAGCACGCCGACTTCGATGTTCAGACCACGCACGGTGCGGGTGTCGCGGCCATCGATACGCGGTTTGCCGTTGACGATGTTCTCGCGCACGGTGCGGTATTCGATTTCGCCGAAAGCGTCTTTGACTTCGCCAACGGTCGGTTGACCTTCAGCAGCGGCGAACTTGGCCACCACTTGGTCACGCAGCTCGCTCAGACGGCCATAACGCTCGTGCTTGACGGTGATGGTGTAGGCCTGGGAAATCGCCTCGCCGAACTCGCCACGGATGCCATCGAGCAGCACGGTGTTGGCCGGTTTGGCTTTCCAGTCCCACGTCGGCTTGCCGGCTTCGGCAGCCAGCTCGGCAATGGCTTGGATTACAGCCTGAAATTCGTCATGGGCGAACAGTACGGCGCCGAGCATCTGGTCTTCGGTCAGCTCTTTGGCTTCCGACTCGACCATCAGCACGGCGTCTTTGGTACCAGCGACGACCATGTCCAGGCTGGAAGCCTTGAGTTGCTCATAAGTCGGGTTCAGCAAGTAGCCGGTTTCCGGGTGGAAGGCTACGCGCGCGGCACCGATCGGGCCTTCGAACGGAATGCCGGAGATCGCCAGAGCAGCCGAGGTACCGATCATCGCCGCGATGTCCGGATCGGTCTTCTTGCTGGTGGAAACCACGGTGCAGATGACCTGCACTTCGTTCTGGAAACCTTCCGGGAACAGCGGACGAATCGGACGGTCGATCAAGCGCGAGGTCAGGGTTTCTTTCTCGGAAGGACGCGCTTCACGCTTGAAGAAACCACCAGGGATCTTGCCGGCAGCGTAGGTCTTTTCTTGGTAATGCACGGACAGCGGGAAAAAACCTTTGCTCGGGTCGGCAGTCTTGGCACCGGTCACAGCGACCAATACGGTGACGTCGTTGTCGACGGTGACCAGCACTGCGCCGGAGGCTTGACGGGCTATACGGCCAGTCTCGAGGGTAACGGTCGATTGACCGAACTGAAATTTCTTGGTTACCGGGTTCACGGTGTTTTCCTTCTCTTTGTTGCCTTGGGGAAACTGGTGGAATGCCGGGAGTCGGACCCAAAGTCATTCCTGCAGAAAGCCAGAAGCTGGAAGCTCGAAGCCAAAAGCCGGTAAACCCCGCTTTCAACCCCCAACTTCCAGCTTCTCACTTCAGGTGTACGTCTTAACGACGCAGACCCAGGCGACCGATCAGGGCGCTGTAACGAGTGTGGTCCTTGCCCTTCAGGTAATCCAGCAGCTTACGACGCTGGTTAACCATACGGATCAGGCCACGACGCGAGTGGTGGTCTTTACCGTTGGCCTTGAAGTGGCCTTGCAGCTTGTTGATGTTGGCGGACAGCAGTGCAACTTGCACTTCCGGAGAACCGGTGTCGCCTTCAGCTTGCTTGTACTCGTTAACGATCTGGGCTTTTTCTTCGACGCTCAGTGCCATGGTAATGGACTCCTAGAGTGAACAGGCCAGGGACTAACTCCCTGTATGGAAAAATGAGGTGTGACCATGCCTGTTAACAGCCACCCTCGTTATCGAACGGTCAAACGCCAAAGGCTTTCAACCGTCCGCTACGGTCATTCCGACCGAATTAGTCGACGCGGCGCGACCCGTCCGTCTTCGCTCACTTCACCGATACCGATAAAGCGGCCGTTATGATCCTGCACCCGCACCATGCCGAATTTCGGCGCGTCCGGGGCGCGTACTGGTTGCCCGTGCAGCCAGTAGAAACTGCTGTGCTCGGAAAACTGCAGCAGCGGCCAATGCTCCAAACCGCTGTCCGATGGCAACAGGAAGCGATCCAATGCCTCGTTGCCACCCTCGGCGTGCGCTTGTTCGAGCGCTTCAAGGGTCACGGTTTGCGCCAACTGAAACGGCCCGGCCTGGGTACGCCGCAACTCGGCGACGTGCGCTCCGCAACCCAGCAGCTGGCCGATGTCCTCAACCAGCGTGCGAATATAGGTGCCTTTGCTGCAAGCCACGACCAGTCGCGCTTGCGACTGATCCAAAGCCAGTAATTCCAGGCGCGCAATAGTAACAGAACGCGCCTCGCGCTCCACCACCTCGCCCGCCCGCGCCAGCTTGTAGAGAGGTTGGCCATCGCGCTTCAGTGCTGAGTACATCGGCGGTATCTGACTGATTTTCCCGCGAAAACGCGGTAGCACAGCTTCAATATCGGCACGACCAACGGTCACTTCGCGACGCTCCAATACCTCACCTTCGGCGTCGCCGGTGGTGGTGGTCACGCCCAACTGGGCCAACGTCTCATAGCCTTTGTCGGCATCCAGCAAGTACTGGGAGAATTTGGTCGCCTCACCGAAGCACAGCGGTAGCACCCCGGTCGCCAACGGATCGAGGCTACCGGTATGCCCGGCCTTCTCGGCATTCAGCAGCCAGCGAACCTTCTGCAACGCGGCATTCGAGGTCAGACCATGCGGTTTATCGAGGAGCAGGATGCCGCTGACGTTGCGGCGAATACGCTTAACCTGAGCCACCGGTTATTCCTCGCTGTCGCTCGAGCGGTGCTGATTATCCTCAGCTACCGCACGCTCGATCAGGGCCGACAGATGCGTACCGCGCATCACGCTCTCGTCATAGTGGAAATGCAGGTTCGGCACACTGCGCAGCTTCATGGCCTTGCCCAACTGCATACGCAGGAAGCCCGAGGCATCGTTGAGTACCTTGAGGTTCTGCGCGATGGCTTCGGCAGATTCATCCTGGCCCATCACGGTAATGAAAATCTTCGCGTGGCCAACATCACGACTCACGTCGACCGCAGTGATGGTCACCAATCCCAGGCGCGGGTCTTTGATTTCGCGCCGGATCAGCTGAGACAGTTCGCGCTGCATCTGATCGCCAATACGCTGGGTACGGCTATAGTCTTTTGCCATTTCTTCGTCACTCCCCGCACGGGCCAAACCCGGGCGGCTTAAAAGCGGCAAACGCCCGGTCAGGCGGGGCCGGACCGGGCGTTGCGTCTTACAGCGCGCGGCTTACAGGCTGCGGGCCACTTGTACCTTCTCGAACACTTCAATCTTGTCGCCGGCTTTGACGTCGTTGTAGCTCTTCACGCCGATACCGCACTCCATGCCAGAACGCACCTCGGACATGTCGTCCTTGAAGCGACGCAGGGATTCCAGTTCGCCTTCGAAGATCACCACGTCGTCACGTAGTACGCGGATCGGACGGTTACGGTGTACAACGCCTTCAATGACCATACAGCCAGCAACCGCGCCAAACTTCGGCGAACGGAACACCTCACGGACTTCGGCGATACCCAGGATGTTCTCGCGAACATCGCTGCCGAGCATGCCGGTCAGGGCTTTCTTGACGTCTTCGATGATGTCGTAGATGACGTTGTAGTAACGCATATCCAGACCTTCCTGCTCGACGATCTTGCGCGCACCGGCATCGGCACGCACGTTGAAGCCAAACAGAACAGCATTGGAGGCCAGTGCCAGGTTGGCATCGGACTCGGTGATACCACCGACGCCGCCACCGACCACACGCACCTGCACTTCATCGTTACCCAGGCTACTGAGCGAACCCTGCAGCGCCTCCAGCGAACCACGGACGTCGGATTTGAGGACAATGTTGAGCGTCTTCTTCTCTTCCTGACCCATGTTCTCGAAGATGTTTTCCAGCTTGCCGGCATGCGCACGGGCCAGTTTCACTTCGCGGAATTTGCCCTGACGGAACAGCGCGACTTCACGGGCTTTCTTCTCGTCAGTCAGCACGCTCATCTCGTCACCCGCATCCGGGGTGCCGTCCAGACCGAGAATCTCGACCGGGATGGATGGGCCAGCTTCTTTGATCGGCTTGCCATTCTCGTCGAGCATGGCGCGGATACGACCGAAGTTCGAACCGACCAGGATCATGTCGCCTTGACGCAGCGTACCGTCTTGCACCAGTACGGTGGCAACCGGACCGCGGCCCTTGTCGAGACGCGACTCAACCACGACACCACGACCTGGGGCCGACGGAGTGGCCTTCAACTCGAGAATTTCAGCTTGCAGCAGGACAGCTTCCAGTAGCTCATCCACACCCGTACCGACTTTCGCCGAAACAGACACGAACGGCGTATCACCACCCCACTCTTCGGAGGTCACGCCGTGCACCGACAACTCGCTACGGATGCGATCGAGATCGGCGCCCGGCTTGTCGATTTTGTTCACGGCAACCACCAGCGGAACCCCGGCAGCCTGGGCATGCTGAACCGCTTCAACGGTTTGCGGCATTACGCCGTCGTCCGCTGCCACGACCAGAATCACGATGTCGGTAGCCTTGGCACCACGGGCACGCATCGCGGTAAACGCGGCGTGACCCGGGGTGTCGAGGAAGGTCACCATGCCGCGATCGGTTTCCACGTGGTAGGCGCCGATGTGCTGGGTGATACCACCAGCCTCGCCAGCCGCCACTTTGGCACGACGGATGTAGTCGAGCAGCGAAGTCTTACCATGGTCGACGTGACCCATAACGGTCACTACCGGCGCACGGGAAACCGCTTCACCTTCGAACTTCAGCGACTCGGCCAATTGCTCTTCCAGCACGTTGTCGCTGACCAGCTTGACCTTGTGGCCCAGCTCTTCGGCGATCAGTTGAGCAGTTTCTTGGTCAAGGACCTGGTTGATGGTCACCGGAGTGCCCATCTTGAACATGAACTTAATGACCTCAGCCGCTTTGACCGACATCTGCTGCGCCAAATCGCCAACGGTGATGGTTTCACCGAGCGCGACTTCACGCACAACCGGACCAGTCGGGCTTTGGAAGCCATGCTGATTACGCTTTTTCAGCTTCGCCTTGCCACGACCACCACGGCGGAAGCTGTCGCTTTCCTCCTCTGTGGTACGCGGAGCCACACGCGGAGCCGGCGCCTTTTCCTTGAGGTTCGGGCGATGCGTGGAGTTCTTGCGTTCACCGCCGCGACGATCATCGTCAACGCGCGCACGTTCAGGACGACGCACGTCATCCTTCTTGCGCTCATCGGCGACTGGCGCAGCTGCCACGATGTCAGCCACAGCCAGGGCTGGCGCAGCCTGCACCACTTCCGGCGCTACCTGAGGTTGCGCTGGAGCTTCGACAGCCTGCTGCTTGGCTTCTTCCGCCGCTTTCACACGCGCAGCTTCTTCGGCCGCAGCACGCTGCTGCTCTTCCAGCTCGCGCTTCTTCTCGACCTCGATCTCTTCCGAGCTGCGCTTGACGAAGGTTTTCTTCTTGCGCACCTCAACACTGATGGTCTTGCTGCCAGCCACTCGAAGAGTGCTGGTGGTCTTGCGCTGCAAAGTGATCTTGCGCGGCTCTTCGACCTTGTCGCCGTGACTGCTTTTGAGATGGGCCAACAGGGCCTGTTTCTCGTTATCGGTCACAACTTGCTCGGCGCCCGTGTGCGGCAAACCCGCCTCACGCATCTGCTGCAGCAGGCGCTCTACCGGTGTGTTGACCACTTGGGCCAGTTCTTTCACCGTGACTTGCGTCATGCATTTCTCTCCTCAGGCCGCAAACTTACTCGAACCAGTGGGCTCGGGCGGCCATGATCAACTTGCCGGCACGCTCTGCGTCGATACCGTCGATGTCGAGCAAGTCATCAATCGACTGCTCGGCCAGGTCTTCGCGGTTTATCACGCCGCGTACCGCTAACTCGTGCGCAAGCGCTTTATCCATACCCTCGAGTGAGAGCAGATCTTCTGCCGGCTGGGCATCGGCCAACTTTTCTTCCGTCGCGATGGCCTTGGTCAGCAGGCGATCTTTGGCTCGAGCACGCAGCTCGTTGACGATGTCCTCGTCGAAGCCGTCGATGCTGAGCATCTCTTCCATCGGTACGTAAGCAATTTCTTCCAGGCTGGTGAAACCCTCTTCAACCAGAACCTGAGCCAGCTCTTCGTCAACTTCCAGTTCATCGATGAAGGCCTGCAGGATGTCGCCAGTTTCAGCCTGCTGTTTGGCCTGAATATCGGCCTCGGTCATCACGTTCAACGTCCAGCCGGTCAGCTGGCTGGCCAAGCGGACATTCTGACCGCCACGACCAATGGCCTGCGCCAGGTTGTCTTCAGCCACCGCAATGTCCATCGCATGGGCATCTTCATCGACGATGATCGCTGCCACTTCAGCCGGAGACATGGCGTTGATGACGAACTGCGCCGGGTTGTCGTCCCACAGCACGATGTCCACGCGCTCACCGCCCAACTCACCGGATACCGCCTGAACGCGTGAGCCGCGCATGCCAATGCAGGCGCCTTGCGGGTCGATACGTTTGTCCTTGGAGCGCACGGCAATCTTGGCGCGCGAACCTGGATCCCGCGATGCAGCCATCACTTCGATCAGCTCTTCAGCGATCTCCGGAACTTCGATACGGAACAGCTCGATCAGCATGTCCGGCGCAGTACGCGACAGAATCAGCTGGGGGCCGCGATTTTCGGTGCGGATCTCCTTGAGCAGCGCACGGACACGAGCACCAACGCGGAAAGTCTCACGCGGAATGATGTCTTCTCGTGCCAGCAAGGCCTCAGCGTTGTTGCCCAGATCGACAATCACGTTGTCGCGAGTAACTTTCTTCACTGTGCCGGAAATAATCTCGGTCAAACGCTCGCGATAGGCCTCAACGACCTGGGCGCGCTCGGCCTCGCGGACCTTCTGCACAATCACTTGCTTGGCAGTCTGAGCCGCAATCCGTCCGAACTCGATGGAGTCGATCTTCTCTTCGACGGTGTCACCGAGTTTAGCGCCGGGTTGCTGTTCTTGCGCCTGCTCAAAGGTCAGTTCAGCCGCGGGATTTTCCAGCGCTTCCTCGTCGACCACTGTCCAGCAGCGGAAAGTATCGTAAACGCCAGTGTGGCGATTGATCTCTACACGCAACTCGACTTCGTCTTCGAAGCGTTTTTTGGTCGCAGTGGCCAAAGCCAACTCCAGCGCTTCAAAAATTACGCTGGCCGGTACACCCTTCTCGTTGGACACCGACTCAACTACTAGCAGTACTTCTTTGCTCATCGTACGCCTCGCCTTTCGCAATCCATTGGATCCGCGGGATCCGCGTCTCAGTCAAAACTGGGAACAATGTTGGCCTTTTCGATGGAATCGATCGGCAACAGATATTCATGTTCATCAACTAACACAACTACGTCCTGCTCCTCCGTCCCACGAAGAAGCCCCTGAAAGTTGCGCCGCCCGTCATAGGGCGAGCGCAGCTTGATCTTCACCTGCTCGCCAACATGCGCGGCAAACTGTTCCAGAGTGAACAGCGGCCGATCGATGCCAGGAGAGGAAACTTCGAGGGTGTACTCGCTGCTGATCGGGTCCTCGACATCGAGAACGCCGCTCACTTGACGACTGACAATCTCGCAGTCGTCAACCAAGATGCCGTTGGCATGATCGATATAAACGCGCAGCAGGGAGTGTCGCCCCTGGGAAAGAAACTCGATACCCCAGCATTTATAGCCAAGGGCCTCGATCACGGGGGCCAACAAGGC
Organism: Pseudomonas sp. LS44; assembly: GCF_024730785.1. Classification (NCBI taxonomy): domain Bacteria; kingdom Pseudomonadati; phylum Pseudomonadota; class Gammaproteobacteria; order Pseudomonadales; family Pseudomonadaceae; genus Pseudomonas; species Pseudomonas sp. LS44. Next base: position 3,566,471 of record NZ_CP102830.1, read on the forward strand.
CTGCAACTCTTCTAGCTTGCTCGACACCTGAGCCTCTCGTGTGCTGTGCAAATAAAAAATGGGCGAAACGCCCATCCCTTTGAATCACCAATAATTTTGGCGACAACTATATCCAGCTAACAAAAAGCCCCTAAAAAGGGGCTCCGCTACAACTGGTTGCGGGATTGGATGAACCAACAACCTCTGGATCACGCGCAGAGCGAACCGTCAGACCACCTCGCCCAGCGCTAAAGCCGGGGCCGAAGTATACGTCTCCAAACCCTGATGGGTCAATCAATCCTCCCGCGAACAAGAAAGCCCGCAACTGCGGGCTTTCTTGTTAATTGGTACCGAGGAGGGGACTCGAACCCCTACAGCCTATGGCCACTACCACCTCAAGGTAGCGTGTCTACCAATTCCACCACCTCGGCAAAACTGTTTACTTCTGCTCCGGAGCTTTCGGCACATCGACTGAATCACCAGTCGCCTGCTTATGCTCTTCGAGCACCGGCACATCATCAGTAGCCGGTTTTTGTTGCGGAATTTCAAGCACTGCCGGATCAGGCAAACCTACTTGCGTCAATGCTTGAGCCTTTTCCTTAGCAAAGTAGCCTAAGCCCAAGCTAGTAATGAAAAAAGCGGCCGCAAGTATAGCAGTAAAGCGACTGAGAAAGGTAGAGGAACCTTGACTGCCAAAAACAGTGGCCGAAGCACCCGAACCGAAAGAGGCACCAGCATCCGCACCCTTTCCTTGCTGCAACAGCACCAGCACCACCACACAGAGCGCTGCCAACAGATGCAAAACCACCACTACAGTTTCCAGCATTTTCTTCAGCTTCCTGCGGCGCGACAGATCGCACCGAACTCATCCGCATTCAAAGAGGCCCCACCAATGAGCCCCCCATCGATATCCGGCATGCCGAACAACTCAGCCGCATTGGCCGCCTTCACGCTGCCGCCATACAAAATTCTTACACCGCGCGCGACCTCTGCATTTTCGGTCGCCAATTGAGCGCGCATCGCCGCATGCACGTCCTGCGCCTGCTGCGGCGAAGCCGTCAACCCAGTGCCAATAGCCCAGACCGGCTCATAAGCCACTACGGCTGACGTGAATGCACCAACGCCCAACTCTTCAATCACGCTACCAAGCTGACGCCCGACAATCTCAAGCGTTCTGCCGGCTTCGCGCTGCGCCTGCGTCTCACCGACACAGAGCACCGGTATCAGCCCGCAAGATTGCGCTGCGGCAAACTTACGACTCAGCAACTCATCCCGCTCGCCCAAAATAAGGCGACGCTCAGAATGCCCCACCAACACCAACGTACAACCTGCATCAGCCAACTGACTCGGCGCTATTTCGCCGGTCAGCGCACCCTGCATAGGCTCAACCGCGCAGTTCTGTGCACCGACGGCAATTGACTTACCTTCGAGCCCAGCCATGACCTGATTGACATACAAGCAGGGCGGAAAAACCGCCACATCAACACCACTCGGCAAAGCCAAATGACGAAGACCTTTGATCAGCTCTGCGACGCTGGCGCGGGTACCGTGCATTTTCCAGTTACCAGCTACCAGGGGGCGACGCATGCCTTACCTCGTCGATCAAAGTGGGCGCAGATCTTACCCAAGAGCCTAAGCACTGGCAAGCGGTTAGGCGCAGACCTCAGATACTACTTTAGCCAACTCATTGGCATAGCCGCGCACTTGCGATTCGTCATCGCCTTCAACCATTACCCGCACCAACGGCTCGGTACCCGACTTGCGTAGCAATACCCGACCCCGCCCCTTCATCTGCTCTGTGACTCGCGCACACGCATCCTTGACTGCGGGATGGGTAAGGGGATCCGAACCCCCACCGAAACGTACATTCACTAATATCTGAGGGCACTTGCGCACTGCCTGGCGAGCCTCCGCGAGATTTTGATCACGACGCTTAAGCGCCAGCAAAACCTGCAGCGCGGCGATGATCGCATCACCCGTGGTGGTGTGCTGGAAACACACCAGATGGCCGGAATTTTCTCCACCGATCTGCCAGTCGCGCTCGAGCAGCTCGGCAACCACATATCGATCCCCGACCTTTGCCCGCACGAACGGAATGCCCAGATCGGCCAAAGCCAATTCAAGTCCGAGGTTACTCATTTGCGTACCAACAACGCCACCCCGGAGCTTGCCGCGCTCTAGCAGGTCGCGCGCAATAATGAACAATAGCTCGTCGCCATCCACCACCGCCCCGGCATGATCAACCATCAAAACCCGATCGGCGTCACCATCGAAGGCAATGCCGATGTCGGCTTGCTCGCTGAGCACCGCGGCTTGCAAGGATGCAAGGTGCGTCGAACCGCACTCCGCGTTGATGTTCAAGCCATTGGGCTGCGCACCCAGCACCGATACCGTGGCACCCAGCTCGCGAAAAACGCTCGGTGCCACTTTGTAGGCCGCACCGTGCGCACAATCGATCACCATCTTCAAACCAGAGAAGCTGGTGTTACTCGGAACGCTGCCTTTGCAAAACTCGATGTAACGCCCCGCTGCATCGTTGATGCGCGAGACTTTTCCCAAATTAGCCGATTCGACCACGGTCATGGGCGCATCGAGCAACTCCTCGATCATCCGCTCAATCTCATCCGGCAGCTTGGTACCTTGCCCGGAAAAGAACTTGATGCCGTTGTCATCATGCGGATTATGGGAGGCACTGATGACGATGCCCGCCTGCGCCTGGAAAGTACGGGTCAGATAAGCAATCGCAGGGGTTGGCATCGGCCCAAGCAGCATGACATCGGCGCCCGCAGCGGAAAGGCCCGCCTCCAACGCCGACTCGAACATATAGCCGGAAATCCGTGTGTCCTTGCCAATCAATACTCGGCATGCGCCTTGACGACGAAATGCCATACCGGCCGCCCAACCGAGCTTGAGGACAAAATCAGGAGTAATCGGATACTCGCCCACTCGGCCGCGAATTCCGTCGGTGCCAAAATATTTTCTACCCATAACTACTCCGCCTTTCTTATTCGGCCGCCTGCACAGCGGCAATCATCCTTACCGTATCCACAGTCTCGGCCACATCATGCACACGCAGAATGCTGGCACCCTTGATAACTGCCAGGGCCGCCAGAGCCAAACTGCCATACAACCGCTCATTCACTTCCCGCCCAATCACCTGGCCAACCATGCTTTTGCGCGAGACGCCCACTAAAAGCGGCCGACCGAGCGCATGGAGCGACTCAAGATGCCTGAACAAACTCAGATTGTGCTTGAGGGTCTTGGCAAAGCCGAAGCCAGGATCAAGGATCACCCGCTCACGTGAAATCCCCCTCGCCTCGCAAGCCACTAAGCGCTCCGCAAGGAAATCTCGCACATCATCGAGTAGGTTCGTGTAGTACGGATCCTGCTGCATGGTGCTCGGCTCGCCGCGCATATGCATCAGACACACCGGCAAGCCAGTAGCCGCCGCCGCATCCAAGGCGCCATCGCGCTGCAGCGAGCGGACATCATTGATCAATCCAGCTCCCAGTCGCGCCGCTTCGCGCATCACTGCAGGCGTAGAAGTATCCACCGAGATAATTACATCGAGCTCAGCCGCAATAGCTTCGACAATCGGCGCTACCCGCTCCAACTCCTCGATTGGCGAAACCTCACGCGCACCTGGGCGCGTCGATTCGCCACCCACATCAATCAGACTGGCACCTGCCGCAACCATTGCAGCAGCATGCCGTAGCGCTTGATCGAGGCGACTGAAACGACCACCGTCGGAGAAAGAGTCGGGGGTAACATTGAGGATACCCATCACTTGCGGATGGCTCAAATCAAGAAACCGGCTACCACACGGCAGCCGGTCAGGATGTTGCTTAAGGGACATGGAAAGCCTTAGATCTCTGCAGCCGGGCCACCGATGGGCTTCTCGGACAGATCGATCTCACTCTCGCGACTAACAGGCTTGCCAGCGTCATCATCGCCACCTTGCCAATCGCGCGGCTCACGCGGCTCACGACCGGACATAATGTCGTCGATCTGCTCAGCATCGATAGTTTCGTATTTCATCAACGCGTCGGCCATAGCATTGAGCTTATCGCGATTCTCATCCAACAAGCGCTTGGCGGTGCCGTAGCAGTGATCGATGATGCTGCGTATTTCCAGGTCGATCATCTTCGCCGTGTCGGCCGAGATATTGCTGTGTTGGGTCCCCATGCTGCGCCCGAGAAATACTTCACCCTCCTCTTCGGCATACATGAGCGGGCCGAGTTTCTCTGACAACCCCCACTTGGTCACCATGTTCCGCGCGATTTGGCTGGCGCGCATGATGTCGTTGGAGGCGCCGGTGGTTACACCATCGAAACCCAAGGTCATCTCTTCAGCGATACGACCACCGTACAGCGAGCAAATCTGGCTGGTCAGCGCGCGCTTGGACAGACTGTAGCGATCCTCTTCGGGTAGGAACATGGTCACACCCAGAGCACGACCTCGCGGGATGATCGACACCTTGTAAACCGGATCATGCTCGGGCACCAAACGTCCGACGATCGCATGCCCAGCCTCATGAAACGCGGTATTGAGCTTTTCTTTCTCGGACATGACCATGGATTTGCGCTCGGCGCCCATCATGATCTTGTCCTTGGCCAGCTCGAACTCCTTCATTTCAACGATGCGCTTGCTCGCACGCGCGGCGAACAACGACGCTTCATTGACTAGGTTAGCCAAGTCAGCACCGGAGAACCCCGGCGTGCCACGGGCGATCACCGCCGGTTTGACGTCATCGCCGACCGGCACCTTGCGCATGTGAACCTTGAGAATTTGCTCACGACCACGGATGTCCGGCAAACCGACCACCACCTGGCGATCGAAGCGGCCCGGACGCAGCAACGCCGGATCCAGCACATCGGGACGGTTGGTGGCCGCGATGACGATGATCCCATCGTTCATCTCAAAGCCGTCCATCTCTACCAGCAACTGGTTAAGGGTCTGCTCGCGCTCGTCATGACCGCCACCCATGCCGGCACCACGATGGCGACCAACGGCATCGATCTCGTCGATAAAAATGATGCACGGCGCATGCTTCTTGGCCTGTTCAAACATGTCACGCACACGGGAGGCGCCGACACCGACGAACATTTCCACGAAGTCCGAGCCGGAAATAGTAAAGAACGGCACCTTCGCTTCGCCTGCAATGGCCTTGGCCAGCAAGGTTTTACCGGTCCCGGGCGGGCCAACCATCAACACACCGCGCGGAATTCGGCCACCCAAACGCTGGAACTTGCCCGGATCCCGAAGAAACTCAACAAGCTCGCCAACTTCTTCCTTGGCCTCGTCACAACCGGCGACGTCAGCCAGGGTGGTCTTTACCTGATCCTCAGAAAGCAGGCGCGCCTTGGACTTGCCAAAGCTCATCGGACCACCTTTACCACCGGCACCGCCCTGCATCTGGCGCATGAAGAACATGAACACCGCGATGATCACCAGAATCGGGAAGCTGGCGACCAGCAATTGCGTCCAGATGCTCTGCTGCTCAGGCTTTTTGCCTTCGACGACCACGTTGTTATTGATCAGATCACCGATCAAGCCGCGATCTTCGATCATCGGCCGCACAGTGGTGAACGGCTTGCCGTCAGTACCGATGCCACTAATGTTGTAACCGTCGACGGTCACGCGCTGCACGCCACCCTCTTTCACCTGCTCGATGAATTGCGAGTAGTTGAGCGTCTGCGGCTCGCTCGGGCTGGAGAAGTTGTTCATCACTGTCACCAAGACAGCGGCGATGATCAGCCACAAGATCAGATTCTTTGCCATGTCGTTCAATTAGCTACCCTCTGAAGCAGCCCGCGTCCCGAAACGCGGCCTGCATACTGGCTGGTTGTTTACCTGCCTAACTTACTACAAACGCCCACCCCGGGCAGGCGCGGTCTGTAACCCTTTATGAGGCAGTTCCGCCTTGTCAGACCGAAGCAACGCTCCTTTGTTTCACTCTAGTCCGCCGCGGAAACCGCGGGCGAGCATATTGCTCGCGTGAACGGTCACGCGACGACAGGGGTTTGCGCATCTGTACCTTGTCGAATAATTCACGAACCTGCCTGTGGTAAACATCGAAGCCTTCGCCTTGGAAGATCCTGATCAGGAAGTCGCCTCCCGGACGCAACACGCGGCCGGCGAGATCCAGAGCCAGCTCGCAGAGAAATATCGCGCGCAGCTGATCGGCGGCCCTTACTCCACTCATATTGGGGGTCATATCTGAAATCACAAGGTCTACAGGTTTACCACCGACAGCATCGAGGACTTGCATGAGCATCGCATCCTCGGTGAAATCACCCTGAATGAAGGTCACATCAGGGATGCTGTCCATTTCCAAGATATCGGACGCGATCAGCGTGCCTTTGTCACCGATCACTCGACTGGCGACTTGCGACCAGCCGCCTGGCGCAGCGCCGAGGTCGATCACGGTCATACCAGGCCGCAAGATGCGGTCCTTCTCCTGAATCCCCAGCAGTTTATAACTGGCACGCGAACGATAACCGCCCTTCTGCGCCATTTTGACGCAAGGGTCGTCGAAGTGCTCTTTCAGCCAACACTGGCTGGTTTTGGAGCGGGCCACGGGATACCTCGTGATTAGCTGGGCGGTTACCGGGCGCTCGGGTAAACTGGCCGCCGTTTTAACAGATCGGACGCAGGGGTCAGATTATGCCGCTCACTCAGGAGCAGAAGAAACAATACAAATCTATTGGCCACCATCTGAAACCGGTATTGATCGTGGCGGACAATGGCTTGACCGAAGGAGTGATCGCCGAACTGGATCGAGCGCTCAGCGATCACGAACTGATCAAAGTGCAGCTGCGCATCACCGAGCGCGAAGACCGTCTCGCGGTCATCGCCGAACTGTGCAAAGCCGGGCGCGCCGAACTGGCGCAAGTCATCGGCAAAATGGCTCTGCTGTATCGCAAAAATCCCAAGCCGAACAAAAACCTGTCCAACATCAGCCGCTTCAGCGGCATGTAAGCCAAGCACTGGCGCGCGTCTAGCGCGCCCTGCTTCCTGGCACTGGCTGCAGCACGAGCAGCAAACCGCACAACGCCACCACCAGATAATTGAACAGCAGCCAGCGCATGGCCTGCGGCGCTACGGTGTGGACGACGAAATACACCGCCGTCATGACCAGCACTGTCAGCAGCAACTGCGCACGGGTATCGCTGCGCATGCCACGCGTACCGAGCGTCGGCCACAGCACCAGCATTTGCAGCAGCGCGCAAAACGCGGCGAAGCCCATCAGCAGCGGATTCAAGGTATTGGCGACTTCGTCGATCAGCAGCGGCGCCAGACCCATCTTGGTCAAGGCCGGCAGCATAACGAAGTGCAACAGCCACAGGCCGCCGACCCAGAATGTCTGGGCCAGTTGCCAGCTGATCATGGCCGCCTTGGACGAGCGACGATTAAAGATGGCGGACTTCGACAATCTCGTACTCAACCAGACCGCTCGGAGTTTTCACCGCCACCACATCGCCCTCTACCTTGGCAATCAGCGCACGTGCGATGGGTGAGCCTACGGAAATCTTACCCAGCTTGATGTCCGCTTCGTCTTCACCAACGATCTGATAGGTCACGCTTTCGTCGGTCTCGACGTTGGCGATCTCCACGGTAGTGCCGAAGATCACCTTGCCGGTGTGCGCAATGCTCGTCACATCGATTACCACCGCATTCTGCAGGCGACCTTCGATATCGCGAACTCGCGCTTCGACCATTCCCTGCTGCTCGCGGGCAGCATGGTACTCGGCGTTTTCCTTGAGGTCGCCGAGCTCACGCGCGGTGCCGATATCCTGACTGAGCTTCGGCCGTACGATCTTGGTCAGATGCGCCAATTCGTCCTCCAGGGCGCGAGCGCCCTGAACGGTCATAGGGTATTTAGTCATCCTTTGATTCCTGCATGGAGATCCTGCAGCCGGCGCACGGTCTTCTCTGGACCAAACTTAAGCGCCTCACAGATCGCCTGACCACCTGCCAACGTGGTGGTGCAGCAGATCTTGTGCTGCAGGGCATTGCGACGAATGGAGTAGGAGTCCGCGATCGACTGACGGCCTTCGGTGGTGTTGATGATCAGCGTGACTTCGTCATTTTTGATCATGTCGACCACATGCGGACGACCTTCGGTCACCTTATTGACGCGGCGCACCGGCAGGCCGGCGGCCTCGATGATTCGCGCGGTACCGGCAGTGGCCACTACCTCGAAGCCCAGCTCGACCAGATCGCGAGCGACCTGCTCGACCATCGGCTTGTCATCCTCACGGACGCTGATGAACGCGCAACCGCTGGTCGGCAGGATTTCGCTGGCACCCAGCTGAGCCTTGGCGAATGCTTCGGCAAAGCTGTCGCCGACGCCCATTACTTCACCGGTGGACTTCATTTCTGGGCCGAGGATCGGGTCGACGCCCGGGAACTTGGCGAACGGGAATACCGCTTCCTTGACGCTGTAGAACGGCGGAATGATTTCCTTGGTGAAGCCAATTTCTTTCAAGGTCTTGCCCGCCATCACGCGTGCGGCGACCTTGGCCAGCGACTCGCCGATGCACTTGGAAACGAACGGCACGGTCCGCGAGGCACGTGGGTTGACCTCGATGACGAAGATGTCCTCACCCTGCACGGCCATCTGCACGTTCATCAGACCGACCACGCCGAGCTCCAGGGCCATTTTCTTGACTTGGTCGCGGATCTCGTCCTGGATATGGGCCGGCAGCGAGTACGGCGGCAGCGAGCACGCCGAGTCACCGGAGTGCACGCCAGCCTGCTCGATGTGCTGCATGATCGCGCCGATTACCACATCGGTGCCGTCGCAGACCGCGTCGATATCCACTTCGATGGCGCAGTTGAGGAAGTGATCGAGCAGCACCGGGCTGTCGTTCGAGACCTGCACCGCTTCACGCATGTAGCGCTTGAGCTCGTCTTCTTCATAGACGATCTCCATGGCGCGGCCGCCCAGTACATACGACGGGCGCACCACCAGCGGATAACCGATGACCTTCGAGGCACGAATCGCCTCTTCTTCGCTGCGCGCCGTGGCGTTGGCTGGCTGACGCAGGTTCAGGCGCTGGACCATCTGCTGGAAACGCTCGCGGTCTTCGGCGCGGTCGATGGCATCCGGGCTTGTGCCGATGATCGGCACGCCGGCTTCTTCCAGGGCGCGGCACAGTTTCAGCGGGGTTTGCCCGCCGTACTGCACGATCACGCCTTTCGGCTGCTCGACGCGGACGATTTCCAGCACGTCCTCCAGGGTCACCGGCTCGAAGTACAGGCGATCGGAGGTGTCGTAGTCGGTGGAGACAGTTTCCGGGTTGCAGTTGACCATGATGGTCTCGTAACCGTCTTCACGCATGGCCAGTGCCGCGTGTACGCAGCAGTAGTCGAACTCGATGCCCTGGCCGATACGGTTAGGACCGCCGCCGAGAATCATGATCTTGTCGCGCGACGACGGATTGGCCTCGCACTCTTCCTCATAGGTCGAGTACATGTAGGCGGTGTCGGTGGCGAACTCGGCGGCGCAGGTGTCGACGCGCTTGAATACCGGCAGCACTTTCAGCTTGTGACGATGGCTGCGCAGGTTCTTCTCGGTAACGCCAAGCAATTTGGCCAGACGCGCATCGGAGAAACCTTTGCGCTTGAGCTTGCGCATCAGATCGGTGTCGATGCTCGACAGGCCGAGGGTTTGCACCTTCGCCTCGTCCTTGACCAGATCTTCGATCTGCACCAGGAACCATTCGTCGATGTTGGTCAGCTCAAACACCTCCTCGACGCTCTTGCCGGCGCGGAACGCGTCGGCCACGTACCAGATGCGCTCGGCGCCCGGCACGGTCAGTTCGCGCTTGAGGATGTGTTCGCTGTCCGGATTGCTCAGGTCGAGCTTCGGATCGAAGCCGTTGACGCCGACTTCCAGGCCGCGCAGGGCTTTCTGCACCGACTCCTGGAAGGTCCGGCCGATGGCCATGACTTCACCGACAGACTTCATCTGAGTGGTCAGGCGGGCATCGGCCTTGGGGAATTTCTCGAAGGCGAAACGCGGAATCTTGGTAACCACGTAGTCGATCGCCGGTTCGAAGGACGCCGGGGTACGACCGCCGGTGATGTCGTTCTGCAGTTCGTCGAGGGTGTAGCCGACAGCCAGCTTGGCGGCGATCTTGGCGATCGGGAAACCGGTGGCCTTGGAGGCCAGCGCCGAGGAACGCGACACCCGCGGGTTCATCTCGATGACGACCATGCGCCCGGTGTCCGGGCAGATGCCGAACTGCACGTTGGAGCCGCCGGTTTCTACGCCGATCTCGCGCAGGACCGCCAGCGAGGCATTACGCAGGATCTGGTATTCCTTGTCGGTCAGCGTTTGCGCCGGAGCGACGGTGATCGAGTCGCCGGTGTGCACGCCCATCGGATCGAAGTTCTCGATGGTGCAGACGATGATGCAGTTGTCCTTCTTATCGCGGACCACTTCCATCTCGTACTCTTTCCAGCCGATCAGCGATTCGTCGATCAGCAGTTCCTTGGTCGGCGACAGGTCCAGACCACGGGCGCAGATTTCCTCGAACTCTTCACGGTTGTAGGCGATGCCGCCGCCGGTGCCGCCCATGGTGAAGGACGGACGGATGATGCACGGGAAGCCGACTTTATCGAGCACACCATAGGCTTCGTCCATGCTGTGCGCGATCCCGGAAACCGGGCAGGCCAGGCCGATATCTTTCATCGCCTTGTCGAAGCGCGAACGGTCTTCGGCCTTGTCGATGGTGTCGGCGTTGGCGCCAATCATCTCGACGCCGAACTTGGCGAGCACGCCATGGTGCTCGAGGTCCAGCGCGCAGTTCAGCGCAGTCTGGCCACCCATGGTCGGCAGCAACGCATCCGGGCGCTCCTTCTCGATGATCTTGGCCACGGTCTGCCATTTGATCGGCTCGATGTAGGTGGCGTCGGCCATCGACGGGTCGGTCATGATGGTGGCCGGGTTGGAGTTCACCAGGATGACGCGGAAACCTTCTTCCTTCAGCGCCTTGCAGGCCTGGGCGCCGGAATAGTCGAACTCGCAGGCCTGGCCGATGACGATGGGGCCGGCGCCGAGGATCAGGATACTTTTGATGTCTGTACGTTTTGGCATGTCTTTTACTCGAATCCTTGGGTCAGTCGGCAGGCTTAGCGGCGCGCGGCCATGGCTTCGATGAAGCGGTCGAACAGCGGGGCGACGTCATGCGGGCCAGGACTGGCTTCCGGGTGACCCTGGAAGCTGAAGGCGACTTTGTCGGTCCGCTCGATGCCCTGCAGGGTGCCATCGAACAGCGACTTGTGAGTGGCGCGCAGGTTGGCCGGCAGGCTCGCCTCGTCCACGGCAAAACCGTGGTTCTGGCTGGTGATCATCACCACGCCGCTGTCGAGGTCCTGGACCGGGTGGTTGGCACCATGGTGGCCGGTGCCCATCTTCACTGTTTGCGCACCGGAGGCCAGGGCGAGCAGCTGATGGCCGAGGCAGATACCGAAGATCGGGATCTCGGTTTCCAGCACATCTTTGATTGCCTGGATCGCGTAATCGCACGGCTCAGGATCGCCAGGGCCGTTGGACAGGAACACACCGTCTGGATTCAGCGCCAGCACGTCGCTGGCCGGAGTTTGCGCCGGTACCACAGTCAGTCGGCAGCCGCGCGCGACCAACATGCGCAGGATGTTCAGTTTGACCCCGTAGTCGTAGGCGACCACGTGGTATTTCAGATCGGCTGCGGGGATTTCCGGGTGGCTGTCGCTCTCCAGATTCCACACACCGGAACGCCATTCGTATTGCTCGCTGGCGCTGACCACTTTGGCCAGGTCCATGCCTTTCAGACCCGGGAAGCTGCGGGCCAGCTCGAGCGCTTTCTCTTCTGTCGCGTCGTCGCCAACCAGGATGCAACCGTTCTGCGAGCCTTTTTCGCGCAGGATGCGGGTCAGACGGCGGGTATCGATACCGGCGATGGCAACGGTACCGTTCTCCTTCAGGTAATCGGGCAGCGACTGTTTGCTGCGCCAGTTGCTGGCAATCAGCGGCAGATCGCGGATGATCAGGCCAGCGGCCCAGACGCGGTTCGCCTCGGCATCCTCGGGCGTGGTACCGGTATTGCCGATATGCGGGTAGGTCAGGGTTACGATTTGCTGGGCGTAGGAAGGATCGGTGAGAATTTCCTGATAGCCGGTCATGGCAGTGTTGAACACCACCTCGCCGATGGTATGACCATCGGCACCGATGGCTTCGCCGCGAAAGATGCTGCCGTCGGCAAGGGCGAGTATGGCTGGCTTAGTCAAGAAGACCTCCCGTAATCAAGGCATGGAGCAAACGCAGTTTGAAAAAAAGCGGGATGACGTTCGAACCGTCACCCCGCTTTTTTATTTGAGTCATTCTGCGTAACTTTTAGTGGATACACTAAAGCGGGCAGCTTACAGAAAAACCCCTTTTTGGTCTACCGCCATCATGACCGACGGGCGTATCTCAACGTAGACCGAGCACATCCTGCATGTCGTACAGGCCCGCCTGGCGCCCTTCCAGCCACAACGCCGCACGTACCGCACCCTTGGCGAAGGTCATCCGACTGGAAGCCTTATGGGTGATCTCCACCCGTTCACCGTCCGCGGCAAACAGCACGGTATGATCCCCAACGACATCACCGGCGCGCACTGTGGCAAAACCGATGGTCTCGCGCTGGCGAGCGCCGGTCTGCCCCTCACGACCATAGACCGCGACTTGTTGCAGATCGCGTCCTAGCGCCTGCGCCACCACTTCACCCATGCGCAGCGCGGTGCCGGACGGCGCATCGACCTTGTGGCGGTGATGCGCCTCGATGATTTCGATGTCGACATCGTCGCCCAACACCCGTGCCGCGGTATCCAGCAACTTCAGGCACAGATTGACGCCAACGCTGAAGTTGGCCGCGAAGACGATCGGAATCTCTTTGGCCGCCTCACTCAGGCGCTGCTTTTCCTCGACGGAAAACCCGGTGGTACCGATGACCATGGCCTTGCCGGCCTTACGGCAGACGTCCAGATTCTTCAGGGTTACCGAGGGATGGGTGAAATCGATCAAGACATCAAGCTCATCGACCACCCGCTCGATATCCGCCGACAATGGCACGCCGATCCGCCCGATCGCGGCCAGCTCGCCCGCATCCGCACCCACCAGCGTGCTGTCCGGACGGTCGACCGCCGCCGTCAAGCCGGCGCCTTCGGTCTGCTGGATTGCCTCGACCAGAGTCTTGCCCATGCGCCCAGCGGCGCCCATCACTGCAATACGTCGCATATCGTTCAGCTCCTAGCCGCACGCCGCGCCCATTCGGGAGCGCAGCACGCACCGCTCAATCAAACATCGCCAAAGAAGCGTTTGACACCTTCGAACCAGCCACTGGCTTTGGGCGAGTGAGAGTTGTCACCCTGCAACGAACTCCGGAACTCCTCGAGCAGTTCGCGCTGGCGACGATCCAGATGCACCGGCGTTTCCACCGCGACCCGGCACATCAAATCACCCGCGGCACCGCCACGCACTGGCGCCACGCCCTTGCCGCGCAGGCGGAACAGCTTGCCGGTCTGGGTGCCCTCGGGAATTTTCAACTTCACCCGCCCATCCAGGGTCGGCACTTCCAACTCGCCGCCCAATGCCGCATCGGCAAAGCTGATCGGCACATCGCAGTACAGATGCTTGCCGTCGCGCTGGAAGATCGAATGCTCACGCACATTGACGACCACATACAGATCGCCAGCCGGACCACCGTGGGCGCCCGCCTCGCCTTCGCCAGACAAGCGGATCCGGTCGCCAGTATCGACTCCAGCCGGGACTTTGACCGACAGGGTCTTGTGCTCTTCGACCCGCCCCTGGCCGTGACAAGCACCACACGGGTCGCTGATCATCTTGCCGTTGCCATGGCAGCGCGGACAGGTTTGCTGGACCGAGAAGAAGCCCTGCTGCATGCGCACCTGGCCGATACCGCCGCAGGTGGTACAGGTCACTGGGCTGGTGCCTTTCTTGGCGCCCGAGCCCTCGCAAATTTTGCAATTGACCAGGGTTGGCACGCGAATGGTCACCGTCGTGCCGCGTACGGCCTCTTCCAGATCCAATTCGAGGGTGTAGCGCAAATCGCTGCCGCGCTGCATGCCGCCGCGCGAACCGCCACGACCGCCGCCGAAGAAGTCGCTGAACACATCACCGAAGATGTCGGAGAAATTGGCGCCGCCACCAAAGCCCGCGCCGCCACCCATCTGCGGGTCGACGCCGGCATGACCGTATTGATCGAAGGCCGCGCGCTTACTGGCGTCGGACAGCACTTCGTAGGCCTCGTTGGCCTCTTTGAATTTCTCTTCCGACGCTTTGTCGTCGGGATTGCGGTCGGGGTGATGCTTCATCGCCAGGCGTCGGTAAGCCTTTTTCAGCTCCACCTCGCTGGCGCCGCGCTCGACACCGAGCACTTCGTAATAATCGCGTTTGGCCATAACTCATCAACACCTTTAATTCGTCTACCCCAGACACGCCAACGCGGGAGAGAACTCCCGCGCGGCGGATCTTGTCCGCCGAAGCCAGGCTTCAGCGGACAGGGCGAAAGTAAACCGGCGGCTTACTTGTTGTCCTTGACCTCTTCGAACTCGGCATCGACCACATCGTCGGCGCCGCCTTTCGACTCATCCGCTGCATTCGCGGCATCCGCGCCTTGCGGCTGCTCGGCGTACATCTTCTGCGCCAGCGGTGTGGTGGCTTCGGACAGGGCATTCATCTTGGCCTCGATGGCCGCCTTGTCGTCACCCTTGACCGCGACTTCGAGCTCGCCAAGGGCTTTCTCGATGGCAGCTTTCTCGTCTGCGGTCGCCTTGTCGCCCGCTTCGGTGACCATCTTGCGAGTGGCATGCACCAACGCGTCGCCTTGGTTGCGCGCACCGGCCAGCTCTTCGAACTTGCGGTCTTCCTCGGCGTTGACTTCGGCGTCACGCACCATCTGCGCGATTTCATCCTCGGACAGACCGGAGTTGGCCTTGATCACGATCGACTGAGTCTTGCCGGTCGCCTTGTCTTTCGCGCCGACGTGCAGGATACCGTTGGCGTCGATGTCGAAGGTCACTTCGATCTGCGGCACACCGCGCGGCGCCGGCGGGATCTCAGCCAGGTCGAACTTGCCCAACGACTTGTTCTGCGCGGCTTGCTTGCGCTCGCCCTGCAGTACATGGATGGTCACGGCGCCCTGGTTGTCATCAGCCGTCGAGAACACCTGCGACTTCTTGGTCGGAATGGTGGTGTTCTTTTCGATCAGCGCAGTCATCACGCCGCCCATAGTTTCGATACCCAGGGTCAGCGGGCTGACGTCGAGCAGCAGCACGTCCTTGACGTCGCCAGCCAGTACCGCGCCTTGAATGGCGGCGCCCATGGCCACGGCTTCATCCGGGTTGACGTCCTTGCGCGGCTCTTTGCCGAAGAAGTCGCTCACCAGCTTCTGTACCAGCGGCATGCGGGTCTGGCCGCCGACCAGGATCACATCGTGAATCGCGCCCGCGTCGATACCGGCATCCTTCAAGGCGATGCGGCACGGCTCGATGGTGCGCTGCACCAGGTCTTCGACCAGCGATTCCAGCTTGGCGCGGGAAATCTTCACGTTCAGGTGCTTCGGACCGGACGCATCGGCAGTGATGTACGGCAGATTGACGTCGGTCTGCTGCGCCGAGGACAGCTCGATCTTGGCCTTCTCAGAGGCTTCTTTGAGGCGCTGCATGGCCAGCGGATCGCCCTTGAGGTTGATGCCGCTTTCTTTCTTGAATTCGTCGACCAGGTAGTCGATCAGGCGGATATCGAAATCCTCACCACCGAGGAAGGTGTCACCGTTGGTGGCCAGCACTTCGAACTGATGCTCGCCGTCGACTTCGGCGATCTCGATCACCGACACGTCGAAGGTACCGCCGCCCAAGTCATAGACGATCACGGTGTGGTCGCCCTTGGCCTTGTCCATGCCGTACGCCAGCGCAGCCGCAGTCGGCTCGTTGATGATGCGCTTGACGTCCAGACCGGCGATGCGGCCGGCGTCTTTGGTGGCCTGACGCTGACTGTCGTTGAAGTAGGCCGGCACGGTGATCACCGCTTCGGTGACCGGCTCGCCGAGGTAGTCTTCGGCGGTCTTCTTCATTTTTTTCAGGACTTCGGCGGAAATCTGTGGCGGGGCCATTTTCTGCCCTTTGACTTCCACCCACGCGTCGCCGTTGTCGGCCTTGGCGATTTTGTACGGGACCATCTGGATGTCTTTCTGGACCACTTCTTCGTCAAAACGACGACCGATCAGACGCTTCACCGCGTACAGAGTGTTGTGCGGGTTGGTTACCGCCTGACGCTTGGCGGACTGGCCGACCAGAATTTCGCCATCATTGGTGTAGGCGATGATCGACGGCGTGGTGCGCGCGCCTTCAGCGTTCTCGATAACCTTGACGTTGCCGTTTTCCAGAATGGAGACGCAGGAGTTGGTAGTCCCCAGGTCGATACCGATAATTTTGCCCATTTCACTCTCCCGAAACTTGGTTTTGGCCGCGGCCCGCATCGCGGACCCCGGCAGCACTAATTCGCTTGCTTAACAGATGGGGGCCTGATCGCCGATTTCAAGCTTGCTCATTGATCGAAGGTGGCGTACCCGCTGGCGCCTTGCTGACCACCACCATGGCGGGGCGCAGCAGGCGACCGTTAAGCAGATAGCCCTTCTGGAACACCTTGAGCACGCTACCCGGCTCTACGTTGGTGCTTTCCTGCATGGCCATCGCCTGATGGTGCTCGGCATTGAACGGCACACCATGCGGATCAATCGCCTCCAGCTGGTAGCGCTTGAGGGTGTCGTGGAACAGCTTGAGGGTCAGCTCGATCCCTTCGCGAACCGGCTTGAGCGCTTCGTCGTCAGGATTCGATAGTTCCAGGCCACGCTCCAGACTGTCGATCACCGGCAGCAAATCGCCGGCAAACTTCTCCAGGGCGAATTTGTGCGCTTTCTCAACGTCCTGCTCGGCACGCCGGCGCACGTTTTGCAGATCGGCGACAACGCGCAGCGACTGATCCTGGGCCGCCGCCAATTGTTCCTCCAGCACCTGCACGCGGGTCGCGAGCTCATCGCTCGCCGCCTCGGCTGCGGGTTCTACTTCGGGATTCTGGTTATCCAGGATCTGTTCTTCAGCCATGCGTTCCTCCTTAACTAGAGTCTCTTCGCGGGGAATAACCCACTGTTCTGTCCGCCTATATGGGGGCGCAATTTTTCGCTTCAAGTGCAATGCACGGCTTGTCAGGCAGAAAACCACTACTGTATAAATACCCAGCAAAGACCTCTCAGGGGATCGTCATGCTGGTTCATCTCTCTATCCACAACTACGCCATCGTCGAACATCTCGACCTCGAACTGGATCGCGGCATGAGTGTGATTACCGGCGAAACCGGTGCCGGTAAATCGATCATGCTCGACGCCCTGGGCCTGGCCCTGGGCGATCGCGCCGACAGTGGCGCAGTGCGGCCGAGCGCAGACAAAGCCGATATCCTGGCCAGCTTCGATCTGCATGCCATCCCCGAGGCGCGTGCCTGGCTCGCCGAGCGCGACCTGGACATTGACGGTCCGTGCATCCTGCGCCGCGTCATCACCGCCGAAGGTCGTTCGCGTGGCTATATCAATGGCTCGCCCTGCCCACTCGGCGACCTCAAGGCGCTCGGCGAGCTGCTGATCGACATTCACAATCAGCACGAACACCAGTCGCTGCTGAAGCCGGAGACCCACCGCCGCCTACTCGACGAGTACGCCGGCAGCCAGGAGCTCGCTCGCCAGGTGCAGTTGGCCGCGCAACGCTGGCGGCAAACGCGCCAGGAGCTGGAACGCATTTCCAGCGCGGGTGACGAGCAGCGTGCTCGCCATCAATTGCTTAGCTATCAGCTGGAAGAACTGGACAATCTGGGGCTCGGCGAAAACGAGCTGGATCAGCTGGAGCAGGAACACAAAACCCTGGCCAACGCCGAACGACTCCTCGGCGCCTGCCAGCAAGTCCTCGAACAATGCAGCGAAAACGACGCCGGCAATGTGCTCTCAGCACTGACCGGCAGCCTGCAGCGCTTGACCGCTTTCCAGCATCAACCCGGCGCACTGAGTGAAGCGGCCAATTTATTAGCCAGCGCGCAAATTCAGGTCGAAGAGGCAGTCGGCGAACTCAAGCGCTTTCTCGATCATTTCGATGCCGATCCGAAGCGCCAGCAACTGATCGAAGAGCGGCTCGACAGCATCTACACCTTGGCGCGCAAGCACCGCATCCAGCCCGGCGAGTTGGCCGCCTTGCAACAGCAACTTTTCGAAGAGCTGGAAGGCCTGAATGCCGACGATCAGGCCGGTGAACGCCTGACCGACGAGCTGGCCGCCTTTGCGCGCCACTATCAGGAAAAAGCTGACCAACTCAGCGAGCAGCGCCAACAAGCAGCGGCCACCCTAGCCATTGCGGTAGAGCGCGAAATGCAGCAGCTGGGCATGCCCGGCGGCCGCTTCAATATCGAACTGCGCCCCTTAGAGGCCCAAGAGCCACACCCCATCGGGCTCGAACTGGTTGAATTCCTGGTCAGCGCCAACCCGGGTCAACCGCCTAAATCCCTGGCCAAAGTAGCCTCGGGCGGCGAGCTGTCACGCATCAGCCTGGCCATTCAGGTCATCACCGCGCAGACCTCGCGAGTTCCAACCCTGGTGTTCGACGAGGTGGACGTCGGCATCGGCGGCCCCACTGCCGAGGTAGTAGGCCAACTGCTGCGACGCCTGGGCGAACGCGGCCAAGTACTGACCGTTACCCACCTGCCGCAAGTTGCCGCCCAGGGCCATCAACATCTGTTCGTGCACAAGGCCCGCGAGGTCGACGCCACTCACACCGCTGTGGCAAAACTGGATACCGGCGGGCGCATCGAGGAAATTGCCCGCATGCTCGGCGGCCTCGACCTCACCGATGAGTCGCTGGCTCACGCACGCAAAATGGTCAGCAGCGCCAACTCTTGAGAGAAAGCAAAAAGGCGACCCTCAGGTCGCCTTTTTAGTTGCCACAATCGGTAAAAAACCGACTTATCTCTTCTTGCGTACGTACAACACCAGATTGTGATCGACCAATTCGAAACCGTGCTCTTTGACGATTTCTTTCTGGCGCTTTTCGATCTCGCTGTCGAAGAATTCGATCACTTCGCCGCTATCGACGCACACCATGTGATCGTGGTGGCCACCGTCGGCCAATTCGAAGACTGCGTGCCCGCCATCGAAGTTATGACGCACCACCAGACCTGCGGCCTCGAACTGGGTCAATACCCGGTAAACAGTCGCCAGACCAACATCCTCACCAGCCTCCATCAGTGCTTTGTAGACATCTTCCGCACTCATGTGGCGCTGCCCGGTGGAGTCGAGCATTTGCAGAATTTTGACCCGCGGCAGGGTCACTTTCAGGCCAGCTTTGCGTAGTTCGCTATTTTCAACCATGGTGAGCTTTCTCGTGGCGGCTGGTTCGCAGCAGCCTTCAATACGGGTATGATCGGTGGTCAAGTTGCCCAGCCAAGATAGTGGAAGTCACCCACCGATGCAAAACACCAAGCTCATGCTGACTGGTCTCACCCTTGTGGGACTGCTCGCACTCGCCGGCTGTTCGTTCCCCGGGGTTTACAAAATCGACATTCAACAGGGCAATGTCGTTACACAAGACATGATAGACCAGTTGAAGCCCGGAATGACCCGTCGGCAAGTGCGGTTTATCATGGGCAATCCGCTGATCAGCGACACCTTCCACGCCAATCGTTGGGACTACCTGTACAGCATCCAACCTGGTGGCGGCCAGCGCCAGCAAGAGCGCATGAGCGTCATCTTCAGCGACAACGACCAGTTGGCCGGCCTCTCAGGCGACTTCATGCCGGGCGTCAGCCGCGACCAAGCAATCCTGGGCCAGGATGGCACCGTCACCCCGGCGCCGCAGGCCCAGCCCAGCGAAGCGCCAAAGGCTGAAGAACCGGCCAAACCCGGCTCAACCCTTGAGCAGATTCAGCGCGATGTCGATCAGATCGAGACCAATCCGGTGCCGATTCCCGAGCCGCTGGACACCTCGCCCCAGTAAAGCTCAGGCATAAAAAAGCCCGGCCAAGTGCCGGGCTTTTTTATGCCTCGATAGTTACTTATTGGCCTTCGCCTGGGCCGCCCGCGCGGCGCGTTGTTTACGCACTTCCTTTGGATCGGCAATCAACGGCCGGTAGATTTCCACCCGATCGCCCTCCTCAACCAAGCGCTCGTCGGGTTTCGCCACCGCCTTGCCAAAAATGCCGAGCGGACAATTTTGCAGATCGAGGCCAGGGAATTGTGCCTCCAGCCCAGAGCGCATCACCACCTCGCACACCGTCGCACCATAAGGCACATTCAAGCGCAGCAGAACCTGCTTCTCCGCTAGGGCGTAGACGACTTCTACCGCGATGACTTTCTCCACCAGATCAACCGTATAACTGCTTGGCACGCTGGCAGAAGGCATCTACCAGGGTATTGGCCGCCTGATTGAACAACGGCCCGAGGGTGGCCCGCACCAGCGGCCCCGCGTAATCGAAGGATAGATCCAAGCTGATCTTGCAGGCCTTATCGGTCAGCGCCTTGAAATTCCACAGGCCATGCAGCTCGGTGAACGGTCCTTCCACCAGATTCATCTCTATCCGCTCCCCAGCCAACAAAACGTTGCGCGTGACAAACTGCTGGGAAAATCCGGCCTTCGCGATCGACAAGCGCGCCAGCATATGCGTATCACTGGCCTCAAGCACCTCGGTTGTCGAACACCAGGGGAGAAATTGCGGATAGCTCGCGACATCGTTGACGAGCTCAAACAGCAGCCGCGCAGGATAAGGCAGCAAAGCGGAGCGTTGGATGTGGGTGCTCATGTATTTGTATTCCGTAACGACACAGCGTTCAGGTCACGCAGCGAGCACCGCCCACTCGCGCAGAAAGCCGTACAGATAGAAAAGATCGCGCATTGTCGGAGATTCACCCACCCGCCTCAAGCTTAGGCTGTCGCCAGCCGGCGAGCATCTCCCTATAATGCGCGCCCTATGGCTAAGCAAAAGAAACACCCTCAAGGCACCATCGCGCAGAACAAAAAGGCGCTGCACGATTATTTCGTCGAGCAACGCTACGAGGCCGGCCTGGTATTGGCTGGCTGGGAAGTGAAGAGTCTGCGCGCCGGCAAAGCCCAACTGGTTGACAGCTATGTGCTGCTCAAGGACGGCGAGGCGTGGCTGATGGGCTGTCACATTACGCCGTTGACTACCGCCAGCACCCACGTGATCGCCGACCCTATCCGTACCCGCAAGCTGCTGCTCAATCAGCGCGAACTGGGCAAGCTATTCGGCAACGTTCAGCAAAAAGGCTACACCTGCGTGGCCCTGTCGCTGTACTGGAAAGCACACTTGATCAAGTGCGAAATCGCCCTGGGCAAGGGCAAGAAGGAATACGACAAGCGCCACACCGAGAAGGAACGCGACTCCGATCGCGAAATTCAGCGCGCGGTGCGCAGCAAGGGCAAGGACGACTAGTCACAGGCCCTGACGGCGCTGCGCCCGCGCCGTCCGCTCGACCTCACGCCGTGCCTCCGACAGCACTTCCTGCACGTAATGGATGTGCTGGCTGGAAATCTCCCGCGCCGCCTCGGCGCGCCCCTCGATGATCGCCTCGTACAACGCCCGGTGCTGACTCATCAGCATGTCGCGGGTTTCGCCGCGCTGCGCGTACATCCCGCCGATATTGGTCACCACATTGCGCTTGAGCAGGTCGAACAGGCCGCGAATAGTGTGCAGCAACACGGCGTTGTGGCTGGCCTCGGCAATCGCCAGATGGAAGCGCGCATCGGCGGCGCCCTCCTCGGCGCGACTGCTCGGGGTCGGCGCCCGCGCATAGCAGGCCTGTAGTGCGGCGAAGGCCTCGTGCAGGCGCTGATGGTCCGGCGCGGTGGCGCGCAGTGCCGCGTAGTAGGCGCAGGAGCCCTCCAGGGTATGGCGGAACTCGAGCAGGTCGCGCTGCGCCTCGGGGTTGCTCTCCAATAGCTGCAGCAGCGGATCACTGAAGGTCGAGCCGAGCGTATCGACCACGTAGTTGCCGCCCCCCTGGCGGCTGACCAGCATGCCCTTGGCCGCCAGCTTCTGGATCGCTTCACGCAGCGACGGTCGCGACACGCCGAACTGCTCGGCCAGCGCACGCTCCGCCGGCAAGCGCTCACCCGGCTTGAGCGTGCCTTCGAGGATCATCGACTCGAGGCGCGCGACGATATCGTCCGACAAACGGCGCGGTTGGATCTGATTGAAGCTCATTACCTTTCCCTCCCGGCCCGCAGCGATGCACGCGTCTATTTCGCGGCTTTGCGCAACCTCCAGCAAAATTGGTCAGACCATAGCGAAGGACGCCACCAAGGCGCCTCTCGACCAAAGTCGTAGTGCGACAAATTGACAGCCTTTCCGCCGAGCTTTTACTCTGAGCCGTCGATTTTGTAAATTGGTATTACCAATTTAGCCGACACTGCACGCCGAGGTCAAGATCCGATTCGCCCGCGCGCCACAAGCGCCGAGGCAGCCCCGGCCCACAGGCACACCCAACAACAATCAGGGAGCCACCCCACGATGCAAGCCTGGCAACAGCTCTACACGCCCCTCGGCAGCCTCGGCCTGTCGGCCTTCGCAGCCCTCATCCCGATCATTTTCTTCTTCCTCGCCCTGGCGGTATTCCGCATGAAGGGGCATGTCGCCGGGACCATCACCCTGGCGCTGTCAATCCTGGTGGCGATCTTCGCCTTCGGCATGCCCACCGACATGGCCTTCGCCGCCGCCGGCTACGGTTTCGCCTACGGCCTCTGGCCGATTGCCTGGATCATCGTTGCCGCGGTGTTCCTCTACAAACTGACGGTGAAGAGCGGCCAGTTCGAGGTGATCCGCAGCTCGGTGCTGTCGATCACCGGTGACCAGCGCCTGCAGGTGCTGCTGATCGGTTTCTCGTTCGGTGCCTTCCTCGAAGGCGCCGCCGGCTTCGGCGCGCCGGTGGCGATCACCGCCGCCCTGCTCGTCGGCCTCGGCTTCAACCCACTGTACGCCGCCGGCCTGTGCCTGATCGCCAACACCGCACCGGTAGCCTTCGGCGCCCTGGGCATCCCGATCATCGTCGCCGGCCAGGTCACCGGTATCGATGCGTTCAAGATCGGCGCCATGACCGGCCGCCAACTGCCGCTGTTGTCGATCATCGTGCCGTTCTGGCTGGTGGCGATGATGGACGGCTGGCGCGGCATCAAGGAAACCTGGCCGGCCGCCCTGGTCGCCGGTTCCAGTTTCGCCGTGACCCAGTATTTCACCTCCAACTTCATCGGCCCGGAACTGCCGGACATCACCTCGGCGCTGGTCAGCCTGGTGTGCCTGACCCTGTTCCTCAAGGTCTGGCAACCGAAGACCGCAGGCGAGCAAGAGATCGCCGGCGTGAATGCCGACGGCAGTGCAGTACTCGGCGGATTCGGTGGGGTGCGCAGCACCGAGCCGTCGCCGTACAGCTTCGCGCAGATTCTCAAAGCCTGGTCGCCGTTTCTGGTGCTCACCGTGCTGGTCACCATCTGGACCCTCAAGCCGTTCAAGGCGATGTTCGCTCCCGGCGGTGCGCTGGACAGCTTCGTGTTCCTAATCGCCATCCCGCACCTCGACCAGCTGGTGATGAAGGTCGCGCCGATCGTCGCCAACCCCACCGCGATTCCTGCGGTATTCAAGCTTGACCCGGTATCCGCTACCGGCACCGCGATCTTCTTCTCGGCGCTGCTGTCGATGGTGATCCTCGGCATCCACGTCAAAACTGGTCTGACCACTCTCAAGGAGACTTTCGTCGAACTGAAGTGGCCGATCCTGTCGATCGGCATGGTGTTGGCCTTCGCCTTCGTCACCAACTTCTCCGGCATGTCGACCACCATGGCGCTGGTGCTGGCCGGTACCGGTGCGGCGTTCCCGTTCTTCTCGCCGTTCCTCGGCTGGCTGGGCGTGTTCTTGACCGGTTCGGACACCTCGTCCAACGCCCTGTTCGGCTCGCTGCAGGCGACCACCGCGCACCAGATCGGGGTCAACGACACCCTGCTGGTGGCGGCCAACACCAGCGGTGGGGTGACCGGCAAGATGATCTCGCCGCAATCCATCGCCGTGGCCTGCGCCGCCACTGGCATGGTCGGTCGCGAGTCGGATCTGTTCCGTTTCACCCTCAAGCACAGCCTGATCTTCGCCACCTTCGTCGGCCTGATCACCCTGGCGCAAGCCTATGTATTCACCGGCATGCTGGTGCATTAAGTGCTCTCCCCTCTCTCATGCGTGGGAGAGGGGCCGGGGGAGAGGGTAATTAGCTCCGCCGCCCTCTCCCTAGCCCTCTCCCGTATACGGGAGAGGGAACTGACATCGACCATCCACCGATGAGACGCTCATGATCATCTCTGCCTCAACCGACTACCGCGCCGCCGCGCAACGCCGGCTGCCGCCGTTCCTGTTCCACTATATCGACGGCGGCGCCTACGCCGAGTACACGCTGCGCCGCAATGTCGAGGACCTGGCCAGCATCGCCCTGCGCCAGCGCGTGCTGAAGAACATGGCCGAGCTGAGCCTGGAAACCCGCCTGTTCAACGAAACCCTGGCGATGCCGGTGGCGCTCGCGCCGGTGGGTCTGACCGGCATGTACGCACGGCGCGGCGAAGTGCAGGCGGCCAAGGCGGCCGCGGCCAAAGGCGTGCCGTTCACCCTATCCACCGTGTCGGTGTGCCCGATCGAGGAAGTCGCCCCAGCCATCGACCGGCCGATGTGGTTCCAGCTCTACGTGCTCAAGGACCGTGGCTTCATGAAGAACGCCCTGGAGCGCGCCAAGGCCGCCGGGGTGACCACCCTGGTGTTCACCGTCGACATGCCGGTGCCCGGCGCGCGCTACCGCGACGCGCATTCCGGCATGAGCGGTCCCAACGCCGCGCTGCGCCGCATGCTGCAGGCGGTGACCCGCCCGGCCTGGGCACTGGACGTCGGCCTGCTCGGTCGCCCGCACGACCTCGGCAATATCTCCACCTACCGCGGCCACCCGACCGGCCTGGCCGACTACATCGGCTGGCTGGGGACCAACTTCGACCCGTCGATTTCCTGGAAGGATCTCGAGTGGATCCGCGACTTCTGGGACGGCCCGATGGTCATCAAGGGCATCCTCGACCCGGAAGACGCCAAGGACGCGGTGAAGTTCGGCGCCGACGGCATCGTCGTGTCCAACCATGGCGGCCGCCAACTGGACGGCGTGCTGTCCAGCGCCCGTGCGCTGCCGGCCATCGCCGACGCGGTGAAGGGTGAACTGGCGATCCTCGCCGACTCTGGCATCCGCACCGGCCTCGACGTGGTGCGCATGCTCGCTCTCGGTGCCGACACCGTGCTGCTCGGCCGCGCCTTCATCTACGCCCTGGCGGCCGCTGGCCAGGCCGGGGTGACCAACCTGCTCGACCTGATCGAGAAGGAAATGCGCGTGGCCATGGTGCTCACCGGCGCCAAGTCGATTTCCGAGATCAGCCGCGACTCGCTGGTCCGCGAACTGGGCGTCTGACGCCCGGACTCCCGCGCCTTACCGGGCGCGGGAGTGGAGCGGGCAACCCACCAGCGGCCCGCTCCCCAGCCCCGCGACCGTGAACGGCAGCGGGGTGCAGTCAACCATAATCCGAGGGGCCGTCACGAGCGGCCCCCAACCCACCGTGATTCCTGGAGCACGCATGAGCCTGCCCGCCGCCTTCCTGACCGCCGTCGAACGCCTGATCCCGCGCGAGCGGCGTTTCGACGACCCGCTGTCCACCCTGGCCTTCGGCACCGATGCCAGCTTCTACCGGCTGATCCCCAAGCTGGTGGTGCGTGTCGAGAGCGAGGCCGAGGTGGTCGCCCTGCTGCAACTGGCGCAGGCCGAACGGGTGCCGGTGACCTTCCGCGCCGCCGGCACCAGCCTGTCCGGCCAGGCGCTCAGCGATTCGGTGCTGATCGTCCTCGGCGACAACTGGAACGGCCGCGAGATCCGCGAAGGCGGTGCGCAGATCCGCCTGCAACCGGGGGTGATCGGCGCCCAGGCCAACGCCTGGCTGGCTCCGTACAGCCGCAAGATCGGCCCCGACCCGGCCTCGATCAACGCCTGCAAGATCGGCGGCATCGTCGCCAACAACGCCAGCGGCATGTGCTGCGGCACCGCACAGAACAGCTACCAGACCCTCGCCGGCATTCGCCTGGTGCTGGCCGACGGCAGCGTGCTGGACACCGAGGACGCGACCAGCGTCGCGGCGTTCGAGCAGCGCCACGCCGCACTGCTCGCGCAATTGGCCGAGTTGGGCAGACAAACCCGCGCCAACCCCGAGCTGGCGGCGAAGATCCGCCACAAGTACCGGCTGAAGAACACCACTGGGCTGTCTTTGAACGCCCTGGTCGATTACGACCGGCCGCTGGACATCCTCAGCCACCTGATGGTCGGTTCCGAAGGCATCCTCGGCTTCATCAGCGCGGTGACCTACGACACCGTGCCCGACCACCCGCACAAGGCCAGCGCGCTGATCGTCTTCCCCTCGGTGGAGACCTGCTGCCTGGCCGTGCCGGTGCTCAAGCGCCAGCCGGTGTCGGCGGTGGAACTGCTCGACCGGCGCAGCCTGCGCTCGGTGCAGGACATGGTCGGCATGCCGGCTTGGGTGAAGGACCTCTCCGGCCAGGCCTGCGCGCTGCTGATCGAATCGCGCGCCGCCACGCAGAGCCTGCTGCACGAACAGCTGGCGCAGATCATGGCGTCGATCGCCGAGTTCCCGGTGGAGAAGCAGGTCGACTTCAGCGAAGACCCGGCCGTCTACAACCAGCTGTGGCGCATCCGCAAGGACACCTTCCCGGCGATCGGCGCGGCGCGCGAGACCGGCACCACGGTGATCATCGAGGACGTGACCTTCCCGGTCGAACAGCTGGCCGCCGGGGTCAACCGCCTGCTCGCGCTGTTCGACAAGCACGGCTATGCCGAGGCGATCATTTTCGGCCACGCCCTGGAGGGCAACCTGCACTTCGTGTTCACCCAGGGCTTCGAGGCGCCGGAACAGGTGGCGCGCTACGCGGCGTTTATGGACGACGTCGCGCAACTGGTGGCGGTGGAGTTCGGCGGTTCGCTGAAGGCCGAGCACGGTACCGGGCGCAATATGGCGCCGTTCGTCGAACTGGAGTGGGGCAGCGACGCCTACCAGCTGATGTGGCGGATCAAGACCCTGCTCGACCCGGCCGGCATCCTCAATCCGGACGTGCAGCTCAGCCGCGATGCGCAGATCCACCTCAAGCACCTCAAGCCGCTGCCGGCCGCCGACGCGATCGTCGACAAGTGCATCGAATGCGGTTTCTGCGAGCCGGTCTGCCCGTCCAAGGGCCTGACCCTCAGCCCGCGCCAGCGCATCGTCATCTGGCGCGATATCCAGGCCAAGAAGCGCGCCGGCGAGAACACCCGGCAACTGGAACGCGACTACCAGTACCAGGGCCTCGACACCTGCGCGGCCACCGGCCTGTGCGCGCAACGCTGCCCGGTGAACATCAACACCGGCGACCTGGTGCGCCAGCTGCGCGCCCAGGCGGCGACGCATCAGCAGACCGCCAGCTGGCTGGCCGGGCATTTCCACACCGCGATGCAGGGCACCCGCGCCGCGCTGCACGTGGCCAATGGTGCGCGCCGGCTGCTCGGCGCACCGCGCTTGGCGAAAACCAGCGCGGCGCTGCACAAGGTCAGCGGCGGCCTCGTGCCGCAGTGGTCACCGGCCATGCCGCAGCCGCTGAGCCTCGGCCCGCAACCGGCGCCGGTAGCCGATGCCCGCCCACGGGTGGTCTACCTGGCGGCCTGCGTCTCGCGGGCCATGGGCCCGGCGGCCGGCGATGCCGAGCAAGTACCGCTGCTCACCAAGACCCGCCAGTTGCTGGAAAAGGCTGGCTACCAGGTGGTGTTCCCCGACCACCAGGACAGCCTGTGCTGCGGCCAGCCGTTCGCCTCCAAGGGCTACCCCAAGCAGGCTGAAGCCAAGAAGCAGGAACTGATCGCCGCGCTGCTGAAAGCCAGCCGCGGCGGCCTCGACCCGATCTATTGCGACACCAGCCCGTGCACCCTGCGCCTGCTACAGGACGGCCTCGATCCGCGCCTTAACCTGCACGACCCGGTGAAGTTCATCCGCGAGCAGCTCTTCGAGCGCCTGGAGTTCAGCCCGGAGGACAAGCCGGTGGCGGTGCACGTCACCTGCTCGACCCAGCACCTCGGCGAAGCCCAGGGGCTGATCGACATCGTGCGACGCTGCACCACGCAAGTGGTGATCCCCGAAGGCATCCACTGCTGCGGCTTCGCCGGCGACAAGGGTTTCACCACCCCGGAGCTCAACGACCACGCGCTGCGCACGCTGAAGGACGCAGTGCAGACCTGCGCGGAAGGCGTGTCCACCAGCCGCACCTGCGAGATTGGTCTGTCCAGCCATTCCGGCATCGATTACCACGGCCTGGTCTATCTTGTCGACCGAGTCACCCAGCCCAAGGCCGCGCCCTGAGGCGCTGCGCTCGGCCCCGACTGCGTGGGGCGTTCTTGGGCGGCCAAAAAACTGAACCCAGCCGGACAGTCGCAAGTCCACCCTTGTATGCCGACAGCGGCACCCCAGAAGTTGTCCCACGACTGGGGCACCGGGGTAAACCGACAAGAGGAACCGACCATGAAGCGCTTTGCGATGCTGATAGTCGCGGCCTTGCTGACCGCGCCGGTGTTCGCCGCCGACCTGTGCGACATCAACCTGTAGAAGCTGGAGGACGCCCTGGCGACCCAAGCGTCGAACGGCGATACCGCCACCCAGCAGGCCGAGGAAGCCAAGGTCGTGGGTGACACCGAAGGCTGCATTAACAACAGCAACAAGACCCTGCAGGTACTGGAAAACAGCGATAAAGGCGGGGGCGGCACTAGCTAACCAGCAGCGCCGGCTTTCCTATACTCAAGATCCGTTCATTCAGATTGGAGAACCGCCATGCGCCGTTTCAGCCTGCTGTTTGCCGCCCTGCTGTTCAGCACCCCGCTCTGGGCCATGCACTGCCCAGCGGACATGACCCAGATCGACCAGATGCTGAAAACCGCCCCACCCAGCGACCCCGCCGTGCTGGCTCAGGTGCAGAAGCTGCGCGCCGAAGGCGAAGCGCTGCACAAGTCCGGCGACCACACCGAGTCGGTGAAGGTCCTCGGCGAAGCGATACAGCTGCTGCAAGCCAACGAGTAAGCGCCGCGCCTCAGGGTGCCCGGCCGAGCAACGACAACGCCAGCCGGCGCACCTGCTGCAGGTCCACCGGCTTGGCCAGGCAAGCCTGGGCCCCGCGTCGGCGCGCCTCGGCGAAGGCGGCCTCGTCGGCCGTGGCGCTGATGACCAGCACCGGCACCTCGCGCAGGCGAACGCTGTGGCGCAGGTGGTCGAGCACCTCCAGGCCGTCACCGTCCGGCAGGTCGAGGTCGAGCAGCAGCAAGGCCGGCACCCGCTCATCCAGCGCGGCCAGCGCCCGCTGCACCGAGGCCACGCCGCGCACTTCGGCGAATTCGCGCAGGCCCTCCTGGAGCACCTTCAGACAGGCCGGATGGTCCTCGACGCACAGCACCTGGGCCAGCGCCCGTGGCGCCGCCACCGGGCTGTGCGCCTGAGCATCCGCCGCTGCCTGCGGCGCGGCGGCACTGGGCAGATCGATCCAGAACCGGCTGCCGACGCCCGGCGAACTGCTGAAGCCGATCTCACCATCCATCAGCTCGGCCAGTTCACGGCACAGCACCAGACCAATCCCGGCACCCGGGGTGGTCGAATTCTCCCAGCCGAGGCGCTGGAACGGCTGGAACAGCTGCGCCTGCTGCTCGGCACTCAGCCCGGCGCCGCCATCCTCGACCCACAGCCGCACGCACCCGGGGCGCACCTCGTAACCGAGGCTGACCAGGCCGTAGGTACTGTTGTACTTGATCGCGTTGGACAGCAGGTTGAGCAGCACCTGGCGCAGCCGGCGCGCATCGCCCAGCACGTAGAGCGGCGGTTCGACACTCATCACCTGCAACTGCTGACCCCGCTGCTGGACCTCCGGCTGAACCAGTTCGGCGCAGCCGGCGAGCAGCGCGCCGGCTTCGATCGGCTGCAACTGCAACTGCTGGCGGCGGCTTTCGATGCTCGACAAGTCGAGGATGTCGTCGACCAGCGAGGTCAGGTGGCGACTGGCGTTGAGGATTTCCCGCGAATAGCCGAGCACCGGCTGGGTCTCGCCCTGTTCCTCGGCCTCCAGTTCGATCAGCTGGGCGAAGCCGTGAATGGCGTTGAGCGGCGTGCGCAGTTCGTGGCTCATGCTGGACAGGAAGCGACTCTTCGCCTGACTGGCGCTCTGCGCCTCGACGCTGGTGCGGCGCAACTCCTCCTGCACGCGTTTGAGCCGGGTGATGTCGACGTGCGTGCCGGCGACGCGCAGCGCCATGCCGTCGGCGTCGCGCTCCAGCACCTGGCCACGACTGAGCAGCCAGGCGTACTGGCCCTGGGCGTCGGCGAAGCGGTATTCGGCATCGAAGCTGTTCTCGCTCTCGCTTTCGCGACACAGCAGCCGCAGGTGCCGCAACCGATCACGGTCGTCCGGGTGCACGCGCAGGTTGTACTCGGCCAGCGGCATCTGGTCGTAGGGCAGGCCGAAGCGGCGGATGAAGCGCTCGCCGAGCTTGAAGGTCAGTCGCTCACTGTCCAACTCCCAGAGGCTCTCGGTGGTGCTCTCGAGGATCAGTTCGAGCTTGCGCTGCGCATGCTGGCGTTGCGTCTCGCTGGCCTGCAGCTGCGCGCCGGCCTGCACCACTGCTGCGCCCATGCTGGCGATCTCTACGATGCTGCTGCTCGGCGCCTGCGGCCGATAGTCACCCAGGCCCAAGCGCTGCAGCATGCCGGCGATGCCCTGCAGCGGCGCGGCCAGCGCATCGCTCAGACGCCGCGAACGGCGCCACATCCAGGCGAAGAACAGCGCATAGAACGACAGCAGGCCGGCGATCAGCAGGTAGCCGATCTGCCGGTAGTGCTCGGCGAGGCGGTTGGTCTGCTGGAAGATGTTCGCCTCGTCGACCACCAGCAGCAGGCGCCAGCCGGTCTGTGGAATCTCGCTCCAGGCCAACAGTTGCTTGCGCCCGCCGAGCAGCACTTCCTGCACGCTGCTCGGGTTCGCCGCCATGGCCTGCAGCAGCGGCTGCAGCTCTCGGCGCTGCGCGAGGTTGAAATCTGCGGGTTTGAAGGTCTCCTGCTGCACGGCTTCGAGATAGTCGTGCTGGGTCAGCTCGTTGAGGCCGAAGTCGCCCTCGCCGGCCTCCGGCAGCGCCATGATGCTGTTGTCGCGGCCCACCAACATCGCGTAGCCCTGCCAGGGCACCTGCAAACTGCCAATCTCGGCGAGCATCTTGCCGATGGTGATATCCAGACCCACCACCCCTTCGAGGAAGTCACCGCGATACACCGGCGCGACCGCCGACATCATCCAGCCCAAACCGGCCGGGTCGAGGTAAACGTCGGTCCACACCACCTTGCGCGCGGGGTTGTGGCGGGCGTCGGCGAGGTAATAGAAGTTGTAGTCGGGGATCACCATGTCATGGGGATAGCGATCCGGGGTGAGGAAGAACGGGTAGATGCGGTTGTAGCTGTCCCAGCTGTTGAAGTAGATCGCCGACACCAGCGGGCTGGCAGCCTGGATCGAGCGCATCAGCGGGTCGACGTGCATCAAGCGCAGGGCCTTGGCGTGGTCCTGCCGGGCCTGCGGCGTGCTGCTGGCATAGAAGGACGCCGCGCGACCATCGTCGCTGCGGCTGTAGAACACGCCGTCAGCCGTCAGCGCATGGCGCTGACGCTCCAAGGCGTCCGGCTGGTAGGCCTTATCCGCCAGAGCCTGGGCCACCGCATCGCGGTAGATGCGCACTTGTGCCTCGATGCCCTGCAAGCGGCCATCGATGATCTGCCCCTCGCGCTGCACCGCGGCGGTCAGATCCTGCACCGCACGCTGCTGCAGATAATCCAGTTGTGCATCGCGGATCGCACTGTTGGTCAGCAGGTACACGGCGATCAGCACCGACTCCACCAGAATCAGCGGAATCAGGGCGCTCTGCACGAAGGCGCGCCAGATCCACCGGCGCAGGGGGTAACGCGAAGCACGCGACATAGCGACGACTCTTCCAGAATGTCGGCGTTAGCAGACGAAAGCCGCATGATAACCGCTGCCCGCCCGCCGTCCATGCCGGTCGACGCGCCAGCACCTTTGCCGTAGACTGCATATCCCACTGTGTTACTACAGTGTTTTGGGGCCGATTAGGATTCGACGCCGGTAACAAAACTCTAGGGGCATGCCGAGTTGGTAACAGAACTCGTAAATCCACTGTTGCAAACTTATAGTTGCCAACGACGACAACTACGCTCTAGCCGCCTAAGTGCCGCTAGCTGTCCATAGGGGATGCCTGTAAACCCGAAGATTCTGGACAGTCAGATAGAACAGGATCGCCGCCAAGCTCGCTGCAGGTGTAACGGCTAAAACTTATGCAGCTCGCTCCAAGCGCCCTGCCACTCGGGCCGCGCGGAGTTAACTCAATAGAGATGGCTAAGCATGTAGAACCGACAGCGGAGAACTGGCGGACGGGGGTTCAAATCCCCCCGGCTCCACCACCCACACATCTAAAGACGTCCACGGACGTCTTTTTTTGTGCCTGAAAGCCAGTAGCGATGACCAGCGTCAGGCTCCGAGGCCAAGCATCTGGCTGTCGATCACCTCTAACGGTCGATCATCCAATGCCGGCCCTACTGCTACAGGCACTTCGCCGCGGCGCGCCTGGCGATATTCGCTGGGCGTGCAGCCGGCGAATTGCTTGAAGGCGCGGGCGAAGTAGGAAGGATCCTTGAAGCCGGCCTCATAACCGATGCTGGTGATAGGCATCTGGCTGTTGTCGAGCAGCTCCTTGGCGAAGCCCATGCGCTTGCGCAGGATGTACTCCATGAAGCCCACACCGAGCTGCTCCTTGAACAGCCGACAAAAGCGGAAGGACGTCATGCCGCAGTGCTGAGCCAGTTCCTTCTGATCGATACCCTCGCGAAAGTGCTGGTCGATATGCAGCAGGGCCTTTTGCAGCGCGCGCTGCTTCTGGTGCGACTTGGTCAGCCGGATGCTGTCGGGTAGTGGGCAGCCGTGCTCGATGTAGGGTTTGCTGGCGTGGATGGTGCCGCCTTGGCGCAAGGTCCGCAGTTGCTGCAGACATTCCAGATAGCGGGTCTTTTCGACGCCGGGGAGCGGCAACACCAGGTACTCCCAGACGCCGGCACGCATAGCCCATACAGCCAGCTCCTCGGAGTGTTGCACGGTGAACATGGTGATGGGGATCGATGGCGCGGTGCGCTTGACCTCCAGCAGCAGGTTGAGACCGAGGGCATCCGGGCGGTCGAAGTGCATGCAGATCATGTCGGGCTGCTGGTCATGTTCCGCATCCGTCACATTGGAGTCTCGTGCCAGCCGGCAATCGCAGGACGAGCGAAACTGCCCGATCAATTCCTCCGCCGAGCGATCGTGTGTGAGATCGAGCCATAACAGCACTGGTTTACTTCCGGAAATGCACGCCATTTTCCCGAACCCGCCCTGTTTTCTTATATGGCCCTTCCAGAAACTCTACGCAGGGCCTTGCGTTTCCCTGCCCTGCAGTATTGTCAATGTGCTACCAGCCTAAAGACCTATTTTTTATATAAGACTAAGGTCTTATTTGAATAGCGATCTAAAAAACTGCCTCGGCCGCCTGCCTGCGTCAAGGAATCGCCATTTTGCTTGGCATTGCAGGGATTTCGCCGTTCGTCTGACGCTTTTCGGTCAGACGCCGGACGGGCAAAAAACTCCTAGTGATGCGCAAAAAACTCCTAACCCTCCGCACTTGCCCCTGACTAGGGTGCAGACAGGCGGCACATGGCATGCCGTTGAGTTCGACAAATCAATAAGCGAATGAGGTGGGCGAAATGGATCTGCAAGCGATCAAGAGTTCGGTGGTGAAGTTCGTGAAGGACGAGAATGGGCTGACCATCGTGGAGTATGCGGTGGCGGGTGGGCTGGTCACTGTAGGGGTCGTCCTGGCGTTCGTCACCCTGGGCACGAACGTGAACACCGCAATCACCTGTTTGCATCAGGCCGTAGCGGGAACGCCGGGCGCTGGCTGCTGACACCAGTTGATGCCCATGGAGCAACGGCTAATGGTGCTCAGTCTGGTTGGACTGTTGATGATTGCGGTGGTGAGCGATCTGCGGCGCCACCGCATCCCCAACTGGCTGGTGCTGCTGGGGCTGGTTTTGGGCCTGGCCAGCCAGGCGTATTTCGCCGGCATTACCGGGCTGGGCAACGGCCTGCTGGGTCTGCTGGTCGGCTTCGTCGTGTTCCTGCCGCTCTATGTCTTGGGCGGCATGGCTGCCGGCGACGTCAAGCTGATGGCCATGGTCGGCAGTTTCCTGGCGCCCGGCGCGGTGCTGTGGGCGGCGGGGTGCAGTCTGCTGGCCGGCGGACTCTGCGGTTTCCTGCTGGTGCTGGTGCGCGGCCAGTTGCCGCTGACCCTGTCGCGCTACTGGCTGATGCTCAGGGCACAGGCCTACTTGGCGCCAGCGCCGAATGAAGTGGCCGATCAGCCTTTCCCCTACTCGGTAGCCATTCTGCTCGGCACACTGCTCAGTCTGTTCTGGCAGCCTTTCAAGAACTGGCAGCTGTTCGGCTTCGGCCTGTAGCACGGGAGAACCGTTATGTACGCCGTCAGCGACAGCGATGCCTACCCCAGCGAGCGCGAGGCCGTGCAGCGTCTGGCGCCGCAGCCACGCAGCATCCGTGATACCGGCCTGACCGACAACTTCCTCGGCGATCTGCTGTGCAAGCATCTGCACGACGCCGGGGTTCTGGATCTGCCGCGTCTGGTCGAGCGCCTGGCGCTGACCGGCTCGGTGCTGGAAGAGGTGCTGGCCTTCCTGCGCAAGGATGGGCGCGTCGAGGTACTTGGTCAGGTCGGCGGTCAGGGGCTGCGCTACGGTCTCACCGAGCGTGGCCGGCGTGCCGCCCGCGATGCCCTGGCGCGCAGCGGCTACATCGGCGCCGCGCCCTTTCCGGTGAGCGCCTACCGTTCGCTGCTGAAGGTGCAGACCATCCATCACGGCCGCATCGGCATGAGCGACATGCACTGCGCCTTCGACGGGGTGGTGCTGGCCGATGACATGCTCGATCAGTTGGGCGTGGCCCTGAATTCCGGGCGCGCCATCATGATTTACGGCCCGGCCGGCACCGGCAAGACCTATGTCAGCAGCCGCCTGATCCGCTTGTTTGCCGAGGCCATCTGGCTGCCGCATGCCATCGTCATCAACGATGCCGTGCTGGAAATTTACGATCCGCAGATCCACCAGCGCCTGGATGTCGAGCAGCAGGGCAGCCTGCTGCTCAACGAAGGCATCGACCGGCGGCTGCTGTGCTGCAAGCGGCCGCTGCTGATCACCGGCGGCGAGCTGGGCCTGGAGCAGCTGGAGGTCCGCTACGACCCTTCCACCCGTCTGTACCAGGCGCCGCTGCAGCTCAAGGCCAGCAACGGCCTGTTCGTCATCGACGATCTGGGCCGTCAGCGCGTGGCGGCGGGCGCGCTGCTCAACCGCTGGATAGTGCCGATGGAAGAGCGGCGCGATTTCCTCAATCTTGGCGGCGGCCGGCACTGCGAAATACCGTTCGACCTGGTCCTGGTGTTTTCCACCAACCTCAATCCGTTGGAACTTGCGGACGAGGCCTTCCTTCGGCGGATTGGCTACAAGCTGCATTTCAACTACCTCGACCCCGGCCATTACGAGCGCATCTGGCGCCAGGAGTGCGAGCGCCTGGGCATTCCTTTCGACCCGCTGCTGCTGCGGTACGTGCTGCAGGGCTTGTACGAGGCCGAGGGCATGCCGTTGGTGCCCTGCCACCCGCGTGACCTGCTGGGCATGGCGCTGGATCGTCAACGCTATCTGAATGCCTCTGGCCCGCTGTCATTCATCGATCTGGAGTGGGCCTGGCGCAATTACTTCGTCCAGCTCGACTTTTTGGATTAGGGAGATACCGACATGAGCGCGCGTACCTTGACTCTGATTGCCCTGTCCCTGGTCCTCGGCCTGGGCGCTGCCTGGATGGCCAACAACTGGCTGAGCGCGCGGCTCAACGCCAGTCCGGACGACAACCTGCAGAACGTGGTGGTCGCCACCGTGGAGATTCCGTTCGGGCAGATGGTCGAGGCCCAGCAGGTCACCGTGGTGCGTATGCCCAAGGGCACGGTGCCGGACGACTCGTTCCAAACCAGCGAGCAGGTGGTGGGCAAGATCGCCACCTTCTCCATGCTGCGCGGCGACATCCTGCGCGGCGCCCGGCTTGCCGAGCACCTGGGCGGCAGCACCCTGGCCTCGCTGATCGAGCCCAGCAAACGCGCGGTGTCGGTGCGGGTGGACGACGTGGTCGGGGTCGGTGGCTTCCTCCTGCCGGGCAACCGGGTGGATGTGCTGGCGACCAAGCAGGCCGGCGGCAATAGCAATGCCGAGGCGGAAACCATTCTGGAAGACCTGCGCGTGCTGGCGGTGGACCAGACCGCCAGCACCGACAAGACCCAGCCGGTCGTGGTGCGCGCGGTAACCCTGGAAATGAGCCCCGCCGAGGCGGAGGTGCTGGTCAAGGCGATGAGCGAAGGTCGTCTGCAACTGGCCCTGCGCAATCCGCTGGACGAGCAGAAGAAGCCGGCGCAACCACTGGCGGTGAACCAGCCGGCAGCGGTAGCACCTGAGGTTTCCAAACCGGTGCTGCGCCGCAGCGGTGGCAGTGGCGGCGGCATCACGGTGATTCGCGGTATCGAGGTCAAGGTGGCGAAAGCCCAACTGTAGCGGTGCTTTAACTTCCCGCGCCTACGGGGAGAGCAGGACAGGAGGGGGATGTCGACGGCCGGCCCTCTCCCCAGCCCTCTCCCGTAAACGGGAGAGGGAGACAAGCTAAGCGGTGCACGCCAAGAGAGGCAGATTCGT
Source organism: Pseudomonas sp. LS44 (assembly GCF_024730785.1). Taxonomy (NCBI): domain Bacteria; kingdom Pseudomonadati; phylum Pseudomonadota; class Gammaproteobacteria; order Pseudomonadales; family Pseudomonadaceae; genus Pseudomonas; species Pseudomonas sp. LS44. The sequence goes on from NZ_CP102830.1 coordinate 3,603,506, forward strand.
AGGGTGGGTTAGCCGTAGGCGTAACCCACCGACCAGGCTGGACACGGGTGCCCAGGTGGCACCGCTGGCGGGTTACGCCGCTGCGCGGCTAACCCGCCCTACAAAAGCTGGGCTGGCCCTCTCCCCCAGCCCTCTCCCGTAGACGGAAGAGGGAGACAAGCTAAGCGGTGCATGCCCTGAGAGGCAGGCGTACTAACTGATGGCAAGCGGCATACCACGCAAGGAGTAGTACATGGATACCCTCCACAAATTCAGGACATACGCGCTGCACACCCTGGGCGCATGCTTGCTGCTGACTGCCGCGGTGCAGGCGGCCGAGCCGCCGACGGCGGTACGTGCGATGCCGGCGGCCAACACCAGCCAGATCCAAGTGCCTATCTACAAGTCGCGCGTACTCACCACCCGTGCGCCGGTGAAGAGGGTTTCGGTCGGCAACCCGGAGATCGCCGACATCCTGATCACCAGCCCGACCCAGCTGTACCTGCTGGGGCGCTCCCTGGGCAGCACCAACGTGCTGTTGTGGGACGGTAGCAACCGCCTGATCGACAACTTCGAACTCGAGGTGGCGCACGACCTCAACGGTTTGAAGAGCAAGCTGCACGAGCTGCTGCCCAACGAAGAAATCGAGGTTTACAGCGCCCAAGGCGCCCTGGTGTTGCGCGGTCAGGTCAGCAGCGCGGTGGCCATGGATACCGCAGTCAAGCTGGCCAAGACCTATACCGCACAAACCTCGAGTGTGGTGCAGGGGGAAGGTGAAGCCGCCGTGGCGGCACCGACCCAGTCGCTGGACGTGATCAACCTGCTGAGCGTCGGTGGCAGCCAGCAGGTGATGCTGGAGGTCAAGGTGGCGGAGATGCAACGCAGCCTGGTCAAGAATCTCAATGTGCGTTTCAACGCCCTGGACTTCGGCTCTTCCAGCAACTGGAGCGGGGGCGGCTTCAATAATGGTCAGGGGCTGGGCCTGACCCCCGGAGGTGGACTGATTACTCCACCCGGTTCGCTCATCGGCAATGGCAAGGGCATCTTCGCTCAGTTCCTCTCGGACGAATTCCTCTTTAACGTGGTGCTGGAGGCGTCCAAGGACAATGGCTCGGCCAAGGTATTGGCGGAGCCGACCCTGACCACCCTGACCGGGCAGCAAGCGGAGTTCATTTCCGGTGGCGAATTCCCGGTGCCGATCACCGAGGACGATGGCATCACCATCGAGTTCAAGGAGTTCGGGGTCGGGGTGAAGTTCCTTCCGGTGGTGCTCGATTCCGGGCGCATCAACCTCAACCTGAATGTCTCGGTGAGCGAGCTTTCCAATGCCAACTCGCTGGTGCTGGATACCGGCCTGCAGAGCATCCTGGGTGATGGGGTCACCCAGGTCATCCCCTCGCTGACCAAGCGCAGCGCCGAGTCCACCGTCGAGCTGGGCAATGGCCAGACCATCGCCATCGCCGGTTTGATCAGCGAAAACACCCGCGATTTCGTCAGCCGTTTCCCGGGGCTGGGTGATATCCCGGTGCTGGGGCATCTGTTCCGCAGCCAGTCGTTCATCAATGGCGAAACCGAACTGGTGATCCTCGTCACGCCGCACCTGGCCAAGCCGGTGGATGCGCGCACCGTGCGCCTGCCAACCGAGAAGTTCGTCGAGCCCAGCGACCTCGACTTTTACCTGCTTGGCAAGACCAAGGGCCGTGAGGCCGGGCGCTCGGTGCCGGTCAGCCTCGGCGTCAGCGAAGGCAGCTTTGGCCATGATCTCAACTGATTCGGAGCGCACGAGCATGAAACGCATGATTGTCATGGGCCTGCTGGTTGTCGGGCTGACCGGCTGTGTGATGGATTACGAAGAGGGGCGGGTCGGCACGCTGGGCTACAGCGTCTACCAGACCCACTACCAGCAGATCGCCGACAAGCAGGTGGCGGCCAATCCCGGCACGGAGGTGTCGCCCGCCGGCACCGACGGCCCGTTGACCGAGAAGGTCATGGACGGCTATCGGGGCCAGACCGGCGATGCCGCGCAGGTCGGCCAGCCGATCCAGATCAACATCGGCGACTGAGGAGCCGACCATGAACTCCCGCATCCATAGGCCATTTACCGCGCCGCCGCGTCGCCAGCGGGGGGCGGTGATCGTACTGGTCGTGATCGCGCTGCTGGCGATCCTGGCCATGGCCGCGCTGGCGCTGGACGGCGGGCACATGCTGGTGAACAAGACGCGCCTGCAGAATGCGGTGGATGCCGCGGCGCTGAGTGGGGCCAAGCGGCTCTTGCAGGTGTCCGGCGCGGCTGGTGCGGCGACCGTGGTGCGGACTGCAGCGCGCGATACGTTGTCGCTGAACGCCAGTGCGCAGAACGGCAACGGCGAGCTGGCGACAGCCATCACCAGAGCCGGGGGCATTGGCAGTTTTGCGGTGGTAGAACTGGCCAGCAGCGTTTACGGGCCGTTCTCCTTCCCGGGGCCTGCAGATGCCAGCTATGTGCGGGTGTCGGTGCCGAACTATCCGCTGAGCCAGTTCTTCTGGGGCATTCTGCAGGCGATCGCTGGCCCCGATCCGGCCAAATCGGTAGCCGCCATCGCTACCGCCGGGCCCAGTCCTACCAGCCCCTGCGACGTCGCGCCGCTGATGGTGTGCGGCAACCCGGCGCAGTACGACCCGGGCAATGGGATGTTCTGGGGCTACCGCTTCGGCGATCTGCAGCTGCTGAAAACCGCTGCTGGCAACAACTCGCCGATCGGCCCCGGCAACTTCCAGCTGCTCGATCTGGGAGGCAATGGCGGTAATGGCGTCCGTGAAGGGCTGGCCGGCGGAATCAAGCAGTGCAACAACGTCGGCGAGCAGGTGCAGACCAAGCCGGGCAATACCGTCGGGCCGTCCGTGCAGGGCCTGAACACCCGCTTTGGCGAGTATCAGGGCGGCAACCTCAGCCGCCAGGACTATCCGCCGGATCTGGTCATCACCGCCAACTCGCCCGAGCTGAAGTACGACGACAGCGAAACCCCACCGCGCATCGAGCACCGCAACCAGCCGGTAAGTTCCAGCAACGGCAACCTGTCCACCGCCAGCAACGCACTGTTCGATTACAACGACTGGCTACGGGATTCCGCTGCCTGCGCCGCCGGCACCGGCAGCGGCAGCGGCTGCCAGAGCGGTGGGGTGTTCGAGCGGCGCATGCTGAAGATCGTGGTCGGTCAGTGCAGCGGAACCGATGGGGGTACGTCATCGGTGCCAGTGCTGGGTTTCGGCTGCTTCTTCGTGCTGCAACCGGCGGAACACAAGGGCAACGAGGCGCAGATCTTCGGCCAGTTCGTCCGCGAGTGCGAAGGCGACAATGTGGCCGGGCCGACCCCGATAGACGATGCCGGCCCGCAGATCATCCAGCTGTACAAGACCTATATCGACAACAACCGCACGCCGAGCGGCGACTCCTAGGAGGGCCCATGGACCGACAAGCATTCGCGCGGCGCCAGGCCCAGGAGGGGGTGGCCATGGTCGAGTTCGCCATCACGCTGCCGCTGCTGCTGTTGCTGTTGTTCGCCATCGGCGAGTTCGGCCGCCTGCTGTTCCAGTACAACAGCCTGCTGCAGGCCAGCCGCGACGCTGGGCGCTTCGCCGCCAACGAAGCCTGGAACGCCACCCTGGGGCGGGTCGAGTTGAGCGCTAGCCTGCGCACCCGGACCCAGAACCTGGCGACCAGCGGGGTGGCGTCTTCGGCGGCTGTGTCCTGCACGCCTGACACCCGTGCCGCCCTGACCCCCAAGGTTTGTCCGGGCAACGTGGAAGTAGCGGCGGATGGTACGCAGCACGTTCGGGTCACCATCAGCTACACCTTCCGGCCACTCATCGGCAACGGCCTGCCGGCGTTCATCGGCAATGGCACGGCGCTGAACGTCCCGTTGGTCGCCACCACCGTGATGAGGGCCTTGTGATGAACGCCAGGCGGATGCGCGGGGTGTATGTGGTCGAATTCGCCATCATCGGCCTGCTGCTGTTCATCCTGCTGTTCGCTGTGCTGGAGATGGGCCGTCTGTTCTTCACGGTCAACGCCCTGAATGAAACCGTGCGCCGCGGTGCGCGGCTGGCGGCGGTATGCGACATCAGCGAGCCGCGCATCCTGCGCCGCGCTATCTACAACGCGGCCAACGACGCCGGCGCCAGCAGCCTGATCGGCGGCCTGGACACGGCCGACCTGAGCCTGACCTATCTGGACGAGAACGGCACGGCCGTGGCGAGCCCCAACGATCTCAGCGGCGCCGCCGGCTTCCGTGCGATCCGCTACGTCCGCCTGCGGGTGCAGAACTTCACCTTCAACCTGCTGATTCCCGTGCTGGGCACAGGAATCACGCTGCCGCTGTTCCAGTCGATCCTGCCCCGCGAGAGCCTTGGCCGGCATGCCGAAGCGGGTGTAGTGCCGGAGATCACGCCATGCTGAGCAACAGGGATGTCACCCCGTCGAGAACCGTCGCCCAGCAGGGCATGCGGCTGCTGATCAGCAGCCGCGACGCCGCGGCCTTGCGCCACCTGCAAGGCCTCAGCCAGCGCATTCCCGGCCTGCAGGTGACCACGCGGCTGGTGAGCAACGGCCATACCGATCCGCTTTACGGCCTGGAGCAGATGCCCGACCTGCTGTTGCTGCGCCTCAGTCACCTGTGGCGCGAGGAACTGGCCGCGCTGCTGCAGCGCCCGGCCCAGGAGCGTCCGCCCTTGCTGGTCTGCGGGCCGCTGGATGAGCGCGAGGGCATGCGCCTGGCGATGCAGGCCGGCGCCCGGGATTTTCTCCCCGAGCCGGTGGCCGCTGAAGAGTTGCAGGCGGCGATCGGCCGCGTGCTTAGCGAGGCCCGCAGCGGCACCGGCTGCGGCGGCAAGCTGGTCGCGGTGATGAATGCCAAGGGCGGCTCCGGTGCCACTTCCCTAGCCTGTAACCTGGCCCAGCAGCTTAGCGCCAGCGGCGCGAGCACCTTGCTGCTGGATATGGATCTGCAGTTCGGCAGCGTGACCCATTATCTGGATGTACGGCCCTCGCACAGCCATCTGGAAGTGCTGCAGCAGATCGACGAGCTGGATAGCGTGGCCCTGCGCGGCTTCTGCAGCCATTTCAGCCCTGACTTGCATGTGCTGGGCGGGCGCTCCAGCGAGCTGTGCCTGCCGCAGGACGTGCACCAGGAGCAATTGGATTCCTTGCTGCGCCTGGCGCGCAGTACCTACGACTGGGTGGTGGTCGACTTGCCGCGGCAGATCGATCACCTCACCAGCATCACGCTGGAACAGGCCGATCAGGTCTACATCCTGATGCAGCAGAGCCTCAGCCACCTGAAGGATGCCACCCGCCTGATGCGCATCCTGCGTGACGACCTGGGTGTGCAGGGCAACCGTCTGCAGGTGGTGGTCAACCGCTACAACAAGGTCGCCCCGGTCAGCCTCAAGGACATTGCCGAGGCGCTGCGCTGTGCCGATCTGCAGAAACTGCCCAACGACTATGCGGTAGTCAGCGAAAGCCAGAACACCGGCGTGCCGCTGGGGATTCATGCGCCGCGCGCCCCGGTCACCCTGGCCGTGCGCGAGCTGTGCCAGGAGCTGCTCGGCACCGAGGCCGCCGCGCAGGGCTTGCTGAAACGTACCTTCGGCCGACTGTTCAGGGGATAGACCATGCTCAGCGAACTTCGCAATCGTCTGCGTCAACAGCCCGGTAAAAGCGCCCCGGCGGCATTGGCGGAAGAGCCGGCCGCCGTCGCCGCGCCCATGGCCTGGGAGGTCAATGCGGCGGACGTCGTCTACGAAACCCGCACCCAGCTCAGCCCGGTGGAAACCGAGTGGCGCGAGAAGATCTATCAGCAGTTGCTCAAGGTCATGGACCTGTCATTGCTGGACTCCCTGGAGCCGGCCGAGGCGGGGCGGCAGATTCGCGAGATATGCCAGCGTCTGCTGGACGAGCATTCGGCACCGGTCAGCGCCAGCAATCGCCAGCTGATCATCAAGCAGATCACCGACGAGGTGCTTGGGCTGGGGCCGCTGGAGCCCTTGCTGGCCGATCACAGCGTGTCGGACATCCTGGTCAACGGACACGCCTCGGTGTACGTCGAGCGCCACGGCAAGCTGCAACGCACCGACGTGCGCTTTCGTGACGACCAGCATCTGCTGAACATCATCGACCGCATCGTTTCTAGCCTGGGGCGGCGCATCGACGAATCCTCGCCGCTGGTGGACGCACGCCTGAAGGACGGCTCGCGGGTCAACGCGATCATTCCGCCGCTGGCCATCGACGGGCCGAGCATGTCGATTCGCCGTTTCGCCGTGGACCTGCTGAGCACCGAGAGCCTGGTGCAGATGGGCACCCTGACGCCGGCCATCGCCCTGCTGCTCAAGGCCATCGTGCGCGGGCGCATGAATGTGCTGGTGTCCGGCGGCACCGGCACCGGCAAGACCACCATGCTCAATGTGCTGTCCAGTTTCATTCCGCACAACGAGCGGATCGTCACCATCGAGGACTCCGCCGAGCTGCAACTGCAGCAGCCGCACGTGGTGCGCCTGGAGACCCGGCCTTCGAACATCGAGGGGCGCGGCGAGGTGAGCCAGCGCGAGCTGGTGCGCAACAGCCTGCGTATGCGCCCGGACCGCATCGTCATCGGCGAGGTGCGCGGCGCCGAGGCGCTGGACATGCTGACGGCGATGAACACCGGCCACGACGGCTCGCTGACCACCATCCATGCCAACACCCCGCGCGATGCCTTGGGAAGGATCGAGAACATGGTGTCGATGACCGGGGCGACCTTCCCGATCAAGGCCATGCGCCAGCAGATCGCCTCGGCCATCGACGTGGTGGTCCAGCTGGAACGCCAGGAGGACGGCCGCCGGCGTCTGGTCAGCGTGCAGGAAATCAACGGCATGGAGGGCGACATCATCACCATGACCGAGATCTTCACCTTCGAGCGGCGTGGCATCGGCGAGCAGGGCGAAGTACTCGGCGACTTCCGTCCGACCGGGATGATTCCGGGCTTTCGCGACGTGCTGGCCAAGCGCGGCATCGAGCTGCCGCTGAACCTGTTCCGCCCCGAATGGATGGAGGCCCTGCAGTCATGAACCAGCTCCCCTCCGAGTACATCCTGGCGTTTCTCGGCATGGTCTTCGTCGCGGTGTTCCTGCTCAGCCAGGGTGTGGTGGTGCCGGTGTTTGGCGAGGCGGGCAAGACGCGCAAGCGTATCCGCGCGCGCCTGAGTGTGCTGGAGCATGCCGCCCAGTTGCCGAACATGCAGACGGTGCTGCGGCAGAAATACCTCACGCGGCTGTCGCCACTGGAAGCGGGCCTGGAGCAGTGGCCCTTGATGGAGGCCTTGGCCACGATGATCGAGCAGGCCGGCCACGACTACCGGGCCTATCGCGTGCTGATGCTCAGTCTGGCGCTGGCGCTTTGGGCCGGTGTCGGGCTGTGGCTGCTGGTGCCGCTCTGGTGGGTGGCCCTAGTGGCTGCCGCGCTGGTGTTCTGGCTGCCGATCCTGAAAATCGCCAGCGATCGCAACAAGCGTTTCGCCGCCTTCGAGGAAGGCCTGCCGGACGCCCTGGACGCCATGTGCCGCGCCTTGCGCGCCGGCCACCCGTTCAACGAGACCCTGCGCCTGGTGGCCGACGAGCACAAAGGGCCGGTGGCCCATGAGTTCGGCCTGACCTTCGCCGACATCAACTATGGCAACGATGTGCGCCGGGCCATGCTTGGCCTGCTGGAGCGCATGCCGAGCATGACGGTGATGATGCTGGTGACCTCGATCCTCATCCACCGCGATACCGGCGGCAATCTGACCGAGGTGCTGGAGCGCCTGAGCAGCCTGATTCGCGGACGCTTCCGCTTCCAGCGCAAGGTCAAGACGCTGTCCGCGGAAGGGCGGATGTCGGCCTGGGTGCTGATCTCGGTGCCCTTCGTGCTGGCCGCGGCAATCATGCTGACGACTCCGGAGTACATGCCGGTGCTGATCAAGGAGCCACTTGGGCAGAAGCTGGTCATGGCGGCTTTCGGCGCCATGCTGGTGGGCATCGTGTGGATCCGCAAAGTCATCCGTATTCAGGTGTAGGTGTTCGTCGAGGGAAGGAGTTGGACATGGACTACCTGTTAGCTCTGATCAATGGCGCAGTGGGCAACGAACAACTGGCGCGCCTGCTGTTTCTCGGCGCCATCGGCCTGAGTGCGGCGCTCGCCGTGGTCACCGTGGCATTGTTGGTGATGGGCTTGCAGGACCCGGTGCAGCGCCGGCTGGCGTTGATCAAGCGCGGTCATGGCGACTTGTCCGGGGATCAGCGGGCTCCCGGTAATCTGCAACTGCTGCTGGAGCAGGTGGGCCAGCGCTTCGCCAAGGAAGACCGCAGCCAGGTTTCCGCCACCCGCACCCTGTTGATGCACGCCGGCTACCGTTCTGCTTCGGCCGTGCAGCTGTACTGGGCCATCCGTCTGGTACTGCCGCTAACGCTGCTGGGCTTGGCGCTGTTGGTGCTGCCCTTGCTGCCGAAGTTCTCGCTGACCTTGGCCCTGCTGCTAGCGGCCGGGGCGGCCGGCGTCGGCTGGCTAGCGCCGGCGGTCTATGTGGGGAAGCGCAAGGCCGCGCGGATCAACCGGCTGCGCGCAGCCTTTCCCGATGCTCTGGACCTGATGGTGGTGTGCGTGGAGTCGGGCCTGGCCTTACCCCAGGCCATCGAGCGGGTGGCCGACGAGATGGCGGTGAGCCAGGTGGAACTGGCCGAGGAACTGGCGTTGGTGAATGCGGAAATCCGCGCCGGCATCCCCAGCGCCCAAGCGCTGAAGGGGTTGGCCCTGCGCACCGGGCTGGATGACGTGCAGGGCCTGGTCAGTCTGCTGGCGCAGAGCATCCGTTTCGGCACCAGCATCGCCGATACCTTGCGCATCTACGCCGAGGAGTTTCGCGACCGGCGCACCCAGGCCGCTGAGGAGCAGGCCGCGAAAGTTGGTACCAAGCTGGTGTTTCCGCTGATCTTCTGCCTGTGGCCAAGCTTTTTTCTGGTGGCCATCGGGCCGGCGCTCATTGGTGTCTTCAAAGCATTCGGGAAGCTATGACATGAACAGAAAAATGCTGCTGTTGGCCACGCTGGCCGTGCTGTCGGGATGTCAGACCACCGGTTCGGAGCAGGCCAGCGGCTTTCGCTCGGTCTACACCGGCGACAACTCGGTGCTTTATCAGGTGCAGAAACAGATCGACTCGCCGACCGAAGCCATGCAGCTGGCGGCTAGGGCCTACCAGAGCGGCAATCTCGATCTGGCGCTGTTCCAGTACCTGCGCGCTCTCGAACTGGACCCAAAACGCTACGAGGCTCTGGTCTGGGTCGGGCGCATCCACCGTGAGCGAGGCAATGCCCAGCTCGCCGAGATGGCGTTCAACGATGTGCTGACGAGCGATCCGGACAATCTCGATGCTCTGACGGAGATGGGCCTGCTGTATCTCGCCGCGCGCGATCACGGGCGTGCACAGGAACTGCTGTTCAAGGCGGTCGCTGTGGACCAGAAGCGCCTTGGTAATGGCAAGGGCGACAGCCTGCCTGGCGTGGCTGAGCTCAAGGTGGACAGCCAGTCGCCGCTCAAGGTCTACAACGGGCTGGGAGTGCTCGCGGATCTGCGCAACGACTTCACCCAGGCCGAGGCCTACTACCGCGTGGCCATGCAAATCGAGCCGCGCTCGGCGCTGGTGCAGAACAGTCAGGGCTATTCCTATTACCTGGCCGGCTCATGGCCGGAGGCTGAGCGTATGTATCAGCGGGGGATCGGCTACGACCCTTCCTACCATCCGCTGTGGCGCAACTATGGATTGTTGCTGGCGCGTATGGGGCGCTATGAAGAGGCCGTTTCTGCGTTCGAGCAGATCGAGAAGCGGGCCGAGGCCAGCAATGATGTCGGTTATGTCTGTCTGGTGGAAGGCAAGCTGGATGAGGCCGAACAGTTCTTTCGCAGCGCGATCGAACAGTCGCCAGGGCATTACACCAAAGCCTGGGAAAATCTGAGCAGGGTTCAGCAGATCCGGCAGATCCGGCAGTTGGGGGGCAGCCAGCCGGTGGTTGAGTCCGTTGCGTCAGTGCCGGGCGTTGAGGTGACTGCAGTAGCGGTACCTTGACAGGCAGGGTAGCTCCCGGTGTTCAAGGAGTAGTCGCACCTGTTCGGCATCAGATGCATACACAACATCGCCATCAGCGGCAGCGGATACGCCGGATTGGGATGAAGCGAAGGGTGTTGCTGCGGCATCGCCAGCCAGGCCAATTTCGCTCACGAGCCGCAGGGATTGGCCGGCGAAATTGTGCATGCGCCTTCACGTCCGACCGGTACCGCTTCCAACCTTCTTCACTGAAATCGCCCCGATCAAGCCTGCGTCACCATCGAAGTGAGCTCGATCGCCCTTCAGCGCCGCAGGCGCCTTATCCTTTAAACCCTTTCCCCACCAGATACACCTCGTTCGAGCGCGGTCGCGATGCGGCTGGTTTGCGTATCACCACCTTCTCGAATGAGGTGCGAACGTCCTTCAGGAATTCGTCAGAGCCTTCACCCTGAAAGACCTTGACCACATAGTTGCCATTGGGCTTGAGCACTTTGCGGACCATATCGAGGGTGAGTTCGACCAGATACATCGACGAAGCTTGATCGGCGGCAGCGACGCCGCTGAGATTGGGAGCGATGTCGGAAACGATCAGGTCCGGCTGCCGGCCGTCGAGCTTTTCGAGAAGCTGCTGGAACACGGCGTCATCGGTGAAGTCGCCCTGAATAAAGTCGACGTTATCCAGCGAATCCATCGGCAGGATGTCGGTGGCTATAACCCGTCCCTTGTCGCCCACCAAGCGCCCAGCCACCTGCGACCAGCCGCCAGGGGCCGAGCCCAGATCCATGAGCAGCATACCGGGGCGGATCAGCCGGTCCTTCTCGTTCAGCTCGATCAGCTTGTAGCTGGAACGGGAGCGCAGGCCATCCTTCTGCGCCCGTTTGACGTAGGGGTCGTTGACGTGTTCATTCAGCCAGCGGGCGCTGCTTTTGGATCGTTTCATGAGAGAGCCACGGAAAATCAAGGTGAGGAGCGGCGCGGAGAGGACGCTATTGGCCGCAAAGTAGCGGCGATTATAGGCCGATAACACTGCGCAGGTTAAATCTGCGGGGCGGCGGCGCACGGCACCGACCACCACGGCGCCTTATGGCGAACCGTCAGGCCAGGCCTGACAGTGGTGGGCGGCGGCGGCTACAATTCGCACCTTACCCCACCCTTTGTTGCTTCCTTTGCCGGAGTCACCGGCCAGGATTACCGCCATGATTCGCATCAACGAACTGTCCCTGCCCCTCGATCACTCCGCCGATGAGTTGCGCCAGGCCATCGTCAAACGCCTGAGTATCAGCGACGCCGATCTGCTGAACTTCACCGTGTTCAAGCGCAGCTACGATGCCCGCAAGAAGAACAGCGTCATTCTGTTCATCTACATCATCGATCTGGAGGCCCGCGACGAGGCTGCAATCCTGGCGCGCTTTGCCGATGATCACAATGTGCGTCCAGCCCCGGACACTAACTACTATCCGGTCGGACAGGCGCCGGCCAATCTGAGCGAGCGACCGCTGGTCGTGGGCTTTGGCCCCTGTGGCTTGTTCGCGGCGCTGCTGCTCGCACAGATGGGGTTCAAACCCATTGTGCTGGAGCGCGGCAAGGATGTGCGCAGCCGCACCAAGGATACCTGGGCGCTATGGCGCAAGAAGGTCCTGAGCCCGGAATCCAACGTACAGTTCGGCGAGGGTGGTGCCGGTCTGTTCTCGGACGGCAAGCTCTACAGCCAGATCAAAGACCCCAAGTTCTACGCCCGCAAGGTCGTGCACGAGTTTGTCCGCGCCGGCGCGCCGGAAGAGATCATGTACGTGAGCAAGCCGCATATCGGCACCTTCCGCCTCACCGGCGTGGTCGCCGCGATGCGCGAGGAGATCATCGCCCTCGGCGGCGAGGTGCGCTTTGAAAGCAAAGTTACCGATCTGCTGATCGACGATGGCCAGCTCGAGGGTGTGGTGCTGGCCAGCGGCGAAACCATCCGCAGTCGCCATGTGGTGCTAGCGTTGGGCCACAGCTCCCGCGATACCTTCCGCATGCTGCACCGGCAGGGCGTGTTCATGGAGGCCAAACCCTTTGCCGTGGGTTTCCGCATCGAGCACCCGCAAGGCCTGATCGACCAGGCCCGCCTGGGCAAATACGCCGGCCATCCGGAGCTCGGCGCCGCCGACTACAAACTGGTGCATCACGCCAAGAATGGCCGAGCCGTCTACAGCTTCTGCATGTGCCCCGGCGGCACTGTGGTGGCGGCCACTTCCGAACCGGGGCGAGTCGTGACCAACGGCATGAGCCAGTACTCGCGCAACGAACGCAATGCCAATGCCGGCATCGTCGTGGGCATCAACCCGGAGCAGGATTTCCCCGGCAGCCCGCTGGCCGGCGTGGAGTTGCAGGAGCGCCTGGAATCCCGCGCCTATGAATTGGGCGGCAGTGATTACTGTGCGCCCGCGCAATTGGTGGGCGACTTTATTCGCGGCGTGCCGTCGAGAGAGTTTGGCGAGGTGGAACCCTCCTACAAACCCGGCGTGCGTCTGGGCGATCTTGCGCCCTCGCTGCCGGATTATGCGATCGAGGCCATCCGCGAGGCGCTGCCGGCATTTGGCAAGCAGCTGCGCGGTTTTGATCGCGATGACGCGGTGCTCACCGGTATCGAAACCCGCACCTCCTCCCCGGTCCGTATCACCCGCGACCACGAGACATTGCAAAGCCTCAACCTGCGCGGCCTGTATCCGGCCGGTGAAGGCGCCGGCTATGCGGGCGGCATTCTGTCGGCAGGCGTGGACGGCATTAAAGTCGCCGAAGCGTTGGCCAAGTCGCTTTTGTCTGAGCAGAGCAACTGAGCGCCGCATTGATGAAACTCGACGACATTAAAAAGCTTCACCAGAAAAAGTACCGGGCCGAGTTCGGTCATTTTCTGGTGGAGGGCGAACATCTGTTGCTGGAACTGCAGAAAGCCGCCTTACAGAATCCGCTGCTACAGAGCAGCCAGCTGTATGTAACCGGCGCCTACGAGCACTGGCAAAGCCCGTTCAAGACCCATGTGATCAACGACCGCCAGATGGCGCAGATCGCCGACACCCAAACACCGCAGGGCATTATTGCGTTGGTGCCAATGCCGGCGACAGCCGCGCCGGTTGCTGCACCCACTCATAACGAGCGCGCCATCTACCTGCATGAAATTCAGGACCCGGGCAATCTTGGCACCATCCTGCGCACCTTGGCGTGGTTCGGTAATTTTCGCTGCTTGCTCAGCCCCGGCAGCGTCGATCCGTACAACCCCAAAGTCGTGCGCTCCAGCATGGGCGCCATTTTTCATGCGCCTATGGAACTGGATGTGGAATTGGAGTCCTTGCGCACGCGCTTTGAGCGCATTGCCTGTCTGGATATGAATGGCGACCGCTTGCAATCTGCCAGTTTCAAAACCTTCGATTGTTATCTGTTCGGCAACGAAGCTCGCGGCGTGCCCCGTGAGCAACTGATCGCACTCAACGCCCAGCCTTTTACGATTCCCGGTTGTGGCGCCATCGAATCGCTGAACCTGGCCGCGACGGTCAATATGTGCGCGTACGAATTAAACAGATAGCGGATCAGGGCGCCGTTCTCTCGTTTGGAAAGCCGGGGGCGATTCACCTCCGCGTCGGCTATCAGGACAACAGTGGCGACAACCCCTTCCCCTACCTGAAGGACGCCGACGCCAACGTCGCCAACGTGGTGCAGATCCTCGACTTCACCCGCGCCGAGGAAACCTCCTGGCAGATGCGCTACGACATCGACTTCGCCACCTTCGGCGTACCGGGCCTGAGCTTCTTCGCCCGCTACCTGCGCGGCGACGGCTACGAGATCGCCGGCGAGAATGGCAAGGAGTGGGAGCGCAACCTGGACCCGAGCTACGTGGTACAGGCTGGTCCGCTGAAGAACCTCGGCATCCGCTGGCGCAACGCCATGGTCCGCTCCGATGGCGCCGGCGAGCTGGATGAGAACCACCTGATCCTGTCGTACACCATCCCGCTGAAATGAGTCACCGACCCGGCCTCCACAAAGGGCCAGCAACCCGCAGCCGTTGAGCGCCCTGACAGAAGGTTTCCCTTATCGCCCAAACGTGGACGATGCTGGTTCGGAATAACCTCACCGCCTTGGCGACCGCCGCATAGCTCTTGCTGTATTTCTGTTCCACGAGAGGCCCATCAATGCTGCCTGGACTGACTCCAGGCAACCCGGTCAGGCGATGCCCTTATTGTGGTTGTCCCAGAACGGCTTACGCAGTTCTGTCTTGAGCACCTTGCCGACCCCAGACAGCGGCAGCGCATCGCGGAACTCGACGCTGCGCGGCACCTTGTAGCCGGCGATGCGCTCGCGGCAGTGGGCGGCGATTTCCGCTTCGCTGACACTGGCGCCCGGTTTCAGCACGACCACCGCGTGCACCGTCTCGCCCCATCGGTCCGAGGGGATGCCGATTACTGCGCCCTGCGCGACCGCCGGGTGGCTGGCGATGGCGGTTTCCACCTCGGCCGAATAGACGTTCTCGCCGCCGCTGACGATCATGTCCTTGAGCCGGTCGCAGACGAACACGAAACCGTCGGTGTCCATGTAGCCGCCGTCGCCGGTGTGCATCCAGCCATTGCGCAGCGCCTGCGCGGTGGCTTCCGGCTTTTTCCAGTAGCCGAGCATCACGTTCGGCCCGCGCACCACGATCTCGCCGACGGTGCCGCGTGGCACTTCGTGGTCCTCGGCATCGACGATGGCCACCTCGACGCAGCACGCCGGCATCCCGGCCGAATACATCTTGCCGCTGGCCTGGTGTTCGGGCGTATGGAATTTCGCCTCCAGGGTCGTGGCGATCGGCGCCAGCTCGGTCATCCCGTAGCCTTGCGCAAAGCCCGCCGAGGGGAATGCGGCGCGCGCCCGATCGAGCAGCGCCGGAGTGATCGGCGAGGCGCCATAGGTCACCGAGCGCAACGAGCCGAGGTCGAGGTCACGTGCGTCGGCATGGCTATCGCGCCAGTCGAGCATCATCTGGATCATGGTCGGTGCCAGCAGGATCTCGTTGATCTGCTCCTTGGCGATGACTTCCAGCGCGCCCTGCGGGGTAAAGGCTGGCAGCACCACATGAGTGCCGCCGGTGATGAACAACGAAGCCATCGCGGCGAAATCGGCCAGGTGGAACATCGGCATCGCGTGCAGGAACACCGCGTCGGCGCCAAAGCGCCCGGCCGCCAGCGAGGCGGTTGCCGAGAAGAACAGGTTGTTGTGGCTGAGCATCACGCCCTTGGGGAAACCGGTGGTGCCGCCGGTGTAGAAAATCCCCAGCAAGTCGTCACCCCGCCGCCGCGCGTCCTGGACCGGCGCTGTTTCGGCAATCAGCGTCTCGTAATTCAACAGACCTTCCGGCGTTTCGCCTTCGCCGGCGTAGATCACCTGGCGCACGGTCTGCGCCTGTTCGAGGATCTTCGCGCCTAGCGCCTTGAAGGTCTCGTCGACGATCAGGACGGTGGTTTCCGAGTCATCCAGGGAATAGATGATCTCCGCCAGGCTCCAGCGGAAATTCACCGGATTGACCACCGCATCCGCCCAAGGCACCGCCAGGTTGTATTCAATGCAGCGTGCCGAGTTGAGCGAGAGCATCGCCACCCGATCACCGCGGGCCACGCCCAGTTGCTGCAGGGCGCCTGCCAACCGGGCGACCCGGTCGCCGAGTTCGGCGTAGGTCATGCAACGACCGAGGAAGCGGATGGCGGTGGCGTTAGGGCGTTGCTGGAGATGGCGGTGCAAACCTTGAGTGATGTACATACGGACTCCAGCTGTCAGTGCAGGACCATTGGGCTTTCGTCAGCGTAGTCGGCAGCGCTGGCGGGAGGCCGCGCGGGTGGGCGTTTTGGCAACCGGATTTAACCCAGCACCTTGCTCATTCCTCGCCCGGAATTAGTCCCTGCAACGGGCGCCAGCGCCGCAGCTCAGAGAAATCCGAGTGGCGCTACACCGGCCAGCGCAAGTCTTTCATGGTTAGCTGCGCCGGTTTATCAGCCGTCTTGCGTGGCGATAGGCAGGCGCAGCTGCAACCGGGCCAGCAAGCCAGGAGCAGGCAGATGATCCAGCAGAATCTCGCCGCCCATTAGCTTGCTCAGGCGTATGCAGCGCGACACGTGTGCCTCGGCGATTGGGTGGGCCTGCTGGTTGGTACGCCGATATAGTTGCGTGGCCGGGCCAAGTGGCTGGTGGGTTTCCAGATCGAGTTGCCAGTCCAGCTCGCCATGGACCAACCGTTTGGCGGTGGCACGCACCAGCAGCTGCCGGGCGCCCCGGCCGGCGCAGTAACTGAACAGGTCCGCAAGCACCTGCCGGTAGCGCCGCGGATCGACCCAGGCCTCCGCCGCGCCAGGGGCAACGACTAACTCGATCGGCAGCGCAGCAAACTCATCGCGCTGCGCCAGTTCACGCACGGCATCCTCGGTGAGTTGCTGCAGGTCCGTGGGCCCGGGGCTGAGCCGCAGCTTGTGATTCTCCAGGAGCAGCACGTCATACAGCACGCTCAGGGTTTCCTGCATCGAAGTGGCGGCGCCGCGTACATCGGCGATTCGGGACCGCGATATCTGCTGCGGCGCGACTTCCGCCAGTACCGTCTGGATCGCCGAGAGTGTCTTGCCAAACTCCATGGCAATGTCTTCGAGGTAGAGCGACCGCGTATTGGCGATAGATTCGAGTCGTTGGTGTTTTTCCCGCAGCGCCGAGAGCTTCTGGTCCTGTTCGGTCATATCGACGACCGAGCAGACCATGCCCAGCAGCTGACCTTGCTGATCGCGATAAGGCACGCCCCAATTGCGCACCGCAAGGCTGCGATCCCGGTAGTTCAACGCCAGCTCGTGACTGTAGGGCTGCTCAGACGCCACGGCCTGCAGATAGGCCTGATGCAGCCAGAGCGCATCCTCCGGACCGATTGCCGTGGCATCAATCAGACGCGTGCCCTTGGCCTCCGCCCGGCTGACGCCGTGGAATTCGAGAAAGTGCTGATTGCACAGCAGTAAACAGCCCTCACGGTCGCGCAGGCACACGGGAATGGGGATGGCATCGAACAAGGTGTGGAACACGCCGTCGCGCGTCTGCTCGTCCCCCAGTCCGGGGTCGCCCGCCGCCTGCGGTATGTTTTGCAGCAGGCCATTGCGCCAGGCAATTTCCAGCAGGCCGGCGAGCGAGCCGGTATTCAATTTGTGCAGCAGGCGCGTCTTGTAGGTACTGACGGTGCGATCACTGAGATGCAGCAGGTCGGCAATCTGCTTGTTGCTGTGGCCGTTGGCGAAGTAGCGCAACACGGTCAGCTCACGGGGCGACAGGCTGCGAAACTGTTCGTCTTCATTCTTCGCCTCTAGCTGCGGCGCCACGGTGCTCAGCGCACGGACCGGAAAGTGACTGAGCCCGTTTAGCACGCTATGGATCGCGTTACGCAGCTCACTCAGCGGCTCGTGCTTGCCGACGAAACCGGAGCCGCCTGCCTGCAGACACAGTCCGGCGAAGTGATTGGTGCTGTGCGCGGCGAGCATCAGGCGACGGCTTGGGCTGCCTCCCTGGCGCAACCGACTCATGACCTCCAGCCCACCGAGACGCGGCAGCGACAGCTCAAGAATCAGCAGATCGGGCTGGAGGCGCAACGTCTGCTGCAAGGCGTCTTGGCCGTTATCAGCTTCGGCGACCACTTCATACCCATCGGCTTCGAGCAGGGTGCGTAGGGCGCTGCGCACCAGCGGTTGTTCGTCAGCAATTACGACACGAGTCATCGAGTGGCATCCTTGGAATACCGTCCACAGCATAGGAGGATCGACAAAGATGTCATGGCTGAGCGCCCCGCTCTGCCACGCACGCATAAAAAAACCGCTTGAAAGCGGTTTTTTTATGGGGGGGGCGCAACAGTTCGCCTAGCGAAGCCTTTGCAGGCTTAGACGATACCGCGCTTGTGGTTTACCCGGAACAGTTGGCGCAATTCAGTCTTGAGTAGCTTGCCGACGCTCGACCTGCCCATCCACGGCGAACGGTCACTTTGCAGCATCGGGGAACCCTCAAATGCTGAAGGCCCGTGGCGCACTAGCGCCACGGGCCTTCACGATCCCACTTATCCGCGCCGCTCAAACAGCCGGGCGCACGGGAGATGTTGGTACTTAGAAGTTGCCGCCAGGGCCGCCACCGCAGTACAGGGTCTGACCGGAGAGGAAGTCGGATTCCGGCAAGCAGAACAGCACCACGGCACCAGCAGCTTCTTCAGCCTTGCCCGGACGGCCCAGCGGAATGGTGGTGGAGGCGCTGTCCAGACGTGCCTGCTGCACGCCGACTTTGATCTCGCGACCTTCGATGTTCACGGTCTTGCTCTCGTCGCCAGCCAGGGCCTGGGTCAGACGGGTATCGATCAGGCCGAAAGCCACGGCGTTGACGTTGACTTTCAGGCGGCCCCACTCCTTGGACAGAGTCTTGGTCAGACCGAGGATGCCGGCCTTGCCCGAGGAGTAGTTGCTCTGACCAACGTTGCCACCGGCAGCGCCGGAGGAGATGTTGACCACTTTGCGGAACACTTCTTTGCCTTCAGCAGCTTCTTTCTTGGCCAGGGCGCTGATGATCGGCTGAGCAGCACGCAGGATGCGGAACGGCGCGGTCAGGTGGCAATCGATGATTGCGTACCACTGCTCGTCGCTCATCTTCTGGATCACGTTGTCCCAGGTGAAGCCGGCGTTGTTGATGATGATGTCGATGCCGCCGTAGCTCTTCACCGCGGTCTGTACGAAACGCTCGGCGAAATCCGGAGTGGTGACGCTGCCGACGCAAGCAACGGCTTCGCCGCCAGCGGCTTTGATTTCAGCCACGACTTCATCAGCCGGAGCCTGGTCCAGATCGTTGACCACGACTTTGGCGCCGTAGGCAGCCAGTTGCAGGGCGACTTCACGACCAATGCCACGGCCAGAGCCGGTTACCAGAGCAACTTTACCTTCGAGCTTTTTCATTTAACTGTTCCTACGCTTTTTGGGGGGTGGGGGTAAATCAGGCCAGAGCGACAACCGCTTCGCCGGCAAGCTTTTCTTCGCCGTACTGGTTGCCGCAACGGATTGCCAGGCGCACACGCTTCTCGCCGTTCTCTTCAAACTTCTCGGTGACCTTGCCGGTGCAGGTCGGGATGTGACCGAGCTGAGTGATACCGGTGAAACGGATCGCCAGACTGCGCACCTGGCTCTGCGGCACCCAGCTGGTCAGCAGACGGCCGAGGTAGGCGGCGGACAACATGCCGTGAGCGAACACGTCGGGCATCCGCGCCTTGCGGGCGAAGTCGATATCGATGTGGATCGGGTTGTGGTCGCCCGAAGCGCCGGCATACAAAGCCAGAGTGGTGCGATTGACCGGCTTCAACTTGAGCAGCGGAATCTCGTCGCCAACCTGGATATCGGAGTATTGAACGGTAGTCATCGACGGCTCCTTAACGCTGTACGAGAGACGAGCGGACATCAGCGATGTGCTCGCCGTGCTGGTTGGTCACGCGGGTTTCGTTGACCACGAACTGCAGGGCGCCGCCTTTCTTGTCGTACACGTCGGCGACCTTGGTGTCGAACGTCAAGGTGTCACCGGCATAAGCCATCTTGTGATAAACGAAAGACTGCTCGGCGTGCAGGATACGAGCGAGGTCGAAGCCGTAGATCTTCAACTGCTCGACCTGATCGCGGCCTTCACCACCGAGGCACATGAAGAAGGTCGGCGGCACCGGCAGGGATTTGTGGCCAGCGGCCTTGGCGGCGGCTTCGTCGGTGTAAATCGGATCGGTCTCGCCGATGGCCTTGGCGAAGAAGCGCAGGCGGCCCTTCTCCACGTCGGCGGTGGTTACGCCGAGCGAACGACCGATCAGACTTTTGTCTGCCATTTGTCTTGACTCCTATGTTGGGTCACGCGCCTGCGAGGAGGCGCGTGAGATGACGTTTAGTTCTTGCCAAACATGGTGACGACGCAGGCGCCGCCCAGGCCGAGGTTGTGGGCCATGGCGATATTCAGGCCTTCGACCTGACGGGCACCGGCGGTACCGCGCAACTGATGGGTCAGCTCGTAGCACTGGGCCAGACCGGTGGCACCCAGCGGGTGGCCCTTGGACAGCAGACCGCCGGACGGGTTGGTGACGACCTGGCCGCCGTAGGTGTTGTCGCCGTCGAGGATGAACTTCTCGGCGCCGCCGATCGGGCACAGGCCGATGGCTTCATAGGTCAGCAGCTCGTTGTGGGCGAAGCAGTCGTGCAGCTCCACGGCACGCACGTCTTCCGGACCGAAGCCGGATTGCTCGTAGACTTTCTGCGCGGCGTTCTGGGCCATCTGGAAGCCGACGTAGCTGATCATCGAAGGCGGATCGAAGGAGACGGCCGGGTCGGTGGTCAGCGACTGAGCAAGGATCACCACGTCAGTGCGCAGGCCATGCTGCTTGGCGAACTTCTCGCTGCAGACGATTGCCGCGGCGGCGCCACAGGTCGGCGGGCAGGCCATCAGGCGGGTCATCACGCCCGGCCACATCACCACGTCATTCATCACGTCTTCGGTGGTGACGACTTTCTTGAACAGCGCCAAAGGGTTGTTGGCGGCGTGACGGCTGGCCTTGGCGCGGATCGCCGCGAAGGTTTCCATCTTGGTGCCGTACTTCTGCATGTGCTCACGGCCAGCGCCACCGAAGGTGCGCAGCGGGCCAGGAACGTCGGCGGCGTCGGCGGTGAGCTGCTGGACGACGGGCAGGAAACGCTCACGGGTCACCGGGCGGTCGTCCCAGTTGGACTTCAGCGAACCCGGGCGCATCTGCTCGAAGCCCAGGGCCAGCACGCAGTCGGCCTGGCCGCTGGCCACGGCGGCGCGTGCCAGGTACAGGGCGGTGGAGCCGGTGGAGCAGTTGTTGTTGACGTTGACGATCGGGATGCCGGTCTGGCCGACTTCATAGATCGCGGTCTGGCCGCAGGTGGAGTCGCCGTAGACGTAGCCGGCGAAAGCCATCTGCACCTTGTCGTAACCGATGCCCGCGTCTTTCAGCGCCTGGCGCAGGGCTTCGGCACCCATGTCGGTGTAGCTCGGGCTGGCGCCCGGCTTGGTGAAGGGAATCATGCCGACGCCGGCAACGATGACTTTCTCACTCATGGGTGATGCTCCTCTGAAAGACTGGCCGGAATGCTCCAGCTCTGGATCGCCAAGGGCTATGACGCATGGCCCGGACAACTGAAATCGCTCAGTGTCTATCCTAGGCCGGGTCAGGCCGCGCCACGACCGCCGAAGGGAGGAACTTGAACGAGGAGCGGATGACACTCGAACGAACTAGACGATGGCGTAAGGCAGCCCAGTGCACCCTCTGCATGCTGAGATTCACGCACCACAGCGCAGGGCAATCGATCAGGCCCAGGATCGGTCAATCACGGCAGATTGTGGGGTTTGGGGAGGATCAGGGTCAGATATGGATTGGCATTGCACCAATCGACCAGCATCTGGATCAAACCAGAGCGATGCATACCGGTGATGCGCGCCTCGGCAATGGCCAAGCGCGCACCCCGTGCAGAAGCCTGCGCGTGCGCTCGGCGAGCGCACGCACAGACAATCAGTTGCGACCGTAGAGCGTCACGACGCAAGCGCCGCCCAAGCCAAGGTTGTGCGCCAGGGCGTGGTTCAGGCCTTCGACCTGACGAGCCTCGGCAGCGCCGCGCAGCTGGTTAGTCAGCTCGAAGCACTGCGCCAGACCGGTAGCGCCCAGCGGGTGGCCTTTGGACAGCAGGCCACCGGACGGGTTGGTCACTACCTGACCGCCGTAGGTGTTGTTGCCGTCGAGGACGAACTTCTCGGCACCACCGATCGGGCAGAAGCCCAGGGCTTCGTAGGTCAGCAGCTCGTTGTGCGCGAAGCAGTCGTGCATCTCGGCGACGCGGATGTCCTGCGGGCCAACGCCGGCCTTCTCGTAGACTTCCTTGGCGGCGCGCTGAGCCATGTCGAAACCAACCACTTCGATCATCGACTTCTTCTCGAAGCAGGCCGGACTGTCGGTGGTCATCGACTGAGCCACGATCGCCACGTCGGTGCGCAGGCCGTGCTTCTTGGCGAAGGCTTCGGAGCAGACGATCGCTGCCGCGCCACCGCAAGTCGGCGGGCAGGCCATCAGGCGAGTCATCACGCCCGGCCAGATCACCGGATCATTCATCACGTCTTCAGTGGTGACGACTTTGCGGAACAGGGCCAGGGGGTTGTTGGCGGCGTGACGGCTGGCCTTGGCGCGGATCGCTGCGAAGGTGCTCAGCTGGGTGCCGTACTTCTGCATGTGCTCGCGACCAGCACCACCGAACATCAGCAGGGCGCTTGGCACGCCGGTGACATCGGCGGTCAGTTCGTTGACTAGCGATTGAGTCATGTGCGTGGTGGCACGCGGACGGTCGTCCCAGTGGGCTTTCAGGGCGCCCGGCTGCATCTGCTCGAAGCCGAACGCCAGGGCGCACTCGACCGCGCCGCTTTCCACCGCCTGGCGAGCCAGGAACAGGGCGCTGGAACCGGTGGCGCAGTTGTTGTTGACGTTGAGCACCGGAATACCAGTCATGCCTACTTCATACAGGGCAGCCTGACCGCAGGTGGAGTCACCAAAGACGTAACCGGCATAAGCCTGTTGCACCAGCTTGTAGTCGATACCGGCATCTTTCAGAGCCAGGCGGATGGCCTGCGAGCCCATTTCGATATAGGTACCGCTGGTGCCCGGCTTGACGAACGGAATCATGCCGACGCCAGCAACGATGACTTTATTGCTCATGGATGAAGCTCCTCAGGAAGACACACCGAATGCGTTCCACCGCCCACCGATCATGCAGGCACAGCTGGAATCGCGCATAGAGCCATCATAGGCCGGGGCATGGAAGCCCACGACAGTCGAAGGGAGGAACTTCGGGCGCAGTTCGAAAGGACTATAGGCAGGCGTAGAGGACAAATCCGTAGGCTTCGCCGAGCTAGGCGGGTAGCGTCGAGCTCATCTCACTCACTCTGCGCCAGAAGGCCTTGCGGCCACAGCAAGCGCACCGCCTCACCGTCTTCGCGATAGGCGTGACAGGTACCTACCACCCAAGGCCGTACGGTTACGCTCTGCTCACCCGAGGCGCGGCGCTTGCTGGCTTGCGCACGGATGAGGGAAAACATCGTCTGCATGGCCGTCGAGGCCATCCGCTCGACCAACTCGGTGATATGCGTGCAGCCTTGCGTTCCGCCCACACGGGCTTTGACCTGCTGCTTGAAGCCCGGACCGATCTTCAAGCCTTGCAGGCTGGCATAGGCAGAACTGATCTCGCCGCAGAACGGGCTGGCACCGGTAGCAGTGTCCGCGGCGATCTGCTGGATCACCATGTCAGCATCGAGGGTCATTACCAGGCGCATGTCGTGGATGGCGCCCCCCGCTGCAACGGTGTGGAACGGCAGGTCGGTCGGCGCGCCGGTCGAATCCACCAACTGCCCCTCGATATCGAACAGCCCATCGCTGCGCAAATAGCCCCGACAAACGATTTCGCGGGTATGCAGAAGCTCACGGGAAGGATGAGTTGTCATGATGTTTTCCTGCAGCAGCACTCACGGAACGCATTCGACCGCTAGACACGATCGAGGATGCACCTTGCGGCCGGCGGATCGCAGAGTCGATCGCTGCCCACCACAGAAAAGAAGGAGCCGCCGCTCGCCTGAGGCGGTGCGGCGGCAGGACGACCTAAGAAGCCAATACGCTCACGACAGGGGAGCCAACCAGTACCCGTCGACCGGGCTTTGCGCCCCTGCGCAAACGCTAAAGCCAGGCCAATCAGCCCTTCCAGACACCCGTCAGATCGCCGGCTTGCAGCGCCGCCATGACCTGTTCGGTGTCCTGGCCGCGGGTCGGAATGGCGCCCGGGGTGGTCCGCTTGCCGTCAAATCGCGGCGCCGGCGAAGCCTGCAGCATGCCGTCACGCTCGAAGTACACGCCGCGCTCGACCATGTGCGGATGCTGGGCAGCCTCACGCGGGCTGAGGACCGGGGCGAAGCACACATCGGTGCCTTCCATCAGTTCGCACCATTCGGCACGGGTGCGGGTGACAAAAATCTCGACGAAGGCCGCGCGCATCTCGCCCCAACGCTTCATGTCCCACTGCTTGGCGAAGCGCGGATCATCCTGCAGGCCGAGCTTCTGCAGCAGCAGCGCGTAGAACTGCGGCTCCATCGAACCCAGCGATACGTAATGGCCGTCAGCACACAAGTAGGTGCCATAGAAGTGCGAGCCGTCGTGGACGCTCCTGCCGCGCTGCTCGTTGAGCAGGCCCTTCTTGGCCATGAGCAGCATCAGCCCCATCGCGTGCGCCGAGCCGTCGACGATGGCCGCATCGACCACGGTACCCTTGCCGGTGCTGCGCGCATTGAGGATGCCGGCGAGCAGGCCGATTGCCAGGTACAACGCGCCGCCACCGATATCACCGAGCAGGGTGATCGGCGCCGACGGTGCTTCGCCGGCCGTACCGCTGTGGTACATGGCGCCGGACAGCGAGGCGTAGTTGTTGTCGTGACCGGCGGCATTGGCCATCGGGCCGCTCTGGCCCCAGCCGGTCATACGCCCGAAGACCAGTTTCGGGTTGCGCGCCAGCAGCACATCCGGACCCAGGCCGAGGCGCTCCATCACGCCCGGACGCATGCCTTCGACTAACGCATCGGCACCCTCGATCAGCTTCAGCACGGTCTCGCGGCCTTCAGGGGTTTTCAGGTCGGCAACCACCGAGCGCTTACCGCGGTTCATCGGATTCTGCGAAGCGTTCGCCTCACCGGTGATCGAGGTGGAGGCACCACGTTCGACGGCGATGACGTCCGCGCCCAGATCCGCCAGGTGCATGGCGCAGAACGGACCAGGGCCGATCCCACAAATTTCCACAATCTTAATACCGTTGAGCATGGTGCCTTCCTCGTTCGTGACTGGGCGCCGCGATGGCGCGATAAAGCAGGAATCTACGGTAACAAAGCCTCGCCGCCAGCTCGCTCCCCATGATGGGGGGCGAGCTGGCTGGAGAATATCTACGCCAAGCTCAATGCCCAGGGTCGCTGGCCATTGCCCGAACCCAGAGCTGGATTGCCTGACGCTCAGGCGAGGCTGGCGTACCCACTACGGAATGCGCCGGGGCTGATGCCATACCAGCGCGCAAACGCCCGGGCAAAACTCGACAGGTCGCGGTAACCCAGCAACTCGGCAACACGCGCCTGCACCAGCGGCGCGCCGGTCACCAGATCGAGCGCGGACAGCTGTCGATATTGTTCGAGCAATTCGCGAAAGCTCCAGCCTTCGGCCCTGAGCTGCCGGGCAACGGTGCGCCGCAGCATGCCGTAGCGACCACAGAACCCCTCGATGCTGGGGCCTTGGGCCAACTCGGCCGCGATGTAGTCGCAGACCAGCAGCAACAACGTATCGGGCTTGGCTGGCGAGCACTCCTCGACATATGCCGCGCACAGCTGACCGCCTGGCCCAGCCACAGGCACGAAGCATGCGGGATCGATATGTAGCGCAGAAACATGCGCCTGACCCTGCACTACCAGACCCAACCGTGCATAACGCGCCACTCGCTGCGGCGTGGCCTGGAGCAGCGTTACCCCGCGTATGCCTGGCGCGATAAGCGCACGCTGGAACACGTCACTCAGGCTGGCCAGCAGGTAGTCGATGGCCTGGGGCGCCGCCAGCACGCCACGGTCATGCACACGCAGCTGCACATCCCGAGCGGTTCTCGCGATCTCGATCTCGAAGGGCCCAAAGCAGGAAGGCAGATAGGTATTTAGCCGGCGAACACCGTGCTCCAGCGATGGTGCATCAAGCAGCAGGCTGCCCAACGCTTGAATCACGTCGTTAGACTGCTCGACGGCAAGCTCTAGGGCGATATCGGGGTCGCCACTAGCCTCCACCGCCAGCGCCCAGAAGCGCCGGGAGAACAACAGCGGCAGGCGCAGAGTAGGCTCATAAAGATGTCCGATGCGGCAGCGGAATGCCGCTTCGATCCGCTCCACGCCGACACCACGTCGCAACAGGCCTTCGAGTGCCGGAAGCAGGGCCAGCGCAGGGACCCGGTTGGCGCTCTGAGCGACGCCTGCCGAATTACCCACATCAACACCACGCCAATCAACTCCAGCGACTGCCCGGTGAGTACCGGGCCATGCCTGTCGAGCGTTTGCCTGCATAGGTCCACCCTCCGTACAAAGCCGACACCGCGCCATCAGCCCGGAGGTGCGAGCGGACGCCTATGAGCATCGATAGTAGAAAGCGCCTGGGTGGCGGACGACGGCCAAAGGAAGGAAACAGGGACGCTTTTCCCCTATCGTTCCAAAGGATTACGCCAGGGAGTAGCGATAGAAGGTAGCTCACTTACCTCCACCAACCGCCTGAGCTTGCGCACCACCATCCGGCAAGCGAGCTCCCCGGACGGAACGCCACCAGCGCTGAGGACAACCCATAAAGGCAATGCCGCGCAGGGTTTATCAACAAGCATCCGAGCAACTCCGACCAACGACGTAGCCCCGCCCAGAGCTTCCTGCCACTAAATTCTGGGCCCCGGCGATCATGCCCAGTCACCTGCAGCGCACAGCATTGCTCGACCGCTTGAACTGCCCGAAAAATGCATCTCTCTGAACTCACGGAAATCGCACCTGCGCAAGATCAACGCCAAGCTCGGCGCCCAGGGCCGCACCACAGCAGCTGCCATCGCCCATGCACAAGGCCTGCTCGACTGACACCACCCAAACAGGCAGCACCCTACTACCGCTTGCTACGGTTCCACCCCTCCATCCTCAAATATCGTCATTTATTGAGCGCCAGCCGCAGGCTTGTTACCGCCCAGAGAAACACTGCACCGTGATATCAGCTCGAAACGTTACTTTCGGGAGCGCAACCAGCAGCAATTAGCCATCAACCCCAACGCATATTTTGATCACCCAAACCGGTGACATTAAAAATCGCCGCTTCTGGCAATTATGGCGACGCGGCCCGCTCCCTAGCATGCGAGCTCTTCATATTTGTTCGAGCAACCGGAGCACCGCATGAAAAGAACAACAATGCGCGGAATCTTTCAGCCGCATTTACTAGCCGCCGCTGTTGCCTTGGGTGTCAGCGCACAGGCTCAGGCTATTAATTTCAATATTGGGGAAATCGAGGGGCAGTTCGACTCATCGCTGTCGGTGGGCGCCAGCTGGTCGACACGCTCAGCGGATCCGGATTTCGTGTCCAACTTTAACCCGGTCTTTGGCAACGGTACGGTCGGTGCTGCACCGAACGGCAAGGGCAAGGCGTCGTCCCGTACCGCCGATGACGGACGGGCCAACTTCAAGAAAGGCGAGACCTTCTCGAAGATCTTCAAGGGCCTACACGATCTGGAGCTGAAGTACGGCGATAGCGGCGTGTTCGTGCGCGGCAAGTACTGGTACGACTTCGAGCTGAAAGACGAGCACCGCCTGTTCTACGACATCGACGACAGCGGTCGTGACCGCATGGCCAAGTCTTCCGGCACCCAGTTGCTCGATGCCTTCGTCTACCACAACTACAACATCGGCGAGCTGCCGGGCAACGTGCGTCTTGGCAAGCAGGTGGTGAGCTGGGGCGAGAGCACCTTCATCCAGAACGGCATCAACGCGATCAACCCGCTCGACGTCGCCGCACTGCGTCGGCCTGGTGCCGAAGTCAAGGAAGGCTTGATTCCGGTCAACATGTTCTACATGTCGCAGAACCTCAGCGAGAACATTTCGGCCGAGGCTTTCTACCAGATCGAATGGGAAAAAACCGTTACCGATAACTGCGGCACCTTCTTCGCCGGGGTCGACCCGCTGCAGAACGGTTGCAATGACCGTCTGGTGTTTGCCGGTCCGGACCTGGCGCCAGGGGAGTCGACCAACAACGTATTGAAGGCGTTGACGGGGGCGGATAGCGTCTATATGCCGCGTATTGCGGATAAGGACGCGCGCGATGGCGGCCAGTTCGGCGTGGCCATGCGCTGGTTCGTGCCCGAGCTGAACGACACCGAGTTCGGCGCCTACGCGCTGAATTACCACAGCCGTAACCCGAACCTCAGCTTCAATCAGACCACCACGCGCTTCGCCTCCGGTACGGCTGTTCAAACGGCCGTTAACCAGCTAACGCGGGTAACCACTGCCCAGTACTTCTGGGAATACCCGGAGGACGTCCGTCTCTACGGCCTGAGCTTCGCCACCAACCTGGAGGGTGTGGCCCTGGGTGGCGAGATGAGCTACCGGCCGAACATGCCGCTGCAGATGAATACCGCCGATCTGAACTTCGCGGCGATCACCCAACCGGGCGTCGTAGGCGGCCGACCGGCCCTGATCGCCCCGGCCTTCGTCGCTGGCGAGGCGACTCCCGGCCCGGGCAACTACGTGGCCGGCTACAAGCGCATGCCGGTCTTCCAGACCCAGATGAGCGCGACCAAGTTCATCGACCAGATCTGGGGCGCCAGCCGCCTGACCCTGGTTGGCGAGGTGGGTTACAGCCATATCAATGGCCTGGGCGACACCGATGGCACGGATGTTCGTTTCGGGCGTAGCCCGATCTTCGGTGCCGGCCAGATGATCGACTCCGGCCCTGGCGGCTCCAATGCCTGCGTCGGCACCAACGTCGGACGGCCGAACGCCAGCAACCCGCAGCAGGAGTGCAACGACAAGGGCTACTACACCAGCAGCTCATGGGGCTACCGTGGTCGCGCCATCCTCAACTACAACAACGTGATCGCCGGCATCAACCTGTCGCCGAGCCTGGCCTGGTCGCATGATGTCGATGGCAGCGGCCCGACCTTCGAGGAAGGCAGCAAGGCCGTCAGCCTGGGCCTGGATGCCGAGTACGCCAACACCTATACCGCCAGCCTGAGCTACACAGACTTCTTCGGTGGGGACTTCGCAACCAATACTGATCGTGACTTTGTCGCACTCAGCTTTGGCGTGAACTTCTAACGGTCAACCGACAAAGGATAATAAAAATATGAAAAAAATCAGTGTGTTGACCTGTGGCGCCCTGGCGCTGACTCTGTTGAGTAGCAGCGTGATGGCCGCCGTCTCGGCGGACGAAGCCGCCAAGCTGGGCACCAGCCTGACGCCGCTGGGCGCGCAAAAGGAAGGCAATGCCGACGGTAGTATCCCGGCCTACACCGGCGGTCTGAAAAAGGACGCCGCGCCGATCACCAATGGCTTCCTCGGCAACCCGTTCGAGGGTGAGCAGCCACTGTTCACCATCACCGCCGCCAACGCTGAGCAGTACAAAGACAAGTTGACCCCAGGCCAGCTGGCAATGTTCAAGCGCTATGCCAGCACCTACAAGATCCCGGTGTACAAGACCCAGCGCACCGCTTCCTCGCCGCAGGAAATCTACGACGCGGCGAAGAAGAGTGCGCTGAATACCCAGTCGATCGACGGCGGCAACGGCCTGAGTAATTTTTCTGACTCTCGCTACTACGCCTTCCCGATTCCGAAGAACGGTGTAGAAGTGGTGTGGAACCACATGACCCGCTATCGCGGCAAGAACCAGACCCGCCTGACGGCGCAGGCTGCGCCGCAGGTCAATGGCTCCTTCACCGTGGTCGAGGCAACGGACGATGTCGCCTACCCGCAGTTCATGCAGGACGTCGACAAGGAAAGCAGCAGCAACGTGCTGTTCTACTACAAGCAGCGCGTCACCGCGCCGGCACGCCTGGCCGGCAACGTCCTGCTGGTTCACGAGACCATCGATCAGGTCGCACAACCGCGCATGGCCTGGGCCTACAACGCCGGCCAACGCCGTGTCCGCCGTGCGCCACAAGTTGCCTACGACGGGCCGGGCACTGCAGCCGATGGCATGCGCACAGCCGACAACGCCGACATGTACAACGGCTCGCCAGACCGTTACGACTGGAAACTGGTCGGCAAGCAGGAGCTGTACATCCCGTACAACAATTACAAGCTGGGCTCGTCAAAGGTTAAATACGCCGACATCGTCCGCCCTGGGCATATCAACCAGGACCTGACGCGTTATGAGCTGCACCGCGTCTGGCATGTGGTCGGCACGCTCAAGTCCGGCGAACGTCACATCTATGCCAAGCGCGACATGTACTTCGACGAGGACAGCTGGCAGCTTGCCGAAGTCGACCACTACGACGGCCGCGGCCAGCTGTGGCGCGTCATGGAAGGCTACGGCACCACGGAATACGCGCAGGGCATCGCTCAATATGCCTCGCTTGGTATCTATGACCTGATCGCCGGTCGCTACATCGTGTTCGGCATGAACAACGAGGCCAAGCGCGGCATCCAGTACGGTATGACCCCCAACGCGTCGGACTTCACTCCAGCTGCCCTGCGCAACGCAGGCATCCGCTAAGCATCCCAGCTAGCAAGCCGCCCGGCTTCCGGGCGGCTACCTATAGGTGTCCCGGACTGCTATAGACACACACCCCTGACGACTGGATATTTCCCTGCGCGATCATTGGAAGGCTTGCCCTTCCCGCCGGCTAGTGGAAATACAGTTCGCAGGTACTGCAATGTTGAGTATTGTCCTTTCTCCGCCCTCCTATTACGCACTTCCTGTAGGGCTTCCGCCCTTATCTGCCACGCACCTTTGCCGACCACGGCTGGTGCAGCCGGCGTTACGCCAAGCATTCCGCCTGCGCTTGCTCTGCGCACCCACCGGATTCGGCAAAAGCGCCCTACTCAACGAGATCACCCGCGAACTCGCCGCTTCCCACCAGTGTTTGTGGTTCAGCCTAAATCGGCAGCCAACATCCGCTCAGCAGTTTCGTGCGCACCTGGCGGCTGCACTGGATATTGACGACGACGACGACGCGCTGCTGCGAAAACTCAACAGCTTGAGCGAACCATTGCTCCTCGTCCTCGACGATTTCCCCGCGGATCTCGATGGCTCCCTGGAACCCTGGATAGAGCGCATGCTCCTGCAGCCGGGAAGACTGATCCAGCTCCTCGTGGGCAGCCGGCATCGCCCGAACTGGAACCTTCCCAGGTTGTACCTGGAAGGTGAGCTCCATGAGCTAGGCCCTTCTCAATTGGCCTTTTCACCCAGCGAATTCGAAACCCTCGTGCATACCCTTGCGCCTGACTGGCAAAGCCGAGCCCGCGAGAGTCTATGGCAACAGACCCACGGCTGGTGCGCCGGGGTTCGCCTGCTGTTGAACGATCTCGACACGAATAGCAACTGGTCCTGGCTGCGTGCTTATCTGCAACGCGAACTGCTCGGAGTACTCAGCGACGAACAACGCGAGGTCCTGCTCTGCCTGGCGCACCTGCCACGCGCTTCTGCGGCACTGTGCGACAGTCTGTGGGAGGGCTTTAACGGCGGCGAAATCTTCCGCAGCTTGCTCGACCAGTCGCTGTTTGCTCCCGTTGAGCGAAGCGGTAGCTGGTACCGCCTAATTCCGTCCGTCGCACATATTCTGAGCAACGAACGCAGCGGCGCCGCGCTCACCCATCTGCGTCTGAAAGCCTGCCGAGAGTACGTCGCGATGGGCCTTATCGATGTAGGCATCGAACAGGCCGTGCTCGCGGGCCAACCGGAAACGGCGATCAGCCTGATGGATCGCCTCAAGTTCGACTGGATCTTCGCCGGCCGACATATCAAGACCTTGATGACTTGGCGCACCCAACTGCCTACGGCATTGTTGGAAAGTACCCCGCGCTTGATCGGCCTGAATACGCGCGCCCTGCTGTTCAACTGGCGGCTAAGCGAAGCGCAAACCTGCCTGGCAAAGCTCGGTAACTTTTTGCCCGAGGCAGACCCAACGCTCAACCGTCGTTTGCTGGCCAACTGGCAAGCGATGCGTGGCGCCATATATGGCTATTACGGCAACAGCAAAGACGCCAGCGAGTATTGTCAGGCGGCACTGGCCAACCTCGAGCCACGCGATTGGCGCGCCGCCTACCTCTGCTATTCGACACTGGCGCGGATGTCACTCATCAACGGCGCGCATAGCCGCGCCAGCATGCTTCTCGAACAAGCCACGGAGCAGGCACGACGCCAAGATTGCCTGGCTACCGAACTGCTGCTCAATACCGACCATATCTGCCTATATATGGTGCGTGGCGAGACCAGCAAAGCGAGTTTGCGTCTCGAAGAAAGCTTTCTGCTCCTGGAAAGTAATTCCGATGCACAGCACAGCCTCCTACTGGGACGTTTGCTGCTCTTGCGTGGAGAGCTGGAAATCCTGGCCGGCAACCTGGCCAGTGCAGAGCAGGCGCTGATGCAGGCGAAAAAACATACCCAGGCCAATGAGGACCCGGTGATTTTGCATGCGCTACTCGCGCTGGCTGAAGTCGCCGCCTGCCGCCAGGATTTCGAACTGGCCCGCCGTCACATCTTCGATGCCGAGCGGCGTATGCATTGCGGTAAAGTCCCGGCGAATCTCTATCAGATGGTCATCGACTATCAGCAAGCGCGCTTGCTGGTACGCGAAGGCGATTGGGGGCAGTTACTAACACTGGCGCGCAGCATGGAAACCAAGTGCCAAAGCCAACCCTTGCCGCAACTGCCTTTCGTCTCGCCCGCCCTGCGCCAGCGTTGCCAACTGCTGATGGCGATCGGCGAGCACAGCACCGGAAAGCACGAGGAGGTGCGTGCGCGATTACTGCGCCTGGCCAGCGAATGCGCAAACTTGCACTTCGCCCACCTATACCATGAAGTGCTCGCCGCGCTGGCCCGAGTGGAGTTCGAACTGGGCCGCATCGGCAACGATGCCTACCAAGTGGCCCTGCAGAAACTCGGTTCGCATAGCCTCATCCACGCCTGGCTGAAGCAAATACCCGCCCATAGTGCCGAGGCGACCAATGATGCGCAGCAGACAACACCACGCGTCGAGTTGACCCCCAAGGAGCTCGCGGTCCTGCAATTGCTTGCGGCCGGACTATCCAACCAGGAGATTGGCGACCATCTATTCATCTCGACCAACACCGTCAAAACCCACACCCGGCGCATCAACATGAAGCTCGGCGTGAAACGCCGAACCCAAGCAGTGATCCGGGCGCAGGCGATTGGCCTGCTGTGATGACAAGGTCCAGCGATTGCCGGGCCTCAGCGGGAGCTAACGCAGGGTTTCAGCTGGTGCGCGAGTGCCGATAAACCTCGGCATCGTCCAGCAGCGGGTCGCGGCCGATGTCATCAGGATCACGCATTTCCTCAATCTCGACACAGTCTGGATCGATGACTGGTTTGGGCAATTCAGTCGCGTGATCGGCGGACACGGGTCAAGCTGGTTTCGTCGGTCGCTGAGCGCACAATAGTGCCATGGCTCACTGACGGACTCGGCGTATGAAACAATCCACCTTCCAACTGCTCGAAGTCGCTGGCGGCAAGCCGATCAAACTGTGGACCGACGGTGTGCC
Organism: Pseudomonas sp. LS44; assembly: GCF_024730785.1. NCBI lineage: Bacteria > Pseudomonadati > Pseudomonadota > Gammaproteobacteria > Pseudomonadales > Pseudomonadaceae > Pseudomonas > Pseudomonas sp. LS44. The sequence continues at coordinate 3,636,898 of NZ_CP102830.1, forward strand.
GGTGGAAGACGAGGCGCGTCGACAACTGCAGAACACCGCCAAGCTGCCATTCATCTTCAAGCACATCGCAGTGATGCCCGACGTCCACGTTGGCAAGGGCTCGACCATCGGCAGCGTGATTCCTACGATCGGCGCGATCATCCCGGCCGCGGTCGGCGTCGATATCGGCTGCGGGATGATCGCCGCGCGCACTTCGCTGACGGCCGCCGACCTGCCGGACAACCTGCACGGCCTACGCCGCGCCATCGAGCAGGCAGTGCCGCACGGCAAGACTTTCGGCAAACACGACAGCGGCGCCTGGCAGCACGTACCGGGTCACGCCGACCAAGCCTGGAGGGCGCTGGCCGGGCGCTTCCGGCAGATCACCGACAAGTACCCGCGCCTGGAAAAGACCAACAACCGCAGCCACCTCGGCACCCTGGGCACCGGCAACCATTTCATCGAGGTCTGTCTCGACGAAGCGCAGTGCGTCTGGTTCATGCTGCACAGCGGCTCGCGTGGGGTCGGTAACGCGATTGGCACGCTGTTCATCGAACTGGCCCAGGCCGATATGCGCCAACACCTGGCCAATCTGCCGGACCGCGACCTGGCCTATTTCGAGGAAGGCAGCCGGCACTTCGCCGACTATGTGGAAGCCGTGGAGTGGGCACAGGACTTCGCTCGGCAGAATCGTGCGCTGATGATGCAGGCGGTGATCGGCGCCGCCCGTCAGGTGTTGCGCAAGCCGTTCGAGGCGGAACTGGAGGCGGTCAACTGCCATCACAACTACGTGCAGCGCGAACAGCACTTCGGTCGCGAGGTGCTGGTCACCCGCAAGGGCGCGGTGTCGGCGCAGCGCGGCCAATTGGGCATCATCCCCGGCAGCATGGGCACGCAGAGCTTCATCGTGCGCGGCTTGGGCAACGAAGAGGCGTTCTGCTCCTGCAGCCACGGCGCCGGGCGGGTGATGAGCCGCAGTCAGGCGAGGAAGCGCTTCTCACTGGAAGATCAAGTGCGCGCCACGGCGCATGTCGAATGCCGCAAGGATAAAGAGGTGATCGACGAGATCCCCATGGCCTACAAGAACATCGATGCGGTGATGGCGGCCCAGCGCGAGCTGGTCGAAGTGGTGCATACCCTGCGCCAGGTGGTCTGCGTAAAGGGTTAGCGCGAACGGTTACAGAAGCGGTTGGCGGCAAGGGTAACGCATAAAAAACGGGCCGCTAGGGGCCCGTTAGTCACAGCCTAGCAGGCTCAGACCACGCCTTGCGCCAGCATGGCATCGGCGACCTTAACGAAGCCGGCGATGTTAGCGCCCTTGACGTAATTGATCCGGCCATTCTCCTCGCCATGGTGCACACAGGCGTGGTGAATGTTCTGCATGATGCCGTGCAGACGCTGGTCGACTTCGCCGGCGGTCCAATGCAAACGCATGGCGTTCTGGCTCATCTCCAGGCCACTGGTGGCCACGCCGCCGGCGTTCGAGGCCTTGCCCGGCGCATAGAGAATGCCGGCCTCGACGAACAGGTCCACCGCCGCCAGGGTCGAGGGCATGTTGGCGCCTTCGGCGACGCAGATGCAGCCCGCCTTGAGCAGTGCCCGCGCGTCGTCGGCGTCCAACTCGTTCTGCGTCGCGCACGGCAGCGCAATGTCGCAGGCCAGGTGCCACGGCCGCTGGCCGGCGAAGAACTGCAGGCCGAAATGCTCGGCCATCTCGCTGATGCGCCCGCGCCGGACGTTCTTCAGGTCCATCAGGTAATCCCACTGCTCGGCAGTCAGACCGGCCTCGGCGAACAGCGTGCCCTCGGAGTCGGACAGCGAGATCACCTTGCCGCCCAGTTCCATGACTTTCTGCGCGGCGTACTGGGCGACGTTGCCCGAGCCGGAGATCGCCACGCGCTTGCCGTCGAAGCCCTGACCTTGGCGCTTGAGCATTTCCTGCGCGAAGTACACGCAGCCGTAGCCGGTCGCTTCGGGACGGATCAGGCTGCCACCGTAGGTCAGGCCCTTGCCGGTGAGCACCGAGGTGAACTCGTTGGACAGGCGCTTGTACTGGCCGAACAGGTAGCCGATCTCACGGCCACCGACGCCGATGTCGCCGGCGGGCACGTCGAGGTCTGCGCCGATATGGCGGTACAGCTCGCTCATGAACGACTGGCAGAAGCGCATCACCTCGCCCTCGCTCTTGCCCTTCGGATCGAAGTCCGAGCCGCCCTTGCCGCCGCCCATGGGCAGCGAGGTCAGCGAGTTCTTGAACACCTGCTCGAAGGCGAGGAACTTGAGCACGCCGAGGTTCACCGAGGGGTGGAAGCGCAGGCCGCCTTTGTAAGGGCCGATGGCGCTGCTCATCTGTACGCGGTAGCCACGGTTGACCCGCACCTTGCCCTGATCGTCGACCCACGGCACGCGGAACAGGATGGCCCGCTCCGGCTCGACGATACGTTCGACGATGCCGGCTTCAAGATAGTGCGGGCGGGCCTCGAGGAACGGCCACAGGCTGCGTAGCACCTCTTCCACCGCCTGATGGAACTCGGGCTGGTCAGGGTCGCGGCGCTTGAGCTGGGTGAGGAAAGCATCAACAGAAAGGGTCATGGCAAAGTACCGGCGTTGGACTGTCTTCTTTTTTGAGGCGCCGGACTCTAACAGGCTAAAAAGCACCTTCACAGTGCAGTGTGTCGCCTGGATGTATCTTTTTGGTGCGGATATATAAGCGAGCGAGGTTCAGCGGGCATAAAAAACGGGGCCCGCAGGCCCCGTCTCTAACTGCGCGTTACTGCGCCAGTTTCTTGTAGCGCACGCGGTGCGGCTGCGCCGCCGCTTCGCCGAGACGCTTCTTGCGATCGGCCTCGAACTCGGTGTAGTTACCCTCGAAGAAAGTCACCTGCGCGTCGTCCTCGTAGGACAGGATGTGCGTGGCGACGCGGTCGAGGAACCAGCGATCGTGAGAGATCACAATGGCCGCGCCCGGGAAGTCCAGCAGCGCCTCTTCCAGCGAACGCAGGGTTTCCACGTCGAGGTCGTTGGACGGCTCGTCGAGCAGCAGCACGTTGGCGCCTTCCTTGAGGGTCAGGGCCAGGTGCAGACGGCCGCGCTCACCACCGGAGAGGTCCTTGACGAACTTCTGCTGATCGCCGCCCTTGAAGTTGAAACGCCCGACGTAAGTGCGCGACGGCACCTCGTAGCTGCCGATCTTGATCATGTCGGAACCGCCGGAAACGGCTTCCCATACGCTCTTGCCACCATCGAGGTCATCGCGGCTCTGATCGACACAGGCCAGCTGCACGGTTTCACCGACTTCGATGCTGCCGGAATCCGGTTGTTCCTTGCCCATCAGCATGCGGAACAGCGTCGATTTACCGGCACCGTTACCGCCGATCACGCCGACGATGGCGCCTTTCGGCATGCTGAACGACAGGTCGTCGATCAGGACGCGGTCACCATAGCTTTTGCGTACGTTCTTGAACTCGATGACCTTGTCGCCCAGGCGCGGACCAACCGGGATGTAGATCTCGTTGGTTTCGCTGCGCTTCTGGAATTCCTGCGACTGCATTTCTTCGAAACGCTGCAGACGCGCCTTGGACTTCGACTGACGGGCCTTGGCGCCTTTGCGCACCCACTCCAGCTCGTCCTTCATGGCCTTTTCATGGGCCGACTGCTGCTTGGATTCCTGTGCCAGGCGGTTGGATTTCGCCTCCAGCCAGCCGGAATAGTTGCCCTCGTAAGGAATACCGGCACCGCGGTCGAGTTCGAGAATCCAGCCGGCGACGTTGTCGAGGAAGTACCGGTCGTGGGTAATCGCCACCACGGTACCGGGGAAGTCGTGGAGGAAGTGCTCCAACCAGGCCACCGAGTCGGCGTCCAGGTGGTTGGTCGGCTCGTCGAGCAGGAGCATGTCCGGCGCCGACAGCAGCAGGCGGCACAGCGCCACGCGGCGCTTCTCACCACCGGAAAGGTGCACCACCTTGGCGTCCCAGGCCGGCAGGCGCAGGGCATCGGCGGCAACTTCCAGCTGGCGCTCGAGGTTGTGGCCGTCGGCGGCCTGCAGGATGGCTTCCAGCTTGCCTTGCTCGGCGGCCAGCTTGTCGAAGTCGGCATCCGGCTCGGCATAGGCGGCGTAGACCTCGTCGAGACGCGCCTGGGCGTTCTTGATATGGCCGACCGCTTCTTCGACGACTTCACGCACGGTCTTTTCCGGGTCGAGCTGCGGTTCCTGTGGCAGGTAACCGATGTTCAGCTCCGGCATCGGCCGCGCTTCACCGTTAAATTCAGTGTCGACGCCCGCCATGATTTTCAGCAGGGTGGATTTGCCCGAGCCGTTCAAGCCGAGCACGCCGATCTTGGCGCCGGGGAAGAACGACAGGGAGATGTTCTTGAGGATTTCCCGCTTCGGCGGCACAACTTTGCCGAGCCGATGCATGGTGTAGACGTATTGAGCCATTGGAGAAACCTAGGTGACTTGGTGAAAGAAATGGCGGGAACGCGCCTGACCGGCGGTTGCGCGATGCTCGATGTCCAATTGCACCCTGAGGCGAATAGGCCAAGCATTCTGGCGCACCGTTTGCCTCGCCAATACCAGTGCTCCCGCGCGTGCGGCAAAGCTACCGGATTGTACCGGACAGGGCAAACCGTCACACGTCAGGCAGGCTGGCACTTGGCCATTTTTCGAGGCATGCTACCCAGTCCGCGCTCAATTCCTGAATTTGCGCGGCGTACCTGCCTTAATCAGCAGTCTTTTCAGGATTTTTCGTGTCCAAGCCTGAGCCCACCACTGAGTTTCGTACGTTCGGCGATATCGCCGCACGTTCGCGTGCGCCGGTGAAGGGCGCGCTGTGGCTGCTGCTGGTGCTGATTCTTGGTGTGTTGGGCTGGCAGTTGCAGCAGGATTTCAGCCAGCGCCTGGACAACCAGCGCCAGCGCAGCCAGGAATACAGCGTGCAACTGGCCAATCACATGGCCCTGAGCATGCAGCTCAAGGCCGATGCCGGCCTCGCCCTGTTCCGCCAAATAGATTTGTCACCGAGCGCCGATGAGCGACTACTGAACCATTTACGGGAAGTTTTCCCGGCCCTGCACAGCCTGGTCTGGCTGACCACGAACGGGCGCATCCTGGCCGACAGCGCAGGCGCGTCTGGCGATCAAGCGCTTCTTCATGACTTACCTGCCTCGCTTGGCGATCGGCCCTATCACGTGACCCTCAGCGCATTGGCCGACGGCCAGCTGTATCTGACCCTGCGTCAGGGCGAGCCCCGTGCGCCGTCCGGCTACTGGGTGGTCCGCGGCGGACTGGAAAGTATCCAGAGCACCTTGAATGCCTTCAAACAGGGCAACCATCGCTGGCTAATCGAAGATCGCCACTCGCAGCGGGTGGTGTTGCGCTGGATTGGCGATCGCCTGGAAATCAGCAATACCCCGCTGACCGCCGAGGAGCAGCGCCAGAGTCTGCCAGCCATTCCCCTGGCCGGCACCGACTGGCAGTTGCGCTCGCTGTTCGATGAACGGCAGGCCGCCGCCGAACTGCTGCCTACCTTCAGCGGCCAGCTGTGGCTGCTGGTCATCTGCATGCTGCTCGCCACCTTCGCGCTGCTCTATCTACACCGCTCGCAGCGCGGTCTGCAGGCGCAGAACATGGCCTCGCAACGCGAGCTGCAACGCGCCGATAGCGTACTGCGGTCGATTGAGGAATGTGTGCTGACTACCGATCATGTCGGCCGCATCCGCTATCTCAACCCACAGGCCGAACAATTGTTCGGCCTGTCCAGCGGTGCAAGCACAGACAAACCGATCACCGATCTGCTGCCGGGCCTCGCCGCACTGATCGAGGACAGCCAGAGCAGCGTCGAGCCGCAAACCTTCAGCCGTGACGGCGAGCCGCGATTGTTCGCCATCAGCCGTAGCCTGCTCGACGATCAGGGCTATGTCTGGGTGTTGCGCGACATCACCGAACGGCGCCGCGCCCAGCAGGCGCAAGATGAAGCGCAACGCCGCTATCAGGACATTTTCCAGGGCTGCGGCATCGCCCTGTGCGTACTCGATCTGGCCCAGCTGCACGAGTATCTGCGCCAGCAAAACCTGCGCAGCAGCGCGGATTTGCAGCGCTGGGTGCAGGCGCACCCCGAGCGCCATGCGCAACTGATGCAAGCCATCCGCTTCAGCGATGCCAATGAGGTCGCCCTGCGTCTGCTCGGGGTGGATTCGCTCGATCAGGTTTGGCGACAACTGATCGGCCACCGCGCGCTGCAGCCCGACGGCATCCGCTATCAACTGCTCGCCGCGGTGCTCGACGGACGCCCGCAGCTTGAAATGGAAAGCCGCATCGTCACGCGCCTGGGCCATGAGCGTCACCTGTGGCTGTTGTTGCGCTTGCCCGATAGCAGCCAGGGCCATCATGCGGTGACCTTGAGCATCAACGACATCACCAGCCGCAAGCGCATCGAACTGTCGCTGATCGAGCGCGAGGCGTTCTGGTCAGAAGTGGTGCGCAGCCTGCCGGATACCTTGTATGTGCATGACATCAGCAATCGCCGGGTGCTGTTCCACAACCACCGTCTGGGACCGGATTTGGGTTACAGCAAGCCCGAGTTGCGAGTCATGGGCGAGCGCATGTGGGAAAAGATCCTGCACCCCGACGACCAGGAGCTGTACCAAAGCATGCGCAGCCTGCAGCAGGTGCTCGGCAAGGGTCAGTTGCTGACCTGCCAGTTGCGCTGGCGTCATCGCGATGGCAGCTGGCATTGGTTCGATATCCGTGAACAGGCGCTCAGCCATGACTCAAACGGTCGGGTCAGCCGCCTGATTGGGGTCGCCAAGGACATCACCGAGCAGATCGAAGCCAGCCAATTGCTGCAGGCCGGCGAGCAGCGCTACCGGCTATTGGCGGAAAGCATCAGCGACGTGATTTTCTCTACCGATAATCAGCTGCAGCTCAGCTACATCAGCCCCTCAGCGGTAGGTATGTTCGGCTACAGCATCGAGCGACTGCGCAGCACCGGGTTTGCCCCGGCGCTGGCCAACCCGCAACAGCTCGACAGCGTCCACGCCCTGCTCGAACAAGTACGCCAGGCGCTTGGGCACCCGCAACGCCTGGCCGAATTGCGCCGCCAACTACCGACCCAACTTTTGACCCTCGACTGTCTGCGCGCTGACGGCCGCAAGATTCCCGTGGAGCTGCGCCTGAGCCTGATGTGGGACACCCACGGTGCCTTCGAGGGTTTGCTCGGGATGATCCGCGACATCAGCCAGCAGCGTCACGCCGAAAAAGAACTGCGCATGGCGGCCACGGTGTTCGAGCACTCCACCTCGGCGATCCTGGTCACCGATCCGGCCGGCTATATCGTCCAGGTCAACGAGGCGTTCACTCGGGTCAGCGGCTATCCGGCGGCCGAGGTGCTCGATCAACTGCCGGGCATGCTGACTGCCGATCGCCAGCAAGCCCAGCAGCTGCACTATGTGCTCGCCCAGCTCAACCTGCAGGGCAGCTGGGAAGGCGAACTGTGGCTCAAGCGGCGCAACGGCGAACCCTTCCCATCCTGGGTTGGGATTACCGCAGTGCAGGATGCCGAAGGCGATCTGGTCAGCTACGTGTGCTTCTTCAGCGACATCAGCGAGCGCAAGGCCAGCGAGCAACGCATCCACCGCCTGGCCTATTACGACGCGCTGACCCTACTGCCCAACCGCACACTGTTCCAGGACCGTCTGCACACCGCTTTGCAGCATGCCGAACGGCATCGCGAATGGGTGGTACTGATGTTCCTCGATCTGGACCGTTTCAAACCGATCAACGATTCCCTCGGCCATGCCGCCGGCGATCGCATGCTCAAGGATGTGGCGGTGCGCCTGGCCGCCTGCGTCGCCGAAGACGACACTGTGGCGCGCATGGGCGGCGACGAGTTCACCCTGCTGCTGCAACCACGCAGTACCCGCGAAGGGGCGCTGAACCGCGCAGTGCATGTGGCCGAGCTGATTCTCGCCAGCCTGGCGCGGCCGTTCATTCTCGAAGGACGGGAGTTCTTCGTCACCGCCAGTATCGGCGTCGCGCTCAGCCCGCAAGACGGCAAAGAACTCAGCCATCTGATGAAAAACGCCGATACGGCGATGTACCACGCCAAGGAGCGCGGCAAGAACAACTTCCAGTTCTATCAGGCGGCCATGAACGCCAGCGCGCTGGAGCGCCTGGAGCTGGAAAGCGACTTGCGCCATGCGCTCGAGCAAAACGAATTCGTCCTCTATTACCAGCCACAATTCAGCGGCAACGGCCGCCGCCTGACCGGCGCCGAAGCCCTGCTGCGCTGGCAGCATCCGCGCCGTGGGTTGGTGCCGCCCGGCGATTTCATTCCGGTCCTGGAAGAACTCGGCCTGGTGGTGCAAGTCGGCGACTGGGTGCTTGGCGAAGCCTGCCGGCAGATCAAGGCCTGGCAAAAGGCCGGGATTCGGGTACCGAAGATTGCCGTGAACCTGTCGGCCCGGCAGTTCAGCGAAGGCCATCTGGATCAACAGATCGCCTTGATCCTCGAGGAAACCCGGGTGCCGCCGGCATGTCTGGAGTTGGAGCTCACCGAGAGCATCCTGATGCGCGACGTGCAGGCCACCCTGGAGACGCTGATGGATCTCAAGCGCCTCGGCGTGTCGATTGCAGTCGACGACTTCGGTACCGGCTATTCCTCGCTCAACTACCTCAAACAGTTCCCTATCGACGTGCTGAAAATCGACCGCAGCTTTGTCGACGGCCTGCCCAGCGGCGACCAGGATGCGCAGATCGCCCGCGCAATCATCGCCATGGCCCATAGCCTGAACCTGGCGGTGATCGCCGAAGGTGTGGAGAGCTACGCGCAGCTGGAATTCCTTCGCGAGCACCAGTGCGACGAGGTGCAGGGCTATCTGTTCGGCAAGCCAATGCCGGCCAACCAATTCGCCGCGCAGTACGGCGGCGCCGCGCTATTCATCTTCGAATAGCCAGCGCGCGCCTTGAGTTCCGCTCGTCTGCGACGTGATTGCCTTTCATATGCCAGGCCGAAGCGGATGGGTTAGAATCCGCTCCCTCCTTTAACCGCCCAGCTGATTTTTCAGGGGATTGCCATGTTCAGCCGTGATTTGACTCTCGCCAACTACGATGCCGACTTGTTCGCCGCGATGGAGCAAGAAGCCCAGCGCCAGGAAGAGCATATCGAGCTGATCGCCTCGGAAAACTACACCAGCCCGGCGGTGATGGAAGCGCAAGGTTCGGTGCTGACCAACAAGTACGCCGAAGGCTATCCGGGCAAGCGTTACTACGGTGGCTGCGAGTACGTCGACGTGGTCGAGCAACTGGCCATCGACCGCGCCAAGCAACTATTCGGCGCCGATTATGCCAACGTCCAGCCGCACGCCGGTTCGCAAGCCAACAGCGCGGTCTACCTGGCCCTGCTGCAGGCTGGCGACACCATCCTCGGCATGAGCCTGGCCCACGGCGGTCACCTGACCCACGGCGCCAGCGTCAGCTCCTCCGGCAAGCTGTACCACGCCGTGCAATACGGCATCGACGGTAACGGCCTGATCGACTACGACGAAGTCGAGCGTCTGGCTGTCGAGCACAAGCCGAAGATGATCGTCGCCGGCTTCTCCGCTTATTCGCAGGTGCTGGACTTCCCGCGCTTCCGCGCGATCGCCGACAAAGTCGGGGCCTACCTGTTCGTCGACATGGCCCACGTGGCCGGCCTGGTTGCCGCTGGCGTGTACCCGAACCCGGTACCGTTCGCCGACGTGGTCACCACCACCACCCACAAGACCCTGCGCGGTCCGCGTGGCGGCCTGATCCTCGCTCGCAAGAACGAAGAAATCGAGAAGAAGCTCAACTCCGCCGTCTTCCCGGGCGCCCAGGGCGGTCCGCTGGAGCACGTCATTGCCGCCAAGGCGGTGTGCTTCAAGGAAGCCCTGCAGCCGGAGTTCAAGACCTACCAGCAGCAGGTCGTGAAGAACGCCCAGGCGATGGCCAGCGTGTTCATCGAGAACGGCTTCGACGTGGTTTCCGGCGGTACCGAGAACCACCTGTTCCTGCTCAGCCTGATCAAGCAGGACATCACCGGTAAAGACGCCGACGCCGCCCTGGGTCGCGCGTTCATCACCGTGAACAAGAACTCGGTGCCGAACGACCCGCGCTCGCCGTTCGTGACTTCCGGCCTGCGCATTGGCACTCCAGCCGTGACCACTCGCGGCTTCAAAGAAGCCGAGTGCCGCGTTCTGGCTGGCTGGATCTGCGAGATCCTCGCCAACATGGGCGACGAGTCGGTAGTCGACCGCGTGCGTGAGCAGGTCAAAGCCGTGTGCGCCAAGTTCCCGGTGTACGGCAAGTAAGCCTTTCCGCGACATAAAAATGCCCGGCCAAGTGCCGGGCTTTTTTATACCTGACCTTTGCCGTAGGGTGCGGCGTACCGCGTCCGAAGAAGAATGCAATGAGCACGGATCACCCGCCAAAGCCCACGCGTCGCCACCTCGAACGCCCGAGCAAGGAGCAGATCAAGCTGCTGCCGTCATTCGACGCCCTTCCGTTGCAGCACATCCACTTACTGCGCACGCCGGCAGACTTTGCCTTCGCCCTGGCGCAATTGCGTAACGAACCGTTCATCGGCTTCGATACCGAGTCCAAGCCCTGTTTCACCAGCGATGCACCCCGCACCGGCCCGCATGTCCTGCAGTTCGCCACCCGCGACAAGGCGTTCATCGTTCAACTGAACGCCAATCCACCACTCGACTTTCTTCGCGAGGTGATCGAGTCGCAGCGCATGGTCAAAGTCGGTTTCGGCCTCAAGTCCGACCGAGGCCCACTCCAGCGCAAGCTGGGACTGAAGCTCGGCGCCGCGGTCGATCTGGCGAGCGGCATTCGCAGGCTCGGCTACAAGCAGGCGGTCGGCGTACGTACAGCGGTCGCCATCGCCCTGGGCAGGCAACTGCGCAAATCCAAATCGGCCACCACCTCCAACTGGGCGGCCACGCACCTCTCCGATAACCAGGTGCAGTACGCGGGGGAAGACGCCTTTGCGGCGCTGGCGGTGTTTTATGCGCTCGGCATGGGCGACGACCAGCCTATTTAGCCAGCGACCTCGGCAAAACCCTGGCGAATCTGCTCTTCCGGCAGACTGTCACCGATGAACACCATCACGCTTTCACGTGGCTCGTCGGCGCCCCACTCGCTGTCCCAATCGAACCCGTAGAGCTTGAGCACGCCTTGAAAGACCAGGCGGCGCGGTTCGCCGGCGATGCTCAGCACGCCCTTGTAGCGCAGCAGCGATTTACCGTGCTGCTCAAGCAACTGGTTCATGAACTCACTGAGCTTGTCCAAGTCCAGCGCTTGATCGCTGCGCAGAACCAAGGTGCCGATTCGGTCCGCTCCCTGCCCCGCCGGCACCACCGGTCGCAGGCTGATAGCCGCCGCGCCTACATCGGCGTTCAGGTTGAAGCCGCGCACATCGAGGAGCTCGGCCAGATCAATACGGCCATGCTCGACCACACGAATCTGCGCCTGCCGATTGATCCGCGACAATCGCAGACTCAGCGCCTCGACCTGGGCAGCATCGACCAGATCGGTCTTGCTCAGCAACAGACGGTCGGCGAAACCGACCTGTGCCTGGGCGATGGCTTCCTGCAAATGGATGTCGGCATGCGCGGCATCCACCAGAGTGATGATGCCGTCGAGCACATAGCGCTCGCGCAGCTCCTCGTCGACGAAAAAGGTCTGCGCCACCGGGGCCGGATCGGCCAGGCCAGTGCACTCGATCACCAGGCGATCGAAGGCGATGGCGCCGCTATCCAAGCGCTCGAGCAGCAACAACAACGCGCGCTCCAGGTCGCCATGGATGCTGCAGCACACGCAGCCATTGGCAAGCGTCAGCACTTCTACCGGCTGGTCGCCAAGCAACTGGCTATCGATGCCGGATTCAGCGAATTCGTTTTCGATCACGGCGAGCTTCAGGCCGTGCTCGGCTTCGAGCAGATAGCGCAACAAGGTGGTCTTGCCGGCACCGAGAAAGCCGCTGAGCACGGTGACGGGAATGGGCAGATGGGACATAGGGATTCCTGCAGGTTCAGCTGTCGGGCTACCAACTCAGCCCGACCTGGTAATGAAAAACGCCACGACTAAGCGTGGCGCGGGGGTCGAGCTGGGGCTCAACAACAGCGGATTGGTCGACCTTTACCGCCGCCGTAGCGGGCTTCCTGGCGTTCGCGGAAGAACTCCTCATAGGTCATTACCGGCAGATCAGGGTGGGTCTTGTGCATGTGCTCGACGTAGTTGTCGTAGTCCGGCATACCCACCATCAGGCGGGCGGCCTGGCCCAGGTATTTACCCAATCGACTGAGGTCATTGAACATCGCGGCGTACCTTAGGTGATGCGGCCGTTAGATGAATGCGGTACCCGCCAAGTGGCGGATACCGCAGCCTATTACGCCTCAGGAATCGGTTGGAACGGCGCTTCCCGATCCGTCCTTTCGGCCTTCGACAGCGCCCGGATCCCAGTCTTGATGGCAAACAGCAGCACGCTGAAGACCACCAACAGGAACAGCGCTGTGAGCGTCGCGTTGGTGTAGGCGTTGAAGATCACATGCTGCATCTGAGCGATGTCCTTGGCTGGCGCCAGCACCTGACCGGCAGCCAGGGCATCGCTGTATTTCTGGCCGAGGGCGACGAAACCGACCGCCGGATTCGGATCGAACAGCTTGATCAGCCCTGCCGCGGTGGTGCAGATCAGCAGCCACAGCGCCGGCAACAGAGTCACCCACACGTAGCGCTGACGCTTCATCTTGATCAGGACCACGGTGCCGAGCATCAACGCAATACCGGCGAGCATCTGGTTGGAAATGCCGAACAGCGGCCACAAGGTGTTGATGCCACCCAACGGGTCGATCACGCCTTGATAGAGCAGCCAACCCCACAGCGCCACACAACCGGCGGTAGCAACCACGTTGGCGCCCCAGGATGCGGTATTGCTCAGCGCGGGCACGAAGCTGCCCAGCAAGTCCTGGAGCATGAAGCGTCCAGCACGCGTACCGGCATCGACGGCAGTGAGGATGAACAGGGCCTCGAACAGGATTGCGAAGTGGTACCAGAACGCCATGGTGTTCTCACCCGGCAACACCTGGTGAAGGATGTGCGCGATCCCCACTGCCAGGGTCGGCGCCCCGCCGGCGCGGGCGAGGATGGTGTTCTCGCCGATGTCCTTGGCGGTGGCCGTGAGCATTTCAGGCGTGACGGCGAAGCCCCAACTGCTGATGGTCGCCGCCACGCTGGTGACGTCGGCACCGACGACCGCGGGCGGGCTGTTCATCGCGAAATAGATCCCCGGTTCGATCACCGACGCGGCGACCATGGCCATGATGGCGACGAAGGATTCCATCAGCATGCCGCCGTAGCCGATGTAGCGCGCATGCGACTCGTTGGCGAGCAACTTCGGCGTGGTGCCGGAAGAAATCAGCGCGTGGAAACCGGACACCGCGCCACAAGCGATGGTGATGAACAGGAATGGGAACATCGTGCCTTTCCACACCGGCCCGGTACCGTCGACGAACTGGGTCAGCGCCGGCATTTTCAGCTCAGGCATAACGATCAGGATGCCGATCGCCAGGGCGATGATGGTGCCGATTTTCAGGAAGGTCGACAGGTAGTCGCGCGGCGCGAGAATCAGCCATACCGGCAACACCGCGGCGACGAAACCGTAGCCGATCAGCATCCAGGTGATTTGCACGCCCGTAAAGGTGAAGCGCGGCCCCCACACCGGGTCAGCGGCAACTACCCCGCCCAGCCAGATCGATCCAAGCAAGAGCAGCACGCCAACCACTGAGATTTCGCCAATCCGGCCTGGGCGGATGTAACGCATGTAGACGCCCATGAACATCGCGATGGGGATGGTCGCCATCACCGTGAACATGCCCCATGGGCTTTCCGCGAGGGCCTTGACCACGATCAGCGACAACACCGCGAGGATAATGATCATGATCAGGAAGCAGCCGAACAGCGCGATGGTGCCGGGAATCCGCCCCATTTCCTCACGGACCATCTCGCCTAGCGAGCGGCCGTCGCGGCGAGTGGACATGAACAGCACCATGAAGTCCTGCACGGCACCGGCCAGCACCACGCCGGCGATCAGCCACAAGGTGCCGGGCAGATAGCCCATCTGGGCGGCCAACACCGGCCCCACCAGTGGTCCCGCGCCGGCGATGGCGGCGAAGTGGTGACCGAACAGCACATGCTTGTTGGTCGGCACATAGTCCAGACCGTCGTTATGCAAGACCGCAGGAGTCGCGCGGGTGGGGTCCAGCTTCATCACCTTTTCGGCAATGAACAGGCTGTAATAGCGGTAGGCAACCAGATAGATGGCGATGGCCGCCACCACGATCCAGAGCGCATTGATGGCTTCGCCACGGCGCAGAGCCACGACCCCCAGGGCACAGGCACCGACTATGGCCAGCACCACCCAGGGAATATGGCGCATAACGCTGTTGTTATTATTCATGGAGAGCTCCAAACGGAAGGACTGACAGGCTGCCGCGTAAGTCTAGACTTGTCTCCGACAAACAACTATCAGACCTTGGTATAGAGCCTGCGCAGCGCTGTTTCAGTGCATAAAAAAGCCGGGGGGACACCCGGCTCTGGTGGGGTGAAGCTCATCCGTCAGGCGGGTTGCTTGGCGTAACGTGCCAGCTGGCTGTCGCGACTCATGACATCCAGAGTCGCGGCCAAAACCTGCTCGCTGGTGGCTTGGGCGCTACTGAAGATGGTGCTGAAGTTTTCGTGGGTGACCTTGGCAAAATGCGCACGGTCGCCTTGCTCCACACCGAGCAAGGTCGCGTAGGCATCGAGCGCTTCGCCTTTGCCTTGGGCCATGTCTTCGGCGATGGAGTCGAGCATGCCGTTCATTGCCAGCATCGAGCGACCGCCATAGCCCAGTTTGACGCTGGAATCGCAGCCGTTGGTGCCGGAAGTCAGACCGAAAGTGGCGTTCCCCGAAGTCCCGTTAGTGGTAGTGGCAATCAGGTGCGGAAACAAGCCACTCTGGCCTTCGAACAACATGTTGCCCCAACCGCACCCTTTGCCACCGGCCTCATTGGCCTGAGCGGCCAGGCTCAGTGCGCTCAGCATCCCAATGATCAAACCCTTGCCCAGCAGTCGCTTGTCCATATGTCCACTCCATAGAGGTATTGTCGTAAAACTGCATTAGCAGCTTTGGCGACACTTCCTATGCTGTCAAACCACAGGCCGCAATGCCGCTACACTGCGCCGGACTTTCCGCCAGGAGGCACCATGTCAACTCGCCAGGACCGCATCATCCTTGCTCCGCCGCTGATCTACCTGATTGCAATCGCCTTGGCCTGGCTACTTGCCGAGCTGTTGCCGCTACCGTTACCGGCGAATGCCTGGACCCGTTATGTGGGCTGGGGCGCCATCGACGCCGGCATCCTCCTGGCCGCGTGGTCGGCGCTGGCGATGGCGCAGCACAAGACCACCATCAACCCTTACAAGAAGCCCAAGCGCCTACTCGAGAGCGGCCCATTTGGCTATTCGCGCAACCCAATCTACCTGGGCTTCAACTTGATTTATTGCGGGATCGGCCTATTGCTGGACAGCGGCTGGCCGTGGATCGTCCTGCCAGTGCTGCTGGTGGTGATGACCCGCGGGGTGATTCTCCCGGAAGAGCAGATTCTCGATCGCCTGTTCGGCGAGAGTTACCGCCGCTACCGCGCTCGTGTGCGGCGCTGGCTATAGTGGATAGAACCTGCCCAGGAGCGCGGATATGAGTAATTCAACAGATGAGCGGCGACGCTTCCACCGCGTGGCCTTCGACGCCAGCACGGAAATAAGCCAGGGCGAGCGCCGCTGGCCGGTGGAGCTGCAGGATTTATCGTTGCACGGCCTGCTGGTCGAACGCCCAGAGGGCTGGGACGGCGACCCGGAGCAACCCTTCGAGGTGTGCATCCACCTGGCCCAGGATGTCGAGCTGAACATGCAAGCGACCTTGGCGCGCAGTCAAGGCCAGCTGCTCGGCTTCGCCTGCCAGCATATCGACCTCGATTCAATCAGCCACCTGCGCCGCCTGGTAGAGCTCAACCTGGGCGACGAAGCGCTGCTAGAGCGGGACTTGGCCGCCCTAGGTAACTAACCGAGGTCGAGCCGAGTTGGACTCGGTGCAACGCAGCCCAACCCGTTCACGCCCTAATCGAACAAAGCATCCAGCGCCTGCTCCAGGCGCGTTACCGCAATCACCTGCAGACCGGCTGGCGCTTCTTTCGGCGCGTTGCCCTTGGGTACGATGGCGCGCTTGAAGCCGTGTTTGGCGGCTTCCTTCAAGCGCTCCTGCCCGCTCGGCACCGGACGCACTTCGCCGGACAAGCCGACCTCGCCGAACACCAGCAAGTCATGCGGTAGCGGCCGATTGCGCAGGCTCGACATGACCGCGGCCATCAGCGCCAGATCGGAGGCGGTTTCCAGCACTTTCACCCCGCCGACCACGTTGAGAAACACATCCTGATCGTGGGTCGGGATGCCGCCATGCCGGTGCAGCACGGCGAGCAGCATGGCCAGACGGTTCTGATCGAGACCCAAGGTGACGCGACGCGGATTGCCCAGATGGCTGGTATCGACCAGCGCCTGCACTTCCACGAGCATCGGCCGGGTGCCTTCCCAAGTGGCCATGACCACGCTGCCGGGCACCTCCTCCTGAGCGCGGGTGAGGAAAATCGCCGAAGGATTGGAGACTTCTTTGAGACCGCGATCGGTCATGCCGAACACGCCCAACTCGTTGATCGCGCCGAAACGGTTCTTCACCGCGCGCAGCAAGCGCAGGCGGCCATCGGACTCACCCTCGAAATACAGGACCGTGTCGACCATATGCTCGAGCACGCGCGGACCAGCCAGCGCGCCCTCTTTAGTGACATGACCGACCAGGAAGATCGCCGTGCCGCTCTGCTTGGCGTAGCGCACCAGCAGCGCCGCGCTCTCACGCACCTGGGAAACGCCGCCAGGGGCCGACTGCAATTGTTCGGTAAAGATGGTCTGGATCGAATCGATGACCATGACTTTGGGCTGCTCGGTCCGCGCGGTGGCGATGATTGCCTCGATGCAGGTCTCGGTCATGACTTTCAGTTTGTCTTCCGGCAAACCCAAGCGGCGCGCACGCATGGCCACTTGTTGCTGAGACTCCTCGCCAGTGACGTACAGCGCCGGCAGGCGCGTGGCGATATTGCAGAGGGTTTGCAGGAGGATTGTCGACTTGCCAATGCCCGGGTCACCGCCGATCAGGACCACCGAACCGTCGACCAGCCCGCCGCCGAGCACACGGTCGAGCTCCCCCGAGGCGGTGGAGAAACGCGGCATTTCTTCGACGCTGACTTCGGCCAGGGTTTTGAGCTGCGCCTGCTGGCCAGCCCAGCCAACCCGTGCGCTTACCGCATCGGTGCCGGGATCGATGGTTTCCACCAAGGTGTTCCAAGCCCCGCAGTCCGCGCATTGTCCGGCCCATTTGGGGAAGGTCGTGCCGCACTCGGTGCAGCCGTAGACGCGCTTGGCCTTGGCCATGAAACCCACTCCGTCAGACGAAAGTGCGCATCATACAGGCTGAAGCGAAATTACCGCGTCGAGGTCATCGCACTCGCAGTGAACTGGCTTTTTTTGCTCAGCGACGGGCGCGCCAGCAGCCGCTCGATATCCTCGCGCAGACCGCTGCGGTGCAGCATCAGCGCGGCCAGACTGAGGTTTTCCTCGCGTTCGATCCCGTTCTCGAGACGAAAAATGCGTTTATCCACGGCCTCGAACTGCAGCTGCAGCCGGCTCAGGCGCTCATTCATCAGGGCGATTTGGCGCGGCGCAGCGATGGAATCGAATGTGTGCAGCTTGAAAGCCATGGTGCTGGCTCCTGCGAGAAAGTCAGAGGATAGGTAGCCTAGCCACCCATGGCGGGTCAGTGATTGACCTCGATCAACAACGGCGAGCTATTTGTCCGGTTGCTGCAACAGCTGGGCGATCTGATCCTTTAGCGTTACCCGTTGCGATTTCAATCCCTGCAACGCCAGGGCGTCGAGCGGCTGGCGACCGTCTTCAGCGGCATAGACTTGATCGTCGAGGGATTTGTATTCCTGGGCTAAACGGGAAAAGCGCGCATCGTGTTGCAATAAGTTGAGCATCTGGCGGCGATGGTCGGGAAATTCGCGATTCAAGGGATGATGTTCGAGCGGCATGATCGACCCTCCTGCACGATGGTACTTTCAGGCTAGACCAGTGCTTCGGAAGATGGCGGCTCGACCGACGAAATCCACTTCATACCTGGAGGCAGGACGCATTTTCCCGCCAGGTTCGCCGCTAAATCACACCGCAGTGGCTCTAGAGCTGGATTACACTCCTTTCACTATTTATTCAAAACAGGGAGTCGATTCATGAGTGTGATCAGCGAGTTCAAGGCCTTTGCGGTCAAAGGCAACGTCGTCGACATGGCGGTGGGGATCATCATCGGCGCGGCGTTCGGCAAGATCGTCTCGTCCTTCGTCGGCGACGTGATCATGCCACCGATCGGCCTGCTGATCGGTGGCGTCGACTTCTCCGACCTCGCAGTCACCCTCAAGGCGGCCGAGGGCAACATCCCCGCAGTGGTGCTGAGCTACGGCAAATTCATCCAGACGGTGCTGGACTTCCTGATCGTCGCCTTCGCGATTTTCATGGGCGTCAAGATGATCAATAAACTCAAGCGCGCCGAGGAAACCGCGCCGGCGGCGCCGACCAAGGATCAGGAGTTGCTGAGCGAGATCCGAGACCTGCTCAAAACGCAGCAAAACAAGTAGTTCGCCAGCATCTGGAACTGCACAACGGCGCCCATGGGCGCCGTTTTGCGTTAACCCGCCGTGTCCAGCGGCTGCAGCAGCAGACGGGCCACCCGGCGCTCTTTGACCTCGACCACGGTCAGCCGCCAGCCGGCGTGCTCCAGGCGGTCGCCGATCAGCGGCAGGCGGTCGAGCAGGCTCATTACCAGCCCGGCGAGGGTCTGATAGTCCTCGGTCGGCCGCGCCAGGAAGCTCAGTCGCTCGCGCAGCAGGGTGAGATTCAGCGCCCCGCTGACCCGGTAGCCACCGGCCACCGCCTCGATATCCAGGCCGTCCACCTCGTTGGCGTCCGGCAGCTCGCCGGCGATTGCCTCGAGGATGTCGGTCAGCGTCAGCATGCCCTCAAAGCCTCCGAACTCGTTGACCACGAAAGCCACGTGGGTCGAGGCCTGGCGCATCTGCTCCAGGGCGTTGAGCACCGAACAGCTGTCCGGCAGGTTGAGCGGCGCACGCAGCAACGGCTCAATGTCCGCCGGCTGGCCGTCGAGCAGCTGCTTGAGCAGTTCCTTCTTGTGCACGTAGCCCAGCGGTTCGTCGACCTGGCCGGCGCGGATCACCAGCAGCCGCGAGTACGGCGAGGCCAGCAGCGCTTGGTGGATCTGCGCGGTGCTGCCGTCGAGGTCGAGGTGGTCGACCTCCGTGCGGGTGGTCATCACCGCGGTGATCGGCTGCTCGGCGAGGTGCAGCACGCCGCTGATCATCACCCGCTCGCGGCGGTCAAACAGGCCGGCACCGCCCTCCGCGCTGCCGAGCAGGTCGGCGATCTCCTCGCCTACCTCGTCCGCTTCGAGCTTGCCGCCGAGCAGGCGCAGCACCGCATGCGCGGTGCGTTCGCGCACGCCGCGGCCATCCTGCAGCTGACGCTTGCGCTTCCAGCGCACGGCCTGGTTGGCCAGCTCGATGAGGATCGAGAAGCCGATCGCCGCGTACAGGTAGCCCTTGGGGATGTGGAAGCCCAGGCCTTCGGCGGTGAGGCTGAAGCCGATCATCATCAGGAAGCCCAGGCACAGCATGATCACCGTCGGGTGGGCGTTGACGAAGGCGGTCAGCGGCTTGCTGGCGACGATCATCAGGCCGATCGAGACGATCACCGCGATCATCATCACTTCCAGGTGCTCGACCATGCCCACTGCGGTGATCACCGCATCGAGAGAGAACACCGCGTCGAGCACCACGATCTGCGCCACCACCGGCCAAAACAGCGCGTAGGCGCGACTGCCGCCGCTCTTGTGCACGCGACCTTCGAGGCGTTCGTGCAGCTCCATGGTGGCCTTGAACAGCAGGAACAGGCCGCCGAACAGCATGATCAGGTCACGCCCGGAGAAGCTCTTGCCGGCCACCTCGAACAGCGGCGCGGTGAGCGTCACCAGCCAGGAAATGCTGGCCAGCAGGCCGAGGCGCATAATCAACGCCAGGCCCAGGCCGATCTGCCGCGCGCGGTCGCGCTGATGCGGCGGCAGCTTGTCGGCGAGGATGGCGATGAACACCAGGTTGTCGATGCCGAGCACCAGTTCGAGGACGATCAGGGTCAGCAGCCCCAGCCAGGCCGTGGGATCGGCCAGCCATTCGAAGGGCATCAGGCGTGCCTCCCATTAACAGGGACAGGCAGCGATACGCGGCGCTCGCCGAAGCGGCGGCGCAGGCCAGCAGGAGTGCAGAGGTGGGTAACGGGCAGGCGCCGCGCTGCGGCGTCTAGGAGGGGGAGCGCCACCCGCGAGCGGGGCGCGGGTGGCTGGCAACTATGACTGTCCATCGGTATCCGGTTGGAAAAAACGGATGGCCATCCTAAGGCAGATCGCCGCGCGACTTAAGCCGCGAATCTTTTCCAATCGTGTACGCGCGGCCTACCAGTCGTTCTCCACTACCAATAGTTCTCCACGCCGATCTGCCCGGGTTTGCGGGTCAGCGCCAGGCGCATGCCGCGGGTCTTCAGCACCGCGCGGGTGTCCTCGTTCATCTGCGGATTGCCGCACAGCATGATCCGCGAATGCTCCGGATCCAGCGCCAGGCCGGCGGCGCGCTCCAGTTCGCCGTTGTCGATCAGCGTGGTGATGCGCTCACCCAGCGCACCGGGATGCGCCTCGCGGGTGACTATCGGAATGTACTGCAGCTTGTGCGCGTACTCGGCCAGGTAGTCGCGCTCGCCCAGACCGGCGATCAACTCCTGATAGGCCAGTTCGGCCGGCTCGCGCACGCTATAGACCAGCTTGATCCGCTCGAAGCGCTCCCAGGCCTCGAAATCCTGGAGGATCGACAGGAACGGCGCCAGCCCGGTGCCGGTACCGAGCAGCCACAGGTCGCGGCCATCGGGAAAGCGGTCGAGAGTGAGGAAACCGAACGCCTGCTTGTCGACCAGCAGCGTGTCGCCCTCGCGCAGACGGCTCAGTTCGCTGGTGAACTCGCCGCCCGGTACCACGATAGAGAAGAACTCCATGTGCTCGTCGAACGGCGAGGAGACCATCGAGTACGCGCGCCAGACCACACTGCCATCGGCCTTGGTCACGCCGAGGCGGGCGAACTGCCCGGCGCGGAAGCGGAAGCCGGGATCGCGGCTGGCGCGGAAGGTGAACAGGTTGGGGGTCAGCGTCTGGATGTCATAGACGCGCTGACGGGTGAACTTCTCTTCGCTGGCGGACATGTCGCGGACTCGTGATTAACGCATGGCACCAGTGTCCCGCAATCGGCCGGCGAGAAACACCCGCGAGTTCCGGGGCTATTCGTCGCAGCCGAGACTTTTGCGCCGGTTGCGCCGACAATGCCGGCCAACGCCCCGCCACCACGCCCGAATCGACATGCCGCTCTTCACCACCCCGTTCGCCCAGCTCGACCTCGTCCGCCAGCCGGAACAGCCCCACGAACCGTTGCAAGCCTTCGACGCCGCCGACGAATACCTGCTCACCCATCTGCACGAACTGGGTCTGGCCGCCGACGCGCGCGTGCTGGTGCTCAACGACGCGTTCGGCGCGTTGGCCACCACGCTGGCACCGCATGCGCAAGTGACCAGCAGCGGCGACTCGCACCTCGGCCATCTGGCCCTACAACAGAACCTCGCGCGCAACGGCCTGGCCTGGGATGGCGTCGCCTTCGTACCGGCCAGCGCGACCGCCAGCGGGCCGTTCGACTGGGTGCTGATTCGTGTGCCGAAGACCCTGGCGCTGCTCGAGGAACAGCTGATCCGCCTGCACGGCCAGCTGGCGCCCGGCGCACGGGTGATCGCCGGAGCGATGATCAAACATCTGCCGCGCGCCGCCGGCGACTTGCTCGAACAATACGTCGGCCCGGTGCAGGCCTCGCTGGCGGTGAAGAAGGCGCGCCTGCTGCTGGCGACGCCCGAGGCCAAGGCTGCGCCCCGCTCGCCCTACCCGAGTCGCTATCAATTGGACAAACCGGCGCTGCAGCTACTCAACCACGCCAATGTGTTCTGCCGCGACGGCCTGGATATCGGCACGCGCGCCTTCCTACCGCACTTGCCGCTGAATCTGGGCCGCGCACGGGTGGCCGACCTCGGCTGCGGCAACGGCGTACTCGGCATTGCCTGCGCGCTGGCCAATCCCGAGGCACAGCTGACGCTGGTCGATGAGTCGTACATGGCTGTGCAGTCAGCGCAGGAGAACTGGCTGGCGGCGCTCGGCGAACGGGAGGTAGACATCCATGCCGCCGATGGCCTGGCCGAGCAGCCCGCGGATTCGCTGGATGTGGTGCTGTGCAATCCGCCGTTCCACCAGCAGCAGGTGGTCGGCGACTTTCTCGCCTGGCGGATGTTCCAACAGGCCCGCGCGGCACTGGTCACCGGCGGCGAGCTGTGGATCGTCGGCAACCGCCACCTCGGCTATCACGCCAAGCTCAAGCGGCTATTCCGTGGGGTCGAGCAGGTGGCGGCGAATCCGAAGTTCGTGGTGTTGCGCGCCCGCAAATAGCCCGCCGTAGGATGGGTTGAGCCTGCGAGACCCATCAACCATGCACCGATGGGTATCGCTTCGCTCAAGCCATCCTACGAACTGCCTTCTGCCCTCTCCCCAACCCTCTCCCATAAATGGGAGAGGGGGCTGTTCGGAGTTGGCCGAACCCATCCTGCAAACTGAGGCTTTTACAGGACTACACGAGCATCCAAGCCGCGAGTCACCCCTCGCCCGTTCACGGGAGAGGGGCCGGGGGAGAGGGTCACGAGGTCAGTCCCGCCGCATTCATGAACTGGCGCAACAGCCAGGCCACGCTGCCGAGGGCCAGGACGCTGGCGGTCCAGATGCCCACCAGCCAGGCCAGGCGCTGCCAGAGCGGTTTCTGCGCTTCCTTGTCCATCAGTGATAACCCTGATCCGGCGTCACCTTGCCGCGGAACACGTAGTAGCTCCACGCCGTGTACACCAGGATGAAGGGGATGATGAACAGCGCGCCGACCAGCGCGAAGCCCTGACTCTGCGGCGGAGCGGCGGCGGCCCAGATACTCACCGAGGGCGGGATGATGTTTGGCCACAGGCTGATGCCCAGGCCGCTGTAGCCGAGGAAAATCAGCACCAAGGTGAGGATGAACGGCGCGTAGTTAGCGTAGCGCTTGATCGCCCGCAGCAACGCGAAGGTGCACAGCAGCACCAGCAGTGGCACCGGCATGAACAAAAACAAGTTCGGCAGGCTGAACCAGCGCTGGGCGATTTCATCGTGGGCCAGCGGGGTCCAGATACTGACGATGCCGGTCACCAGCAGCACCGCCCAGACCAGCGGCGTACCGAGGTCGTGCATCTGCTGTTGCAGGCGGCCTTCGGTCTTCATGATCAGCCAGGTACAGCCGAGCAGCGCGTAGCCGACGATCAGCGCCAGGCCGCAGAACACCGAGAACGGCGTCAGCCAGTCCAGCGGACCGCCGGCATACATGCGATTGACCACCGGAATCCCGTCGATATACGCGCCCAGCGTCATACCCTGGAAGAACGTCGCGGCCAGCGAGCCGCCGATGAACGCCTTGTCCCACCAGTGGCGTTTGCTTTGCTTGGCCTTGAAGCGGAATTCGAACGCCACACCACGGAAGATCAGGCCGATCAGCATGAAGATGATCGGCAGATACAGCGCCGAGAGCACCACCGAATAGGCCATCGGGAAGGCCGCAAACAAGCCGGCGCCACCGAGCACCAGCCAGGTTTCGTTGCCGTCCCAGACCGGCGCCACGGTGTTCATCATGATGTCGCGCTCGCCCTCGTCCTTGACGAACGGGAAGAGGATGCCGATGCCCAGGTCGAAACCGTCCATCACCACGTACATCATGATGCCGAAGACGATGATCACCGCCCAGATCAGGGAAAGATCGATACCCATGGCTCAGTTCCTCTCTGCCAGGCTGTCGCTGGCTTCGTCGTCCAGGTCGTCGTCCGCCGCCGACAGCGGCCGCGCCGGGGTGCGTTGCTGGCCGGGGCCGCCGCTTTCCGACTGTTGCCCTTCGCCCGTCATCGGACCCTTGCGCACCAGCCGCAGCATGTAGCTGATGCCAATGCCAAACAGCACGAAATACACCAGTACGAAGCTCACCAGGGTCACGCTCATTTGCGTCACGCCGTGCTGCGAGACCGCATCGGCAGTGCGCATCAATCCGTAGATTACCCACGGCTGGCGGCCGACTTCGGTGGTGAACCAGCCGGCGAGAATGGCGATCAAGCCCGACGGCCCCATCCACACCACCAGATGCAGGAAGGCCCGCGACTCATAGAGCGTGCCGCGCCAGCGCAGCCACAGACTCCACACGCCGGTGAACAGCATCAGCAGACCGAGGCCGACCATGATCCGGAAGGTCCAGAACACGATGGTCGAATTGGCCCGATCCGCCTTGGGGAACTCCTTCAGCGCCGGCACTTGTTCGTCCAGGCTGTGGGTGAGGATCAGGCTGCCCAGATAGGGCACCTCGACCTTGAAGCGGGTTTCCTCGCGCTCCATGTCCGGCCAGCCGAAGAGGATCAGCGGGGTCGGCTCGCCCGGCTTGTTTTCCCAGTGACCTTCGATAGCGGCGATCTTCGCCGGCTGATGCTTGAGCGTGTTGAGGCCATGCAGGTCGCCGATGAACGCCTGCAGCGGCGCAACCAGCAGCGCCATCCACATGGCCATCGACAGCATGCGCCGCAGCGCCGGATTGTCGCGCCCGCGCAGCAAGTGCCAGGCCGCCGAGGCGCCGACGAAGAAGGCCGTGGCGAGGAACGCGGCGGTGGCCATGTGCAGCAGGCGGTAGGGGAACGACGGGTTGAAGATCACCGCGAACCAGTCGACCGGAATCACTCGCCCGTCGATGATCTCGAAACCCTGCGGGGTCTGCATCCAGCTGTTCGAGGCGAGAATCCAGAAGGTCGAGATCAGCGTGCCGATCGCCACCATCACCGTGGAGAAGAAGTGCAGGCCCGGCCCGACGCGGTTCCAGCCGAACAGCATGACGCCGAGGAAGCCGGCCTCGAGGAAGAACGCGGTGAGCACCTCGTAGGTCAGCAATGGCCCGGTGACCGAGCCGGCGAAGTCGGAGAAGGCGCTCCAGTTGGTGCCGAACTGGTAGGCCATCACCAGACCGGAAACCACGCCCATGCCGAAGTTGACGGCGAAGATCTTCGACCAGAAGTGATAGAGGTCGCGATACACCTCCTCGCCGGTCTTCAGCCACAACCCTTCGAGTACCGCCAGGTAGCTGGCCAGACCGATGGTGATGGCCGGAAACAGGATGTGGAACGAGATGGTGAAGGCGAACTGTATTCGGGCCAGGTCCAGAGCTTCTAAGCCGAACATGGGGTGTCCTCGATCAGGGTTACACGATGAACCGGCAACGGGCCAACCAGGGGCTGCAGGCTTTGGAGTACGACGGTAGGCAATTGTTCTTGTTGTCGCGGCGTGGGCGCAGCGGTCTGCGCCTACGATGGCCTGCAGCAAAACCCCAAGGCGGGTTTTGATCTGGATCAGGCGATAGATGAATCGTAGCTGCTAGCCGCCCGACTGCCTCTGTGGTCGATTGCCACTGTGGTTGATTGCCGCTGTGGCCGATTGTCACGCGCTAGCAGGCCGTTGAAAAATGTAGGCGAGGCAGCCGAGACAAGGCAAAAACGGCCGAAAAAGCGCAGTTTACGTGTTGTAAATGAGCATTTTGAGGCCGTTTTTAACGCCGTATCGGCAACGCAGGTAATTTTTCAATGGCCTGCTAGCCGCTGCGTAACATTTGCTTACGACTACCCTTCCAGGCTGGCAAACTATTAGCCAGCTAAGCGCTTTACTGGCCCGCCCTCGTCACAGGCCAGCACGGCGCCCGCCCGACCTGTCATTCCGCCGAGTCACCGGTGCAACCTCAGGTCGGCCCGCGTACTCCCGAACAAATCCTTGGCACCCTGACTGGCGGTTTATGTCCACCCACGAAAAGCTTCTGCTGCGCCATCACCGGCCGTTTCTGGCCTTTTGGCTAGCCCGCGTATGCACCGCCAGCGGCTTCCAGATGCTCACCGTGGCCATCGGCTGGCACATTTACCAACTCAGCGGCAGCGTGCTTGATCTCGGTTTGGTCGGCCTGGTCGAGTTCACCCCGCGCGTGCTGTTCATGCTGCACACCGGGCATGTCGCCGACCGCTTCGATCGGCGCAAAGTCACCGCGCTCTGCCAAGCCGCCCAGGCATTGATCGCCCTCGCCTTGGTGCTGGGCAGCGGCAGCGGCGAGATCAGCCGCGAGATGATCTTCGTCCTTGCCTTCGCGCTCGGCGCCGCGCGTGCCTTCGAAATGCCGGCGACCCAGGCCTTGCTGCCAAGCCTGGTGCCCACCGCATTGTTCCCCGCGGCAGTGGCGGCGTCGGCTTCGGCGCTGCAGATGGCGACCATCGCCGCCCCGGCGCTCGGCGGTTTTCTGTATGCCTTCGGCAGCTTGTGGGTGTACGCGCCGACCGCGCTGCTCTATGTGCTGGCCTGCGCGCTGGTGCTCGGCCTGCCGGCGCGCCAGCAGCCGCTGCGTCAGGAACGCGCCTCGCTGGATTCGCTGCTCGCCGGCATCCGCTTCATCCGTGGCCGGCCGGATGTGTTCGGCGCCATCTCCCTGGATCTGTTCGCCGTGCTGCTCGGCGGCGCCACCGCGCTGTTACCGGTATTCGCCCAAGACATCCTGCTCACCGGCCCATGGGGCCTCGGCCTGCTGCGCTCGGCGCCGGCAGTGGGCGCGCTACTGATGTCGTTCTGGCTGGCCCGCTACCCGATCGAGCGCCAGGTCGGCCGGGTGATGTTCATCTCGGTAGGCGTGTTCGGCGTGGCGACCATCGCCTTCGGCCTGTCCACCTCGTTCTGGTTCTCGCTGGCGGTGCTGGTGGTGCTGGGCGCGGCAGACATGATCAGCATGGTGATTCGCGGCGCCTTCGTGCAGCTGCAAACCCCGGACGAGATGCGCGGCCGGGTCAGCGCGGTGAACGGCCTGTTTATTGGCGCCTCGAATCAGTTGGGGGAATTCGAATCTGGCCTCACCGCCCACTGGTTCGGCACCGTGCCGGCGGTAGTGCTCGGCGGCGTCGGCACACTGCTGGTCACCGGCGCGTGGATCAAGCTGTTCCCGAGTCTGGCTAAGCGCGATCGGATGCATGAGGCGGCAAAGGAGCACGCGTAGCCCGGATACAATCCGGGGCCATGTTCGCGGCAGTTCCCGGACTGCATCCGGGCTACGTTTACTCAGCGGGTGCCAACAGTCCCGGCGGGTTTCACCCGCCCTACACCAACATGGCTTTTTCCACTTCTTTGCGCGTGTTCTTGCCGACCAGTTGTTCGGCCAGGGTCAGGGCGAACTCCAGGGCGCTGGCGGGACCTTGGGCGGTGATGCAGTTGCCGTCGATGACCACCGGCTGGTCGACGTAGGTGCAGCCGGACAGCTTGTCGCTGGCCGCCGGGTAGCAGGTCATCCGGCGCTGGCGCAGCACACCGAACGGTTGCAGGGCGAACGCCGGCGCGGCGCAGATTGCGGCGAACAATTTGCCGGCCTTGGCCTGTTGCTGCACCCGCTCGGCCAGCGGTGCGTGTTCGCCAAGGCGTTGTGCGCCGGGCATGCCGCCGGGCAGGACGATCAGGTCAAAGTCCTGGGCCAGCACATCGACCAGCATCGTGTCAGCAGTCAGGCGCGTACCGAGCGCGCAGGTGACCATGCGCCGCTCTTCGATGCTCGCCAACACCACTTCCACGCCGGCGCGCCGCAGGACGTCGAGCACGGTAATGGTCTCCAGGTCTTGCGAACCGTCAGCGACGGCGATCAGGGCACGGCTGGTCATAGAGGGGTCCTTGTCTGGGCTGGCGCACGAGGCGCGTAATCGATGGCTCACAGTCTGAGCCTTGCTGACCGATGCGCCAACAAATTCACCGTCTGCAGGCCAGCTGGTATGATGCGCGCCCTTTGCCGACGGGCATTGGCAGACCGTTGAAAAATTACCTACGTTGCCGATACGGCGTTAAAAACAGCCTCAAAATGCTCATTTACAACACGTAAACTGCGCTTTTTCGGCCGTTTGACTCGCTACGCTCGCCCTGCGGGCCAGCCTTTGGCTGTTACTCTGCTTCGCTGCGTTGCGCCTTGTCTCGGCTGCCTCGCCTACATTTTTCAACGACCTGCCAGCACAACGCCATGATGGCGCTGTGCTTAGCTTTTGCCTGCCACTCTCGAAGCCGCGGAGCTCGCCATGCTGGACAGATTGTTCCAACTCCAAGCCCATAACACTACGGTGCGAACCGAGATCCTTGCCGGGATCACGACGTTCCTGACCATGGCTTACATTCTTTTCGTCAACCCGGCGATTCTCGGCGAAACCGGCATGGACAAGGGCGCGGTGTTCGTCGCTACCTGCCTGGCCGCGGCCATCGGCTCGGCGATCATGGGCTTGATCGCCAACTACCCGATCGCCCTCGCCCCCGGCATGGGTCTCAACGCTTTCTTCACCTACACCGTGGTGCTGCACATGGGCCACACCTGGCAGGTGGCGCTCGGTGCGGTGTTTCTCTCGGCATGCATGTTCTTCCTGATCTCGATCTTCCGCATCCGCGAGTGGATCATCAACAGCATCCCGCTGGCGCTGCGCTCGGCCATCGCCGCCGGCATCGGCCTGTTCCTCGCCCTGATCGCGCTGAAGGAAGCCGGCATCGTGGTCACCAACCAAGCGACGCTGGTGGGCATGGGCGACCTGGCCAAACCGGCGCCGCTCCTCGCGATTCTCGGCTTCTTCGTGATCATCGCCCTGGAGGCCCGCCGGGTGACCGGTGCGGTGATGATCGGCATTTTGCTGACCACCTTCGCTGCCATCGGCCTGGGCATCACCCAGTTCGGTGGGGTGATGTCGATGCCGCCGTCGCTGGCGCCGACCTTCCTGCAGCTGGATATCAAGGGCGCGCTGGACATCGGTCTGTTCAGCGTGATCTTCGCCTTCCTGTTCGTCGACCTGTTCGACAACTCCGGCACCCTGATCGGCGTCGCCAAACGCGCCGGGCTGATGGGCAAGGACGGCCACATGCCGAAGATGGGCCGCGCGTTGATTGCCGACTCCACCGCGGCGATGGCCGGTTCGCTGCTCGGCACCTCGACCACCACCAGCTATATCGAATCGGCCGCCGGGGTTTCCGCTGGCGGACGCACCGGGCTGACCGCCGTAGTGGTCGCGTTCCTGTTCCTCCTGGCGCTGTTCTTCGCCCCGCTGGCCGGCAACGTGCCGGCCTTCGCCACCGCGCCGGCGCTGTTCTTCGTCGCCGTGCTGATGGCGTCGGGCCTGGCCGAAATCAACTGGGACGACATCACCGAAGCCGCGCCGGTGGTGGTCACCGCGCTGGCCATGCCGCTGACCTTCTCGATCGCCAACGGTATCGCCTTCGGCTTCATCACCTGGACCGCCTGCAAGCTGCTGTCCGGGCGCTACCGCGAGCTGAATTCGGCGTTGGTGATCCTCTCGGTGCTGTTTGTCATCAAACTGGGCTGGTTCAACGCTTAAGTGAAGGGGGCTGCTGCGCGTCGGCCATACTGCGTTGCCAGGTCAATCCGGAAAGCCGCTTGCGGCTAACGTCCGTAGGGCGGCCCCGAAGGGGCGAGCGAAGCGAGTCATGCTCATTTACAGTCGTAAACTCCGCTTCCGAATTGACCTGGCGCCTTGTCTGACCTAGCTCGCGAGCCCCGATAGTTTCGAGTTATTCCTAGATAAAAAGCGTCCCGGCCAAGCCGGACCTTTGAAGAGTTTCCCCATGAGCAGTCCGCGTTTCGATCCCTCTCAATACGACAGCCTACTGGCCGACAAGGCCGCCCGCCTGCGCGAGCTGCTGGCGCCGTTCGCCGCCCCCGAGCCGCAGGTTTTCGACTCGCCGCGCGAGCATTACCGCCTGCGCGCCGAGTTCCGCCTGTGGCGCGAAGGCGAGGCGCGGCACTACGCGATGTTCGAGCAGGGCGACAAGCGCACGCCGATCCTGCTCGACGACTTCCCCATCGCCAGCCAGCGCATCAATGAATTGATGCCGCGCCTGAAGGCGGCCTGGGCCGATCCGGCGCTGGGCTTCAAGCTGTTCCAGGTGGAATTTCTCACCACCCTGGCCGGCGATGCGCTGATCACCCTGTGCTATCACCGCCCGCTGGATGCCGCCTGGCAAGCCGCCGCCGAGAACGCCGCCGCCGAACTGGGGGTCAGCCTGGTCGGCCGTTCGCGCGGCAAGCGCATCGTCATCGGCCGCGATTACGTCAGCGAAGAACTCGCCGTCGCCGGTCGCACCTTCCGCTACCGCCAGCCGGAAGGTGCGTTCACCCAGCCCAACGGCGTGGTCTGCGCGAAGATGCTCAACTGGGCCTACGACGCCCTCGGCGAGCGCGACGACGACCTGCTCGAACTGTACTGCGGCAACGGCAACTTCACCCTGCCGCTGGCCACGCGAGTGCGCAAGGTGCTGGCCACCGAGATCAGCAAAACCTCGGTGAATGCCGCGCTGGCCAACCTGGCCGACAACCGCGTCGACAACGTGACGCTGGTGCGCCTGTCCGCCGAGGAACTGACCGAGGCGCTCAACGAAGTGCGCCCGTTCCGCCGCCTGGCGGGCATCGATCTGAAGAGTTATGAGTTCGGCAGCGTGTTCGTCGATCCGCCGCGCGCCGGCATGGACCCGGATACCTGTGAGCTGGCCCGGCGCTTCGAGCGCATCCTGTACATCTCCTGCAACCCGGAGACGCTGGCGGCGAACATCGCCCAGCTGCACGACACGCACAAGATCGAGCGCTGCGCGCTGTTCGACCAATTCCCCTACACCCATCACATGGAAGCCGGGGTGTTGCTGGTCCGGCGTTAACCGCGCCGGCACAGCCTCCGTAGCCCGGATGCAATCCGGGAGCCTGCAAACTCCCGGTTAAACCACGCAAGCCCGGCCACGCGCCGGGCTTGGCTCAATCCTCGAAGGCCACGGTGAACTGCTCGATGGCATCCACCACGCGCTGGGCTTCTTCGCGGATTTCCTGCATGACTTCACCGGCCTTGTTGACCAGATGCACGCCCTGCTCGGCTTTCAGTTTGCCGCCGTCCATACCGCTCACCGCCTGCTGGGCCAGCTCATGGTTGAGGCGCACCACTTCGTTGATTTCCACGGTCGCCTGACTGGTGCGCGCCGCGAGGTTGCGCACCTCGTCGGCCACCACCGCAAAACCACGACCCTGCTCACCGGCGCGCGCCGCTTCGATCGCGGCGTTCAAGGCCAACAAGTTGGTTTGCTCGGCAATCCCGCGGATCACCTGGACGATGCTGCTGATCCGTTCCGACTGTTCGCGCAACGCGCCGATCTGCCCGCCCACCTGGCTTAATTCGTCGGCAATGCCGCGCACTACTTGCACGGCTTCATCGACCGTACCGGCGCCCTTGATCGCGCTCTGATCGGTTTCCCGAGCGATATCAAAGGCCAGGGTTGCCGCCGCCGCTTCCGCCTCGCGGCGCTCGACCTGACTGGTAATGTCGCTGGCGAACTTGACCACCCCATAGAGCTTGCCAGCCGTGTCGAATAACGGGTTGTAGGTGGCCCGCAGCCACACATCCTTACCGGAGCGGGCGACGCGCCTGAAGCGGTCAGCGATGTATTCACCCTGATTCAAGCGCTGC
Organism: Pseudomonas sp. LS44; assembly: GCF_024730785.1. Taxonomy (NCBI): domain Bacteria; kingdom Pseudomonadati; phylum Pseudomonadota; class Gammaproteobacteria; order Pseudomonadales; family Pseudomonadaceae; genus Pseudomonas; species Pseudomonas sp. LS44. The sequence goes on from NZ_CP102830.1 coordinate 3,668,780, forward strand.
CAGAAACGCTTGTACGTCTCGCTGCTCGCCTCGCGCGGATCGCAGAACAGGCTGTGGTGCTTGCCGACCACGTCTTCCAGGCGATAGCCCATGGTCTGCAGGAAGTTGTCGTTAGCTGTGATGACCTTGCCGGTCAGGTCGAATTCGATCACTGCCATCGAGCGGTTGATCGCGTTCAGCATACTTTCGTGCTGCTGATCGTCATGCACCTGCTTGGTGATCTCGGTGGCCAGTTTGAGCACTTTGACGACCTTGCCGTGCGTATCGCGCACCGGCATATAGCTGGCTTCCAACCAGACCGGACGCTGCCCTTTGGCCACCCGCATAAAGCGATCGCTAAAGCTTTCGCCGGCTTCCAGGCGCCTCCAGAACTGCACATAGGCGGGGCTGGCCGCCAATTCCCGCGTGCAGAACAGCCGATGGTGCTGGCCGCGCAACTCGCTGAGCTGGTAACCCATGGTGGCCTGGAACGGCCCGTTGGCATCGAGAATTTCCCCCTGCGGGGTGAATTCGATCAGCGCGACGGTTTTTTTGATCGTGGCCAACATTTGCTGGCAGGACGCGAGATCAAGCTGACACTGCAGCAGTTCACTACGCAGATGGGATCCGAACATGGTTAGCCTCAATGCGCTCGGGTAGCGCGAAGGTGGAAATTCAGAGGATTTGCTTCCGTACCTTCAGCGCATCGGCACCAAAATAGATTTCATGAATCGTTACCCATGAATTGTCCGACAATCTTCATCTGGCCGACGAATGGCTGCCTGTAAGCCCCATGGCACTAAGCGAGGACGATGTAAGCGCTGAACTTAGCGATGCCCTGATGCGGGCTTTCGACGAGCTGGATATAGCGGCCGCCGACCTGATCGATGGGCATGCAGTCATCCACATCGAGCAGCGGATGACCACCTCCAAACGCCTGCCGGGCCCGGCGCGACCCACCGTCCGGGACGCCCCACGCCGAAGGGGAACATCTGGAAACAGCGACGCGCTTGGGCTCCTGCAGCGCTGCGCCTAAGCTGAGCGATATTTTTCAGGAGTTCTGCCATGCGTCGCATTCTGCTGCTTTCCACCCTCCTCGCCGGTCTGGCCCAGGCCAGCGAACCGCTCAATATCGACGTGCATCGCGACGCCAACTGCGGCTGCTGCAAGGCCTGGATCAGCCACCTACAAGCCAATGGCTTCACGGTTCGCGACCATGTCGAAACCGACATGCACGCGGTCAAGACCCGCCTCGGCGTGCCGCACGGCCTGGGCTCCTGTCACACCGGAGTGATCGACGGCAAGTTCGTTGAAGGGCATGTGCCGGCCGCCGACATTCTCAAGCTGCGCCAACGCCCCGACCTGCTCGGCGCCGCCGTGCCAGGCATGCCGATGGGCTCGCCGGGGATGGAAATGGACGGCATGCAGGACAGCTATCAAGTCATCGGCGTTAGCCGCGAGGGCCAGCAACAGGTACTCGCCGACTACCCCGGTACCGCTAAATAGCAGCGACCTCGACTAGCCGACCGCCCGCAACTAGACAGCCGGACTGGCGCCAAACGCGCCCAGCTACAACACTCAAGTGCCGACTAGCGAGGACACCGATATGCTTTGGAAAAAAGCCCGACGCAGCGACAACGTGGTAGATGCCCGCGACAGCGGCGGCGGTAGCGGTGGCATGCGCATGGGCGGCAAAGGCCTGAGTCTCGGCGCGGTCGCCGTGGTGGTGGTGATTGGTTTGCTCAGCGGCCAGGACCCGATGCAGATCCTCGGCAACCTGGCCGGGCAGATGGGCCAGACCAGCAGCGTCAGCCCGCCACAAGGCAAAGCCCCGACGACGAACGACGAACAAGCGCAGTTCGTCAGCGCCGTGCTCGGCGATACCGAAGACACCTGGCGGGCGATTTTCCAGCAGGGCGGCAAGCAGTATCAGGACCCGAAACTGATCCTGTTTCGCGGCGGAGTGAATTCCGCCTGCGGCTTCGCTTCCTCGGCCACCGGCCCGTTCTATTGCCCCGGCGACCGCCAGGTGTATCTCGACCTGGATTTCTTCCACGAAATGTCCCAACGCTTTGCCGCCGCCGGGGATTTCGCCCAGGCCTATGTGATCGCCCACGAGGTCGGCCACCACGTGCAAACCCTGCTCGGCATCAGCAACCGGATCAACTCGGCGCGCCAGCAAGGCGAGCGCATGGAAGGCGACAACGGCTTGCTGGTGCGCCAGGAATTGCAGGCCGACTGCCTGGCCGGCGTGTGGGCGTTCCATGCCCAGCAACGCCTCAACTGGCTGGAACCCGGCGACGTCGAAGAAGCCCTGAACGCCGCCAACGCCATCGGCGACGACCGCCTGCAACAGCAGAGTCGCGGCCGCGTGGTGCCTGATTCGTTCACCCATGGATCCTCGGAGCAGCGCGTGCGCTGGTTCAAGACCGGCTTCGCCGATGGGCAGATCGGCAAGTGCGACACCTTCAAGTCGGCGCGCCTCTGAATGACCGGCGCGCCGCGCGTGTCCGGCTTCATCTGGCGTCTCGCGCTGCTACTGGCGGTGCTCAACCTCGCCGCGTGCAGCAGCTTGTCGCGTGATCCGCTGCGCATAGACCTGGCCGGCGTGGAGCCCTTGCCCGGCCAAGGTATGGAGATGCGCATGCTGGTCAAACTGCGGGTGCAGAACCCCAATGACGACGCGATCCGCTACAACGGCGTGGCGCTGGATCTGGAAATCAACGGCCAACCGCTGGCCAGCGGGGTCAGCGACGCCAGCGGCGAGGTGCCACGTTTTGGCGAGGCGGTGATCGGCGTGCCGGTGAGCATTTCCGCGTTCTCCGCGGTTCGCCAGGCCTGGGGCCTGAGCGGCGGACCGCTGCGCAACGGCCTACCCTATGTGATCAGCGGCAAGCTCAACGGCGGGCTGTTCGGTACCCGGCGCTTCAATGATGCCGGCACCTTGAACCTGCCCGCGCCACTGGCGGCTCCCTAACCACCGCCTCGGACGACGGTCGGCGGGCACCCGTGAATCCCCCGTCAGACCTGCCGTTGTGCAGGCCTGGCCCCAGCCACCCGGAGATCATCATGAAGCTCTATTACAGCCCTGGCGCCTGCTCGTTATCCCCGCACATCGTCCTCAACGAACTGGATCTGCCGTACAACCTGGAAAAGGTCGACCTCAAGGCGCACACCACCGCCAGCGGCGTCGACTTCACCACCATCAATCCGAAAGGCTACGTGCCCGCCCTGCAACTGGATGGCGGCGAAGTGCTCACCGAGGGGCCGGCCATCGTCCAGTATCTGGCCGACCAGAAGCCCGCCGCCGGCCTGTTGCCTGCCGCCGGCACGCTGCAGCGGGCACGCGCGCAGGAATGGCTGCACTTCATCGGCACCGAACTGCACAAGGGCTTTTCGCCGCTGTTCAATCCGACCACCCCGGAAGAAGTCAAAGCCAGCGCCAAGGCCGCTATCGGCAAGCGTCTGGGCTTTATCGACAAGGCCCTCGCCGGCCGCGACTACCTGATGGGCGAGCAATTCAGCGTGGCCGACGCCTACCTGTTCACCATCGTCAATTGGACCTTCCCGATGGGTATCGACCTCGCGCCCTACCCGACCGTGCAGACCTTCCACAAGCGGGTCGGCGCACGTCCCGCCGTGCAGCGGGCGATGCAGGCCGAAGGGCTGATCAAGTAGCCAGGCCGCCGGCAAGCGCAGGCCGCGGTAAAACCCTATAGAATCCGCGGCCTTTCATTTCTGCCTGATCGAGGTTTACGTGAGCACCCTGCCAGCCTGCCCAAAATGCCAATCCGAATACACCTATGAAGACGGCGGGCAGTTGATCTGCCCGGAATGCGCGCACGAATGGTCGGCCGATGGCGTGGAAGTGGCAGCCGAAGGCGATAAGGTGATCAAGGATTCGGTCGGCAATGTGCTGGCGGACGGCGATACCATCACCGTGATCAAGGACCTCAAGGTCAAAGGCTCGTCGCTGGTGGTCAAGGTCGGCACCAAGGTGAAGAACATCCGCCTGGTGGATGGCGACCACGACATCGATTGCAAGATCGACGGCATCGGCGCGATGAAGCTGAAATCCGAGTTCGTCCGCAAGGTCTGAGTAGCGCCTGAGGCGCTTATCCGCGATACCCAAGCCCGGCAGTTGTCCGGGCTTTTTTATGCCCGCATGGCGGCATTGGCCGGTTTCGCCCGCTGCACGCGTCTGTCGCCAAACACCTCGCTCACTCGGTAAGTCACTCCTTCCGCGACTATGGTTGAAGGTCAGTCGGCGCACGTGCGCCGAGATCCGCCGGGCCTGCCGTACGGCACAGTTGTCACCGCACGCACTGGAGGAGCCATGCCAACCACCACCCGCGAACTGACCGCCATCGGCGAAACCATTCAGCTCTACTTCGACGGCATGCACCACGGCGACACCGCACGCCTGCGCCAAGCCTTCCATCCGCAGGCCTTTCTGTTCGGCTACTTCAACGGCAAGTTCTGCCATGACTCGCTGGATGCCTGGATGAAAGAAGTGGCCGACACGCCCAAGCCCATCGACAACGACGAAGCGTATGACATGCGCATCGTCAGCACCGACGTCAGCGGCCAGGTGGCGATCGTCAAAGTGGCGGTGCTCTACCTCGGTCTGCGCTTCACCGATTACCTGACCCTCAGCCAACTCGACGGCCGCTGGCAGATCGTCAACAAAGCCTACGTGCACGACTGAAGCGCGGCCCTGCTCGTGTAGGAGCGAATTCATTCACGATCGTGGTGTGCGCCTATCGCGAATGAATTCGCTCCTACGGTGCCGATGGCCCTCCATGCGCTAGACCCGCGGTCGCTTGCCCGCCAAACCCTGGCGCTCTGCCACCCAGTCGCAGTAAGGTCGACCCAACCTCCAGCAAGGACGAACCATGGCCAACAAGCCGCAAACCTCCCGCCAGCAGAAGCACCTCGCGGTGCTGATCGACGCCGACAACGCCCCCGCCGCCATCGTCGAAGGGCTGTTCGAGGAAATCGCCAAATACGGCATCGCCAGCGTCAAACGCATCTACGGCGACTGGACCCAGCCCAACCTCGGCGGCTGGAAGAAGGTGCTGCTCGATCACTCGATCCAGCCGATGCAACAGTTCGCCTACACCAAGGGCAAGAACGCCACCGACAGCTCGCTGATCATCGATGCCATGGACCTGCTCTACACCCGGCGCTTCGACGGTTTCTGCCTGGTCTCCAGCGACAGTGACTTCACCCGCCTGGCCGTGCGCCTGCGCGAGGAAGGCCTGACCGTCTACGGCTTCGGCGAACAGAAGACGCCCAAGCCCTTCGTCTCCGCCTGCGACAAGTTCGTCTACACGGAAATCCTCCGCGCCGATGCCGTCGAACCGGCCGCCGAGCCCACCAGCGCACCAGTTGGCGGCAGCAGTCAGGATGCCAAGCCCAGCGAAAAACCCGCCGCCACCTCGGTTAAAGCGCAAAGGGTGCCGGTGGACTTCATCGCCAAGGTCCTCGACGACATCGCCGACGACGAGGACGACTGGGTGCAGCTCGGCGCGGTCGGCTCCAACATCGGCAAACTGCGTCCAGAGTTCGACCCACGCCTGTACGGCTTCAAGAAACTCAGCGAACTGATCAAGGCCCAGCCCAAACGCTTCGAATTGGAGGCCCGCAGCAGCAACACCACCGGTGGCAAAGACCTCTACGTGCGCAACCGCAAGCCGGGCAAATAATCACTGATCGTTCCCACGCTCCCGCGTGGGAACGCCGCCCGGACGCCCCAGATCCGTAGGGTGGAAAACCGCGAAGCGTTTTCCACGCGGTGGGCATCCACGCGGTCGCCATCCAAAAGCCGGTGGATGAAAAAAGCGTCATCCACCCTACGTGGCTGGCCGGCCCCGGGCAGGGAACCATCAGCCCGTAACGTGACAAGCCCTCAATACGTGTCGGATCGCCGCCAACCGGCGTCAACATCCACGATGCGGCGGCGAACGCCGGCCGCACTGGACCGTAAACCCGACGCCTTGCGCTAAACTCGGGTCCCCATTTCGCGACGACGCGTGTCGGCATCTGAATGGCTTGGCCTCCTCGAGAGGCGTTCAGATCCGCCAGGCGCACTCCCAGACGAGGTAGACAAGTTGATCATCCATCCCAAAGTCCGCGGCTTCATCTGCACCACCACGCACCCGCTGGGTTGCGAGCTCAACGTCCGCGACCAGATCGAAGCAACCCGCGCCCAAGGCGTACGCACTGACGGACCGAAAAAGGTCCTGGTGATCGGTGCCTCCAGCGGCTACGGCCTGGCCGCGCGGATCACCGCCGCGTTCGGCTTCGGTGCCGACACCCTCGGCGTGTTCTTCGAGAAGCCCAGCAGCGACACCAAGCCCGGCACCGCCGGCTGGTATAACGCCGCCGCGTTCGACAAGTTCGCCAAACAAGCCGGTCTGTACAGCCGTTCGATCAACGGCGACGCCTTCTCCGATGAAGCCCGCGCCCAAGCCATCGAGCTGATCAAGAACGAAATGGGCGGCAAGGTCGACCTGGTCGTCTACTCGCTGGCCTCGCCAGTGCGCAAACTGCCAAGCACCGGCGAACTCAAGCGCTCGGCGCTCAAGCCGATCGGCGAACCCTACACCTCCACCGCCATCGACACCAACAAAGACACCATCGTCCAAGCCTCGATCGAGCCGGCCACCGAGCAGGAAGTCGAAGACACCGTCACCGTAATGGGCGGCCAGGACTGGGAACTGTGGATCGACGCCCTTGAGCAAGCCGACGTGCTGGCCCCAGGCGCGCGCAGCGTGGCGTTCAGCTACATCGGCACCGCCATCACCTGGCCGATCTACTGGCACGGCGCTCTGGGCCAAGCCAAGGTCGACCTCGACAACACCGCCAAGCGTCTGGACGCGCGCCTGCAGAAACTCAACGGCGGCGGCGCCAACGTGGCGGTGCTGAAGTCGGTGGTCACCCAGGCCAGCGCGGCCATCCCGGTGATGCCGCTGTACCTGTCCATGGTCTTCCAGATCATGAAGGACAAAGGCCTGCACGAAGGCACCGGCGACCAGCTCAACCGCCTGTTCCGCGACCGCCTCTACCGCGCAGACGGCCAGGCGCCGGAGACCGACGAAGAACAACGCCTGCGCCTCGACGACTGGGAACTGCGCGACGACGTACAGGACGCCTGCAAGGCCCTGTGGCCGCAAGTGACCACCGAGAACCTGTTCCAACTCACCGACTACGCCGGCTACAAGCACGAGTTCCTCAAGCTGTTCGGCTTCGAGCGCGACGACGTCGACTACGACGCCGATGTCTCGCCGGCGGTGCAGTTCGACGTAATCGAGCTGCAAGGCTGATCACGCCCTAGCTGCTGCTTCACGAAAAAGGCCAGTCTCGCGACTGGCCTTTTTCTTTGCGCGCGCTCCCACGCAGGAACGTGGGAGCCATCAAGCCCCAGCAAGCAACCACGCTGCCGCCCCGTACCGTAGGGTGGAAAACCGCGAAGCGTTTTCCACCGAGAGCCGGTGGATGTAAAAAGCGACATCCACCCTACTCGCTGATCCCAGCCGCGCCTCTGATCCACGAAAAAGGCCAGTCTCGCGACTGGCCTTTTTCTTTTCTGCCCCCCAACCCAGCCGCTCCCGCCCAGTTGATCATTCCCACGCTCCGCGTGGGAATGCCGCCCCGGATGCCCCAGCGTCCAGGCTTCGGGACGCGGAGCGTCCCTGGCTGAGTTCCCACGCAGAAGCGTGGGAACCATCGAGAATCTGGCAATCACTTGACCTTCCCAGAGCGGGAGGGTTGATGCTGGTCGTACGGCCACTCCGCCGTTCAATCAGTGAGGTGATATATGTTTTCTCTGCAGGTTACCGGGATGGGCTGTGGCAGCTGTGTCAGCAAAATCACGAAGGCCATCCAGGCACTGGATCGGGACGCACAGGTAGAAGTGGATCGAGCGGCCGGCAAGGTGACGGTTGAGAGCACAGAAAGTGCTGAATCGATCCGCGAGGTCATCCAGGAGCTTGGCTACGCGGCTCAGGTCAGCGCCTGATCAAAACCCACTCCTCCCGCGCCTTACCCTCCGGCGAACGCACTTCGCCGAGCCGCGAGCGAACCAGCCGCGCCCGCCCCGTTGATGGTTCCCACGCAGGAGCGTGGGAACCATCAAACCATCGAAAGGGCCGGTGAATGAAAAAACGTCATCTACCCTACATGGCTAACCAGTGGCGTCTGATCGCCCCAAAACTTAGATGGTGCGGATTGGCCTGGGGCTCCTCAGGCCCGGAGGTTGAGCATGTGGGTCACCATTGCTTTCTTCGTAGGCCTGTTACTCGCGATCTCCCTGTATCTGATCTTCCTGCACCATCCCACGGTCAGGTTCGGTAAGTGGCTCTGGAGTATCCTCCCGAAGACGGCACAGGTCGTACTCGCCACTATCTGGTTGCTGATTGTTGGCCTGGCCATGCTGATCGGCATCCCGCTCTATTTCTATGGAATGATCTTCGGACCATGCACCAGATGCTAGCCACCCATGCCCAGCTCCACCCCTGGTAGCTCGTAGGATGGGCCACTTATCTTGGAGAGAAAATGAAATCCCTTGTTCTGGCCACGATATTTTTACTAGGAGCCCTGCAAGAGGTGAGCGCCGATAGCTTCGATGACTATGAATGCACGGACGATTGCTCAGGCCATCAGGCTGGTTACGACTGGGCGGAGGAAAACGACATCGACGACGAGTCGGCTTGCGATACCCCTTCCAACTCGTTCAATGAGGGGTGTCAGTCATATGTCGAAGGTGGCGATGGGGCGGTGACATCAGAGGACGATGAGGATGACTACGGTTATGACGATGACGACGAATAGCTCATCGCGTAGGCCTAACGCGGCGTTCGGTTGAGTTGCACATCACACAGTAGCTTTCTCCACGCAAGGACAAAAAAGTCAGCCGCCATATGACTCCTTATAATTCCCATATCAATGGCATGGGAATTATCTATTGGTCACCAGAATGCTGCCCAGCTACAGTCCGAGAACGCCTGATTTCTGGCGCCCAAACGGATGGTATGAATATGAAGAAGTTGTTCACCGTAGTTCTGTTTAGCTTGTTTGCGTCAACTGCCTTCGCTGGCTCTTGCGACCATAGTTGGCAGACAGCAAAAGATGGCTCGTCCTGTGGCGGCCGATCTGCAGACACCCGCCCTGGCGGTTGATCTAGTTCGTAGGATGGGTTGAGCGCAGCGATACCCATCGCCGCAAATAAAAAAGGCCAGTCTCTCGACCGGCCTTTTTGTTTCCCGCTTTAACTTCCTACATCAACCATTACTCGGAAACGCAAACTGCGCCGCCTCATGGCTGGCACGCTGCGGCCAACGTTGGGTGATGGCCTTGCGGCGGGTGTAGAAGCGCACGCCGTCCGGGCCGTAGGCGTGCAGGTCGCCGAATAGCGAGCGTTTCCAGCCGCCGAAGCTGTGGTAGGCGACCGGTACCGGCAGCGGTACGTTGATGCCGACCATGCCGACTTCGATCTCGTCGCAGAACAGCCGGGCGGCTTCGCCGTCGCGGGTGAACAGGCAGGTGCCGTTGCCGTATTCGTGGTCGTTGATCAGCTGCATGGCGGCTTCCAGGCTGTTGACGCGCACCACGCAGAGCACCGGGCCGAAGATTTCTTCCTGGTAGATGCGCATGTCCGGAGTGACCTTGTCGAACAGCGTGCCGCCGACGAAGAAGCCGTCCTCGTGCCCGGCAACGCGCAGGTCGCGGCCGTCGACCACCAGTTCCGCGCCGGCCTTGAGGCCGTCGTCGATGTAGCCGACCACGCGGTCGCGCGCCGCGGCGGTGACCAGCGGGCCCATGTCGAGGCCGCAGGTGGTGCCGGCGCCGATCTTCAGCGCCTGGATCTGCGGCACCAGCTTGGCGATCAGCGCATCGGCGACCTGGTCACCGACTGCCACCACCACCGAGATGGCCATGCAGCGCTCGCCGCAGGAGCCGTAGGCGGCGCCCATCAGCGCACTGACCGCGTTGTCGAGGTCAGCGTCGCCGAGCACCACGGCGTGGTTCTTGGCGCCGCCGAGGGCCTGCACGCGCTTACCGCGCTTAGCGCCTTCGCTGTAGATGTATTCGGCGATCGGCGTCGAGCCGACGAAGCTGATGGCCTTGACCGCCGGCGCCTCGATCAGCGCGTCGACCGCGCCCTTGTCGCCGTGCACCACGTTGAGCACGCCCTTGGGCAGGCCGGCTTCGTGGAACAGTTCGGCGATCAGCAGGGTCGAGCTCGGGTCGCGCTCGGAGGGCTTGAGGATGAAGCAGTTGCCGCAGGCGATGGCCAGCGGATACATCCACAGCGGCACCATGGCCGGAAAGTTGAACGGGGTGATGCCGGCGACCACGCCGAGCGGCTGCTGGTCGCTCCAGGCGTCGATGTTCGGGCCGACGTTGCGGCTGTACTCGCCCTTCAGCACTTCCGGGGCGGCGCAGGCGTACTCGACGTTCTCGATGCCACGCTTGAGTTCGCCGGCGGCATCTTCCACGGTCTTGCCGTGCTCTTCGCTGATCAGTTGGGCGATCTTCGCCTCGTTCTGCTCGAGCAGTTGCTTGAAGCGGAACAGCACCTGGGCACGCTTGGCCGGCGGGGTGTTGCGCCAGGCCGGGAAGGCGGCCTTGGCGGCGTCGATGGCGAGTTGCACGGTGGCGTCGTCGGCCAGCGGCACCTGGCGGATCGCCTCGCCGGTGGACGGGTTGTAGACGGCGGCGCTGCGGCCTTGGCCGGCGACGCGTTCGCCGTTGATCAGGTGCGGGATGTGGCTCATGGGGTGGTCCTTGTTCTCGATTCAGGCGGGGAAGACACACAGGCGTCCACCGCAGAAGTAGTCCCCTCTCCCGTTTACGGGAGAGGGTTAGGGAGAGGGTTAGGGAGAGGGTGGCTTTGCTGCTGGGCCCGGCCCTCTCCCCCGGCCCCTCTCCCATAAATGGGAGAGGGGAGGAAAATCTGTAGGGCGGGTGAAACCCGCGCGGGTTGCACCCGCCCTACGGTTGACGCGTCAGGCGACCTGGTTGATCGCTTCGCCAACCGCGTCGAACAGGCGATCCAGTTCGGCGGGCTTGGCGTTGAAGGTTGGCCCGAACTGCAGGCAGTCGCCGCCGAAGCGCACGTAGAAGCCGGCTTTCCACAGCGCCATGCCAATCTCGAACGGCCGCACGATGGCGTCGCCGTCGCGCGGGGCGAGCTGGATGGCGCCGGCCAGGCCGCAGTTGCGGATGTCGACCACGTGCTTGCTGCCGCGCAGGCCGTGGATCGCCTGCTCGAAGTGCGGCGCCAGTTCGGCGGATTGCTGGATCAGGTTTTCCTTGGCCAGCAGGTCCAGCGCGGCGAGGCCGGCGGCGCAGGCGACCGGGTGCGCCGAGTAGGTGTAGCCGTGGGTGAATTCCACCGCGTACTCGGGCGTGGCCTGGTTCATGAAGGTGCGGTAGATCTCGCTGGAGGCGATCACCGCACCGAGCGGGATGGCACCGTTGGTGACCTGTTTGGCGACGTTCATGATGTCCGGGGTGACGCCGAAGTACTCGGCGCCGCTGGCCTTGCCCATGCGCCCGAAGGCGGTGATCACTTCGTCGAAGATCAACAGGATGTTGTTGGCGTCGCAGATTTCGCGCAGGCGCTGCAGGTAGCCCTGCGGCGGGACGATGACGCCGGCGGAACCGGCCATCGGCTCGACGATCACCGCGGCGATGTTCGACGCGTCATGCAGTTCGATCAGTTTGAGCAGCTCGTTAGCCAGTTCGACCCCGCCGGTCTCGGCCTGGCCCTTGGTGAACGCCAGATGCGACTGCAGGGTGTGCGGCAGGTGGTCGACGTCCATCAGGCTGCCGAACATCTTGCGGTTGCCGCCCATGCCGCCGAGCGCCGTGCCGCCGACGTTGACGCCGTGATAGCCACGGGCGCGGCCGATCAGTTTGGTCTTGCTGGCTTGGCCTTTCAGGCGCCAGTAGGCGCGCGCCATCTTCACCGCGGTGTCGGCGCACTCAGAGCCGGAGCCGGTGAAGAACACATGGTTGAGCTCGCCCGGCAGCAGGTCGGCGATCTTCTCGGCGAGCTGGAAGGACAGCGGGTGGCCGTACTGGAAGCCCGGCGAGTAGTCGAGGGTGCCGAGCTGCTTGGCCACCGCTTCCTGGATTTCCTTGCGCGAATGGCCGGCGCCGCAGGTCCACAGGCCGGACAGGCTGTCGTAGATCTTCCGCCCGTGCTCGTCGACCAGCCAGCTGCCTTCGGCGGCCACGATAATCCGCGGGTCGCGCTGGAAGTTGCGGTTGGCGGTGAACGGCATCCAGTGCGCGTCCAGCTTGAGCTGGCTGGAAATGGTCGGGGTGGCGGATTGCGGCAGGTTCATGACGGGCCTCTTGTCGGTCTGGTCTCCCCTCGCCCATTTATGGGAGAGGGGCCGGGGGAGAGGGGGCGATCTGAATCAGCGCCGCCACCCTCTCCCTAGCCCTCTCCCGCACACGGGAGAGGGAACGGAATGCGCTTGCCGATCAAGTTGCCACGGGCCTAAAGTCAGGAAAATTCAGATTTTCCAATCTTTAGGTTAGAGCCAGCTAAACAATGAGCACCCATCGGCAAGACCCATTGGCGCAGGTCAGCGACTTCGATATCCGCCTGCTGCGGCTGTTCCGCAGCGTGGTCGAGTGCGGCGGTTTCTCCGCGGCGGAAAGCGCGCTGGGCATCGGCCGCTCGGCGATCAGCCAGCAGATGAGCGACCTCGAACAGCGCCTCGGCTTGCGCTTGTGCCAGCGCGGTCGTGCCGGCTTCGCCCTGACCGAGGAAGGCCGCGAGGTCTATCACTCGTCATTGCAGCTGCTCGGCGCGCTGGAAAGCTTTCGCACCGAGGTCAACGGCCTGCACCGCCATCTGCGCGGCGAGCTGAACATCGGCCTCACCGATAACCTGGTGACCATCGCCCACATGCGCATCACTAACGCCCTGTCGCGCCTCAAGGAGCGCGGCCCGGACGTGCGCATCAACATCCGCATGACGCCGCCCAGCGAAGTGGAACAGGGCGTGCTCGACGGGCGCATCCACGTCGGTGTGGTGCCGCAGGCCGGCGCGCTGTCCGGTCTGGAATACCAGCCGCTGTATGACGAGCGCTCGCTGCTGTACTGCGCGGTCGGCCATCCGCTGTTCTACGCCGACGACGCGCAGCTCGACGATGAACGGCTGAACAGCCAGGACGCCATCGCGCCGACGTTTCGCCTACCCGGCGAGATCCAGGCGCATTACCAGGCGCTCAACTGCACGGCCAGTGCCTCGGACCGCGAAGGTATGGCCTTTTTGATCCTCACCGGGCGCTTTATCGGTTACCTGCCCGATCACTACGCGGCGTTCTGGGTGCAGCAGGGGCGATTGCGTGCGCTGAAGCCGGCCCACCGCTTCTACGACCTGAGCCTGGCTTCGGTGACGCGCAAGGGACGACGCCCGCATCTGGTTTTGGAGAGTTTTCTCGAAGCCTTGGCGGCGACGGCGTGACCCGCCAGAACAATTGGCGCGTTGCACCCGCCCTGTAGGTTGGGCTGAGGAGCGCAGCGACGATGCCCAACGAGCGGTGGCTGGCGCAGCACACCTATCGCGTCAAACATCGCTGTTGGGCATCGCTTTGCTCAGCGCCAACCTACGTACCTAGACGGAAGCCGCGCGTTAGCGGAACGGTGGCTCGTCGAAGCTGCGCAGTTTGCGTGAGTGCAGCGAGTTGAGTTGGCTGCGCAGCAGCTCCAACGCGGCGATGCCGATGTGCAGGTGCTGGGTTACCGCCCGCTCATAGAAGGCGCCAGCGGCACCGGGCAGCTTGATTTCACTATGCAGTGGTTTGTCCGAGACGCACAGCAAGGTGCCGTACGGCACGCGCAAACGATAGCCCTGGGCGGCGATGGTGCCGCTTTCCATGTCCACCGCCACGGCCCGCGACAGGTTGATCAACGGGCGCTCCTGGGCCCAGCGCAACTCCCAGTTGCGGTCGTCGTAGGTCAGCACGGTGCCGGTGCGCAGGCGCCGCTTGAGGGCTTCGCCATGCTCGCCAGTGACCGTCGCCGCGGCTTCCTGCAACGCCTGTTGAACCTCGGCCAGGGCCGGTAGCGGGATGTGCGGCGGCAGCACGCGGTCGAGGATGCCGTCGCGGCGCATATAGGCGTGGGCCAGCACGTAGTCGCCGATGGTCTGCGACTGACGCAGGCCGCCGCAGTGGCCAATCATCAGCCAGCAATGCGGGCGCAGTACGGCCAGGTGATCGGTGATGTTCTTCGCGTTGGACGGACCGACGCCGATATTCACCAGGGTCACGCCGTGGCCGTCGGCGGCGATCAGGTGGTAAGCCGGCATCTGGTAGCGGTGCCAGACCACCGCGTCAGCCACCGCCTGGGCATCGTCCTCGGACGTGCCGCGCTCGATGACGACGTTGCCCGGCAGCACCATGCGCATGTAGCGCGGGTTGTCGCGCAGTTGCGCCAGGCCGTGGCGGATGAACTGGTCGACGTAGCGGTGATAGTTGGTCAGCAGAATCCACGGCTGCACGTGCCGCCAGTCGCTGCCGGTGTAGTGCTGCAGGCGCTTGAGGGAGAAATCCACCCGCGCCGCATCGAACAGTGCGAGTGGCATCGGGTCGGCATGCTCCCAGTCGTACAGGCCGTCGGCCACGCCATCGGTGGCGGCCGACAGGTCGGTGCTGGGGAACACCCGAGCCAATTCGGCGGCGGTCACCCCGGAGCCGGCGAGTTCGTCGCCCTGGTCGACTACGTAGGGATACGGAATGTTCTGCTGGCTGGTGCCGACTTCCACGGTGACGGTGAAATCCTCCATCAGCGGCCGCAGCTGATCGAGCAGATAACCGCGGAAGGCGTCCGGATGAGTCACGGTGACGCTGTAAACACCCGGTACCTGAACCTTGGCAAAGGCCCGCGTGGTGCTCGGCACTTCGCCCTGGCAGTGATAGGTCAGGCGCAGCTCGGGGTAGCGGAACTGACCACGAGACGCCTCATCGGGCCCCACGCGTTCCTTGATATACCGCCTCAGCGCCTGGCTGAGCCCGCTGGCGGCCTGACGGTGCAGGACGGCAAGGCGCTCGACGGCCTCTTCGGGGGTGGTGGCAACGATGAAATCGTGGGGGGCAATAGCAGTCACGGGCAACTTCCTGACGGGGAAATACCGCCCTATCTTGCACCTTTGCCGCCGCCGGGCGCTATCGCACGGCGGCGTTTCGGATGATCCGGCGACGGATCACCCACCGCGCTTCACAGCGCGTAGCCCGGATGCAATCCGGGGATGGCCACGCGTCGGTTCATCCCGGATTGCATCCGGGCTACCCACAAGAGCGTCAGATCAGATGCGGCGTGGCACGCGCCACCAGCGCCTCGACATCGATCCCGCGCGGCAAGGTGCCATACACGCGCCCGCCCTCACCCAGGCGGCTGGCGATAAAGGCATCGCTGACCGTGCTGTTGCCCGCTTCGAGCAACAACTTGGCCTGCAGCGCCACGGCGACTTCTTCAGTCAGTTGGCGGGCGCGGTACTGGATGTCGACGGTGTCGGCAAAGCCGGCCTTGAGTTTGCCGATAAAACCAGCCAGGCGCTTGTCACCATGGCCGTCGCCCAGTTCGGCGAACAGCGCGTCGAGCACGCCCGGTTCCTTGGACAGCGCGCGCAGCACGTCCAGGCACTGTACGTTGCCCGAACCCTCCCAGGTCGAGTTGACCGGCGCTTCACGGTACAGCCGCGGCAGGATGGTCTCCTCGACATAGCCGGCGCCGCCCATGCATTCGGCAGCCTCGTTGACCATCGCCGGCGCGCGCTTGCAGATCCAATACTTGCCAACCGCGGTGACCAGGCGGGCAAACTTCTCTTCCTGGGCGTCGTGCGGGTTGTCCAGCGCCTTGCCCATGCGCATGGTCAGCGCCAACGCTGCCTCGCTTTCCAGGGCCAGATCGGCCAGCACGTTCTGCATCAGCGGCTGCTCGGCGAGCACCCGGCCACCGACCTGACGGTACGCGCAGTGGTGCGCGGCCTGGCTCAGCGCCTGGCGCATCAAGGCGCTGGAGCCGACCATGCAGTCGAAGCGGGTCAGCGCGACCATCTCGATGATGGTCGGCACGCCACGGCCTTCCTCGCCGACCATCCAGGCCAGCGCACCGCGGAACTCCACCTCGCTGGAGGCATTCGACCAGTTGCCCAGCTTGTTCTTCAGGCGCTGGATGTAGAACTCGTTACGGCTGCCGTCCGGACGGTGGCGCGGCAGCAGGAAGCAGGTCAGGCCCTTGTCGGTGTAGGCCAGGGTGAGGAACGCGTCGCACATCGGCGCCGAGCAGAACCACTTGTGGCCGACTAGCTCGTAGGCCTGGCCCGGGCCGGGAATGCCCACCGGATAGGCCTTGGTGGTGTTGGCGCGCACATCGGTGCCGCCCTGCTTCTCTGTCATCGCCATGCCGATGGTGGCACCGCTCTTCTGCCCGATCGGCAGGTTGCGCGGGTCGTATTGGGTGGAAAGGATCTTCGGCAGCCAGGCTTCGGCGATGTTTGGCTGCAACTTGAGGGCCGGCACGCTGGCGTAGGTCATGGTCAGCGGACAGCCGCTGCCGGCCTCGGCCTGACTGTGCAGATAACTCATCGCGGCACGGGCGACCTGGGCCCCGGCGCGCGGATCGGTCCAGGGCATGGACGGCAGGCCGTGCTCGATGGCCGTGCGCATCAGTTCGTGGTAGGCCGGGTGGAACTCGACCAGATCGATGCGATGGCCGTAGCGGTCATGACTCTTGAACACCGGCTTGTTCTCGTTGGCGAGGAAGCCGGCGGCCATCAGCGGCCCACCGGCCAGCGCGCCATAGGCGTCGATGCGCGATTCGGCCCAACCACCGCCGAAGCGGCGCGTCCACTCCTGCAACGGCAGATCAACGCGATACAGATTGGCGCCATCCAGTGGCGGCACCTGATTGAGCACTTCGTGGGTTTCGGCGAACTGATGCAGGTTCATGGTTATTTCTCCTCAGTTGGCAATTGCCCGCCCACGGCGCGCAGGCAGAAGGTGACCAGGGCCTGGCTGACGTCGGCCAGCTCCAGGCTCGGCCGTCCCGATTCGCGCGCCGCCCGGGCCGGCGGCGACAGCGGCCCGACCAGCGCTTCGGCGATGGCACCGACCAGGCAGGCGGCGCTCAAGGAGATCTGACTGACCCGCAGCGCGCCACTGCGCACGCCCTCGTCAAGCAGCTCGATAAACAGTCCGGCATAGGCTTCGCGATACAGCAGACGCTGCTCGTCGACTTCCGGATCGACCGGTTCGGCGATCAGCGCAAAGGCCAGGCGCCGGCTATGCCAGGCTCGCGCGGCGAACTGCTCGACCCCGGCGGCCAGACGCTCGATGACCGAACCGGGGCCGCGCAAGGCGGCGGCCAGCGCCTCCACTTCGCGCTGACTGGCGCGGGCGAAGACCTCGGCAGCTAACTCGCCCTTGCCGCGAAAGTGCCGATACAGGCTGCCGGTGGCGATACCGACATCTTCGGCCAACGCCTGCATGGTCAGCGCGGCGAACCCGCCGACCACCACGCGCTGCAGCGCACAATGGAGAATCCGCTCGCGCAGTTCGAGGTCGCGATCCTGACGGGCTTCGGAGGTGCGATAGGCCATAGCGTGAATCCTGATTCAGAGTTTCTTCAGTGAATCAGGATTCAGACTTTGCAGAAAGTGGGATTTACGCCAAAACCGCACCGATAAAGGCCGCGTGCATTAGGAGCAACCCATGGCCGCGACCCCCGGGAATGTCGCCGCAGGCCTCAATCTTCGCTGGTATCCACCGGCTGATAGAACAGCCCGACCCATCCTACGGTGCTAAGCCGGCATAACAGAGGCCGCGCGGCCGATAGCCGGGGCCGCGAAATATTGTCGCGACGAGCGGCTCAGGCTTCGGTTTTACCCGCCGGCTGATAGAGCAGCCAGGCTTCGAGCAGCAACTGCAGGGCATCGAACTTCACCGGCTTGGCCAGGTAATCGCTCATCCCCGCAGCCAAACAGCGCTCGCGATCGCCGCTGTGGCTGTGCGCGGTGATCGCCAGCACTGGCAGATCTGCGCAACCCGGCAATGCGCGCAACGCCCGGCACGTGGCGAAGCCATCCATCACCGGCATCTGGCAATCGAGCAGCACCGCGTCGGCGCGTTCTTCACGCAACAGGTCGAGGGCTTGCGCGCCGTTGTCGGCACAACGCACCTGATAACCGAGCTTAAGGAGCATGCCGCGGGTCACCAGTTGGTTGATCGCATTGTCCTCGACGACCAGCACCGTGCATTGCTCGGGATGCCGAAACCGCGCGCCGCTCGGGCGTTTCGGTTCGAGCGCCTGCGCCACCTGGGCCGGCAGGGAGAGTGGCAGGGATATCTGGAAACGGCTGCCCTTACCCGGTGAGGATTGATGGTCGAGTACGCCGCCGAGCAAACCGACCAGCTGGCGGCAGATCGCCAGACCGACACCCAGGCCACCATAGGCGCGCGTCATCGAGCCATCCAGTTGATGGAAGCGTTGATACAGGCCGGAGTCGGCGACCGCAAAGCCGATCCCGGTGTCGACCACCTCGATGCACAGCGGCAGGTTTTCCTGCTCGGTCCGCGCCCGCCGAACGCGCAAGCGCACGCCGCCGCTGGCGGTGAATTTGATCGCGTTGTCGAGCAGATAGCCGATGCACTGGGCCAACTTGCCGGCATCACCTTCCAGGGTGTCGGGCAGACTGTCATCCAGCTCCACGACAAAACTCAGCCCCTTGACCTCGGCGTGCGGGGCGAACTGGGCGCGCACACCGTCGAACAGCCCACGTAGGCTGAACGGCTCGCGCCGGGGGTAGAGCTTGCCGGCCTGCAGTTCGGTGAGGGCGAGGATGTCGTTGACCATCCGCATCATGTCGCGCGCCGAGCTGGCCGCAGTCTTCTGGTACTGCGCCAGCTCGCTGTCCAGCGCCACCGTCTGCATCAGTTCCAGCGAACCGATCACCCCGTTCATCGGCGTGCGCAGCTCATGGGTGACTGTGGCGAGGAACTCGTCCTTGAGACGGTTGCTGTTGGCCAGCTCCTGGTTCAGCGCCTCCAGCTTGCGCCCGGACTCGTAGAGAATCCGCGCGCGCTCCTCCTTCATCGCGTTGATGCGGTCGGCCAGCGCCAGCGACAGCAGACCGACTTCGATCGCCGAACCAATCTGGCTGGCATACATGGTCAGGAACATGTTCGGCAGATAGCCCAGGACCATCAGGGTGTTGACGATGCCGCCGAGCAGGAAGGCGCTCCAGGCGATGATGAAATAACGCGCCACGCGCATGCCGCGGCGCCAGGCGGAAATGCCCGCGGTGAAGATCACTACGGTGAACAGCAGGGCCACCGTGGTCGCCCAGCGCAGCGACAAGCCGTAGCTGGCGGTGAGCGCCAGGGCCATCGCCAAGCCCCCCAGCCCCATCATCGTGCACAGGCTGCGATCGACCCACGGGCTGTGCTCGGCGGTATGCAGGAAGCTGCGCGCGAACTGGCTGCCGAACAGCGCCGCCGAGCCGATCAAAAAAGGCGTCGCGGCGTTCGCCAACCAGGGACTGTTGGGCCAGAAATACTCGATGCCGGCGCCATTCACCGACACTTGATACAAGCCGAACGAGGCGATATAGAAGATGTAATACAGGTAGCTGGTGTCGCGCACACTCAGATAGATGAACAGGTTGTAGATCAGCATCACCAGCAACACGCCGTAGATGATGCCAAGCACATAGATGCGCCCCGGCTGCGCCTCCAGATAAGCTGTCGGCGCCCACAGGCTGAGCGGTGCCTGGATCGAACCCTGGCTTTGCAGGCGCAAGTACACGCGCTGCGGCTGACCCGGCTGCAGGTTGAGTTCGAAGAGATAGTTGTTCTGGCGAATCTGCCGGCTGGAGAACGGCAGCGCGTCGCCGGTGCGCTGGATAAGCTGGAAGCCGCCACGCTCATCGGCCAGGTACAGATCGACATGGTCGAGCGGCGGGTAGGCCAGCTCCAGCAACCAGGCCTGCTGACCACGCGACACTTGCGGGCGAAAGTTCAAATCCACGCGCAACCAGAACACCGAGCGCGAATAACCGGCGTTCAGGACATCCTGATCCAGACGGCGGAAGCTGGTTTGCAGGGCGGACGAGGTGATTTCGTCGATGTTGGCGTCGCCGCGCACGTCTTCGAACACGTAGACATGGCGACCGAGTAGGAGTTGGCGCGTGTGTTCGTCGAACTCGACAGCGCCGGCAAGGCTCGGGGAAAAGAAGTTCGCCAGCAAACAGAACATGAGAAACAGGCTATGCCGCATGCTGCCCCCGCAAAGTCCTGTCGCGCTGCGTCGGAGACTCCTCCCCATAGTGATGCCGGTGCGCAGAACCTGATTATTAGAAGGCCGACACTTTAACATAGCGATCTGGACGGAATACCGCCTGTCGGTGTCCGGCAAATAGCTGACAACCCGGTCAATAAAGCCCCGAATAACGGAAAAATGATAAGCTCGCGCACCATGACGACCTATACCTCACGCCCCGTTGTTCTCTGCCTCTCCGGCCACGACCCTAGTGGCGGCGCCGGTCTGCAGGCGGATATCGAAGCCCTGCTCGCTCAGGGTTGCCACGCCGCTCCGACGGTCACCGCACTCACCGTGCAGGACACCGTCAACGTCTCCGACTTTCGCGTGCTCGACCGCGAATGGGTGCTCGCCCAGGCCCATGCGGTGATCGCCGACCTGCCGGTCGCCGCAGTCAAACTGGGCATGCTCGGCTCGGTGCAGATGGTCGAAACCGTGCTGGAAATCATGCAGCGCCTGCCGGGCGTGCCATTGGTCTGCGATCCGGTGTTGCGCGCCGGCGGCGGCGGTGCGCTGGGCAAGGATGAAGTCGGCTACGCGATGCGCGAGCGACTGTTCCCGATCGCCAGCATCGCCACGCCGAATTTGCCGGAAGCGCGCATCCTCGCCGAATTGCCAGACGGCAGCGCCGATCAGTGCGCGGAGAAGCTGCTGCCGTATATCCAACACCTGCTGATCACCGGCGGCCACGGCGACGAGAGCGAAGTGCATAACCGCCTGTACTCCCGCGACGGCAGCCAGCACACCTTCACCTGCCAGCGCTTGCCAGGCAGCTACCATGGCTCGGGCTGCACCCTGGCCAGCGCCTTGGCCGGTCGCCTGGCGCACGGCGAAAACCTGGTCAGCGCGGTGCAAACGGCGCTGGCCTATACCTGGCGCACCCTGCGCGATGCCGAGCAACCGGGCCGCGGGCAGTTCGTGCCGCGCCGCCTGCCGCTGGATGACCTTTGATGGAAAGCTGTTCGTGAGCCATTCCGTGCGCGGCCTGTATGCGATTACCGACAGCCAACTGCTGGCTGGCGGCAAGCTGTTGCCCTACGTCGAAGCCGCGCTGGCCGGTGGCGCCCGACTGTTGCAGTACCGCGACAAGTCCACCGACACCGGCCGACGCCGGGACGAAGCCGGCGCGTTGGCCGATCTCTGCGCACGCTACGAAGCAACGCTGCTGATCAACGACGACCTCGAACTGGCCGCGCAACTCGGCGCTGGCGTGCACCTCGGCCAGGACGATGGTTCACTCGCCGTCGCCCGTCAGCGCCTCGGCCCGCAGGCCATAGTTGGCGCCACCTGCCATGCACAGCTGGAACTCGCCGCCCAAGCCGTCGCCGATGGCGCCAGCTATATCGCCTTCGGCCGCTTCTTCAATTCGACCACCAAACCCGGTGCACCAGCCGCCAACGTCGAACTGCTGGATGAGGCGCGGCGCCGCTTCACACTGCCGATCGTCGCGATTGGCGGCATCAGCCACACCAATGCCGCCGCCCTGATCGCCCGCGGCGCCAGCTCGATCGCGGTGATCCATGCGCTATTCGCCGCCGACTCAGCCCTCGAAGTCGAACTCCGCGCGCGCGCCTTCAGCGCCCTGTTCGACACTCATTGATTCCGCTTTAGAGAGCCTCGCCATGTCCCGTTCGGAAACCCTGTTCGCCAACGCCCAGAAACACATCCCCGGCGGCGTCAACTCGCCGGTGCGCGCGTTCAAGAGCGTCGGTGGCACGCCGCTGTTCTTCAAGCACGCCGCCGGCGCCTACGTCACCGACGAGGACGACAAGCGCTATGTCGACTATGTCGGCTCCTGGGGCCCGATGATCCTCGGCCACAGCCACCCGGACGTCCTCGAGGCGGTGCGCAAGCAGCTCGAACACGGCCTCTCCTACGGCGCGCCGACCGCGCTGGAAGTGGAGATGGCCGACCTGGTCTGCACGCTGGTGCCGTCGATGGAAATGGTACGCATGGTCAGCTCCGGCACCGAGGCGACCATGAGCGCCATCCGTCTGGCTCGAGGCTTCACCGGCCGCGACAGCATCATCAAGTTCGAAGGCTGCTACCACGGCCATTCCGACAGCCTGCTGGTCAAAGCCGGCTCCGGCGCCCTGACCCAAGGCGTGCCGAATTCCGCTGGCGTGCCGGCGGCCTTCGCCAAACACACCCTGACTCTGCCGTTCAACGATCTTGATGCGGTAGAAGAATGCCTGGCCGCAGTCGGTCAGGAGGTCGCGTGCATCATCGTCGAACCAGTGGCCGGCAATATGAACTGCGTACCGCCGGCGCCGGGCTTTCTCGAAGGCCTGCGTGAACAATGCGACAAACATGGTGTGGTGCTGATTTTCGACGAAGTGATGACCGGCTTCCGCGTCGCCCTCGGCGGCGCCCAGGCGCACTACGGCATCGCTCCGGACCTGTCGACTTTCGGCAAGATCATCGGCGGCGGCATGCCGGTCGGCTGCTTCGGCGGCAAGCGCGAGATCATGGAGCGGATCGCCCCGCTCGGCCCGGTCTACCAAGCCGGCACCTTGTCCGGTAACCCGTTGGCGATGGCCGCCGGCCTGACCACCCTCAAACTGATCAGCCGTCCGGGCTTCCATGCCGAGCTGAGCGACTACACCAGCCATCTACTGCAAGGCCTGCAGAATCGCGCCGATGCGGCCGGCATCCCGTTCGTCACCACTCAGGCCGGCGGCATGTTTGGCCTGTATTTCAGCGGGGCCGACGATATCGTTACCTTCGCCGACGTAATGACCAGCGATGCCGAGCGTTTCAAGCGCTTCTTCCACCTGATGCTGGATGGTGGCGTGTACCTGGCACCGAGTGCCTATGAGGCCGGTTTCACCTCCATCGCCCACGGCGATGCCGAGCTGAAGATCACCTTGGATGCCGCCGAGCGCGCCTTCGCTGCACTGAAATGAGGCGCACTGCGCCGATGGCCAGGCCGTTGATCGTCGGCGCAGAAAAGCAAGTAAAGCCTTTGTAAGAACGAGCCCGCTTATTTCATAATGTGAAAGCCGACGCGTTTCGTCGGTGGGCCTACCGCCCGCTCGGTTTTTGAGGCGTCTGGATTTCCATGAATCGCACCGGCCGCAGCCTGTTCTGGGGCTGCCTGATGCTTATCCTGCCCCTGCTGGCTCAAGCGGGCGGTAACTCCCTGCTGATTCCAGCGACTGGCCGCTGCACGCTGAATACCGCGCCCGAAGCCCTGGCCGACGCGCTGTCCACCTGCCGGCAAGCCGCGCAAAACGGCGACGTACAGGCCGAGTACGAGCTCGGCGAGTTCTATTACGACGGCCAACGCGCTCCACGCGATCTCAGTCAAGCATTGAACTGGTTCGAACAAGCCTCGCTACAAGGCCACGCGCTGGCTCAATCACGTCTGGGGATGATGTTCTTCCGCGGCGAAGGCGTGCCAGCCAACAATGTGCAGGCCTATATCGTGCTGAAGATGGCTGCCGTCAACGGCGCCGAAGACGCCATGGATAGCGCCGACCTGGTCGCCGCGCAGATGCGCAGCGATGAACTGGAAATTGCTACTCAGGTACTAGGGCAAATCTTCCGCAGTTATCTGCAAGAGTTGCAGACCGCCGACGGCACCACACCGTTCGCCCCGCTACCGCCGCCACCCCTGTCGCCCTGACGCCGGACAGGTAAAGCCGGCCGCTCAGCCTGTCTCCTAGCGCTTACTTTTCCGGCATTGGCACCGGAAACGGCATGACGTTGCTGCTGCCACGTGCTTCGCTGATTTTCGGGATACCCAGGCGCTCGACTTCATCGATGCGCACGATGGCATGCATCGGCAGGAAGCTGCGCACCACACCGTCGAACTGCGCCTTGAGCTTTTCCTCGCTGGGATCGACCACTACTTGGGTGCGCTCACCGAAAACCAGCTCCTCCACCTCGAGAAAACCCCACAGATCGCTTTGATAGATCTGTTTGGCGTAGATCTCGAAGACCTGGCCCTGGTTAAGAAAAATCACCTTGTAGATGGGTTCGCGCTTGCTCATAAAAGGAAGACTGACGGCGGGGAAAAATGAGGGCGCGCATCATACCACAGGGTTCCGACGCACTACGCTAGGAAGCCAGCCGCGCGCGCCCTATAATGCGCGGTCCTGTGAACCTGCCGACGAACGCGCATGACCAAGAAGCTTTACATCGAAACCCACGGTTGCCAGATGAACGAGTACGACAGCTCGCGCATGGTCGATTTGCTGGGCGAACATCAGGCTCTGGAAGTCACGGAGAATCCGGCCGAAGCCGACGTGATCCTGCTCAACACCTGCTCGATTCGCGAGCGCGCCCAAGAGAAAGTGTTCTCCCAGCTGGGCCGCTGGCGCGAGTTGAAGCTGGCCAACCCGGACCTGGTGATTGGCGTCGGCGGCTGCGTGGCCAGCCAGGAAGGCGCCGCGATCCGCGACCGCGCACCCTACGTCGACGTGGTCTTCGGCCCGCAAACCCTGCACCGCTTGCCGGAGATGATCGACGCCGCGCGCAGCACCAAGACCGCGCAGGTCGACATCTCCTTCCCCGAAATCGAAAAATTCGATCGCCTGCCCGAACCGCGCGTCGAGGGCCCCAGCGCCTTCGTGTCGATCATGGAAGGCTGCAGCAAATACTGCACGTTCTGCGTGGTGCCCTATACCCGCGGCGAAGAAGTCAGCCGCCCGCTCGACGATGTGCTGGCCGAGGTCATTCACCTGGCCGAGCACGGCGTGCGTGAAGTGACGCTGCTTGGCCAGAACGTCAACGGCTACCGCGGCGCCACCCAGGATGGCCGCATCGCCGATTTTGCCGAGCTGATCCGCATCGTCGCGACCATCGACGGCATCGACCGCATCCGCTACACCACGTCGCACCCGCTGGAATTTTCCGACGCACTGATCGCCGCGCACGCCGAAGTGCCGGAGCTGGTCAAATTCGTCCACCTGCCGGTGCAGGCCGGCTCCGACCGGATTCTCGCCGCGATGAAACGCAATCACACCGCGCTTGAGTACAAGTCGCGGATCCGCAAGCTGCGCGCCGCGGTGCCGGACATCTGCATCAGCTCGGACTTCATCGTCGGCTTCCCCGGCGAGAGCGAAAAAGACTTCGAGCAGACCATGAAGCTTATCGAGGACGTTGGCTTCGACTTCTCCTATTCCTTCATCTACAGCTCGCGACCCGGCACTCCAGCCGCGGACATGCTCGATGAAACCCCGGAAGAGCTGAAGAAGCAGCGCCTGAACATCCTCCAGCAACGCATCAACCAGCACGGCTTCGAGATCAGCCGACGGATGGTTGGCAGCGTTCAGCGCATCCTGGTCAACGATTATTCCAAACGCGACCCTGGCATGCTCACCGGCCGCACCGAGAATAATCGAATCGTCAACTTCCGCTGCGACAATCCCCGCCTGATTGGCCAGTTCGTCGATGTGCATATCGACGAGGCGTATCCCCACTCACTGCGCGGCTCGCTGCGTGGCGACGGCGCGCATGCCACGACCTTGCACTAAAGCCGCAGGCGCTGCGACTTTCACAGTCGCGCGCCTGGGTTTATTCTTCGTCTTATCACCCCAGCCGACTGGCGGCCTCACACCACATTGAACGCACCCACACAGCCTCTTCGCTTCACCCTCGAACCTTTCGAAGCGCTCCGCTTCGCCAACCTCAGCGGACAGTTCGATGCGCATTTGCGCCTGATCGAACAGCGCATGGGCATCGAAATCCGCAATCGCGGTAACCAATTCGAACTGCTTGGCGCGGTGGAAAAAACCCACGCCGCCGAGCAACTGCTGCGCCGCCTGTACCGCGAGACGCAGGCGACTGAACTGTCGCCGGACATGGTCCATCTGTTCCTGCAGGAATCCGGCATCGAAGAGCTGGTCAATCCCAGCGTCGAGCCCAGTGTCACCCTGCGCACACGCAAGGGCAGCATCCGCCCGCGCGGCGCTAACCAGCAGCGCTACGTCAAATCGATCCTCGAGCACGATATCAATTTCGGCATCGGCCCAGCCGGTACTGGCAAGACCTACCTGGCGGTAGCCTGCGCGGTGGATGCCCTGGAGCGTGAGCAGATCAGACGCATCCTGCTGGTGCGTCCAGCGGTCGAAGCGGGCGAGAAGCTCGGCTTCCTGCCAGGCGACCTGTCGCAGAAGATCGACCCGTACCTGCGTCCGCTATACGACGCGCTCTACGAAATGCTCGGTTTCGAGCAGGTCGCCAAGCTGATCGAGAAACAGATCATTGAAGTCGCCCCGCTCGCCTACATGCGCGGTCGTACGCTGAACAACAGCTTCATCATCCTCGACGAAAGCCAGAACACCACTCTGGAACAGATGAAGATGTTCCTTACCCGGATCGGCTTCGGCTCCACCGCGGTGATCACCGGCGACATCACCCAGGTCGACCTGCCGCGCGGCACGCGCTCGGGTCTGACCCACGTGATCGATGTCCTGCACGAAGTTCCGGGCATCTCCTTTACCCACTTCAAATCCAAGGACGTGGTTCGCCACCCGCTGGTGCAACGGATCGTCGAGGCCTATGAACGGTACGACAACCGTATGCACGGCAAGGTCGACGACGAGGCGAATGGCAACGATGCTTGAGCTGGATCTGCAGGTTGCCACCCAAACCGCTACGCCTACCATCAGCCAGTTCCAGCAATGGTGCGAACTGGCCCTGCGCCAGCGCAGCGCCGACTCCGAGCTGACCATCCGCTTGGTCGATGAAGCGGAAGCGCGCGAGCTGAACAGCACCTACCGGCACAAGGATTACGCCACCAACGTGCTGTCCTTCCCTGCCGAAGTTCCCGACGAATTATTGGATATCCCGCTGCTTGGCGACCTGGTGATTTGCGTTGCCGTCGTCGAGCGCGAAGCAGCGGAACAGGGCAAGACCAGCGAGGCGCATTGGGCGCATCTGGTCATCCACGGCTGCCTGCATCTGCTCGGCTACGACCATATCGACGAAGTCGAAGCCGAAGAGATGGAAGCCCTGGAACGACAATTGCTGGCCGAACTGGGTCATCCCGACCCCTATCGCGATGACGAATAAGCAAACACTGAGCAAGGACATATGAGCGAAGATCGATCGAGCAACGGGCACAGGTCCTGGCTGGGAAAAATCACCCAGGCCTTTGCCCATGAGCCGAAGAACCGCCAGGAGCTACTCGAGTTGCTGCGGGAAGCCCACCAGAACAAGCTGCTCGATAGCGAAGCATTGGCTATCGTCGAAGGCGCCATCCAGGTCGCCGATCTGCAGGTACGCGACATAATGGTGCCGCGCTCGCAGATGGTCAGCATCAAGGCCAGCCACATGCCCAGCGAGTTTCTCCCGGCGATCATCGAATCCGCCCACTCACGCTACCCGGTGTTTGGCGAAAGCCTCGATGACGTGATCGGCGTATTGCTCGCCAAGGACCTGCTGCCGCTGGTGCTGCAGAATGCCGACCAGGTCTTCAACCTCAAGGATCTGCTGCGCCCGGCGACCTTCGTGCCGGAGTCCAAGCGCCTCAATGTGCTGCTGCGCGAGTTCCGCGCCAACCACAACCACATGGCCATCGTCATCGACGAGTACGGCGGCGTCGCCGGCCTGGTGACCATCGAGGATGTGCTCGAGCAGATCGTTGGCGATATCGAGGACGAGCATGATGTTGAGGAAGACAGCTATATCAAGCCGCTGCCCAGTGGCGACTTCCTAGTCAAGGCACTGACGCCGATCGAGAACTTCAACGAGACCTTCAAGGGCCAGTTCAGCGACGACGAGTTCGACACCGTCGGCGGCCTGGTGATGAGTTCCTTCGGCCACCTGCCCAAGCGCAACGAAGTGACCGAGATCGGCGATTTCCGCTTCCGCGTGCTCAGCGCCGATAGCCGGCGGATTCACCTGCTGCGCCTGACGCCGCTGGATCAGTAGGTTTGCATCGCCTGGCGCTCGGCAACTCTGCCGAGCGCCAGATTGACCCCGCCACGAGCACGCCTGTGAGCGCACCGGAGGCAGACCTCATGCCTGCCGCGCCCATGCTTCGAATCACAGTCCATATCGCCAGCTCGCCTGGATTCCTGTAAATACGGTTCCCGCACGGCTCGACTCGCCCTTTCCAATCCAAGGACCTGCACACGATGCGTTGGATTACCTGCCCCGGCTGGCCCGGCAATCTCCTGGCCCTAGCGGCCGGCGCCCTCACGCCGCTGACATTGGCACCGTTTGATCTGTGGCCGCTGACCCTGCTGTCGCTCGCCCTGTTCTACGTGGGCTTGCGCCAGCTGACCCCACGGCAGGCGTTGTGGCGTGGCTGGCTGTTCGGCTTCGGCCTGTTCGCGGCAGGTACCAGCTGGATCTATGTGAGCATTCACGATTACGGCGCCGCGTCGATGCCACTGGCGGCTTTCCTGACCATCGCGTTCAGTGCCGCAATTGCCTTTTTCTTCGCCGTGCCGGCCTGGCTCTGGGCGCGCTGGCTGCGCCGCAACGAGGCGCCGCTGGCTGACGCGCTGGCCTTTGCCGCCCTGTGGCTGACCCAGGAAGCGTTCCGCGGCTGGTTCCTCACCGGCTTCCCCTGGCTGTATGCCGGCTACAGCCAGCTGGACGGACCGCTCGCCGGCCTCGCGCCGATTGGCGGCATGTGGCTGGTGTCGTTCGTTCTGGCGCTGACGGCGGCGCTGCTGGTCAATCTGTTCAAGCTGCGCACGCGCAAGCTGTTCCTGGCCCTTGGCGTGGTCCTGTTGCTCGGCCCGTGGATCGCCGGCCTGGCGCTCAAGGGTCATGCCTGGACCGTGCCAGCGGGCGCGCCGCTGAGTGTCGCCGCCATCCAAGGCAATGTCGCCCAACAGATGAAATGGGAGCCCGCGCAACTGGAGGCGCAGCTCCAGCTGTACCGCGACATGAGCTTCAGCGCTCGGCGCACCGACCTGATCGTCTGGCCGGAAACCGCCGTGCCGGTGCTCAAGGAGTTTGCCGAAGGTTTTCTTGGGGTGATGGGCCGTTTCGCCCAGGATCGCCAGGCGGCGCTGATCACCGGCGTACCGATCCGCCAGCTGACTCCGGAAGGCGAAAAGCGCTACTACAACGGCATCACGGTGACCGGCGAAGGCCAGGGCACCTACCTCAAGCAAAAACTGGTGCCGTTTGGCGAGTACGTGCCGCTGCAGGATGTGCTGCGCGGTCTGATCGCCTTCTTCGACCTGCCGATGTCGGACTTCGCCCGCGGCCCAGCCGACCAACCCCTGCTACAGGCCAAGGGCTACAGCATCGCCCCGTACATTTGCTACGAAGTGGTCTACCCGGAGTTCGCTGCCGGTCTCGCCGCGCAGAGCCAATTGCTCCTGACGGTCAGCAACGACACCTGGTTCGGCACCTCAATCGGCCCGTTGCAGCACATGCAGATGGCGCAGATGCGTGCCCTCGAAGCCGGCCGCTGGATGATTCGCGCCACCAACAACGGGGTCACCGCACTGATCGACCCGTTCGGCCAGATCACCACGCAAATCCCGCAGTTCCAGCCAGGCGTGCTGTATGGCGAAGTGGTGCCGATGCAGCAGCTGACGCCGTACCTGTACTGGCGCGGCTGGCCGCTGGCGGTGCTCTGCCTCCTGTTACTCGCCTGGGCGCTGCTGGCCAGCCGGATGGCCAAAACGCTCTGAAGCTGGCTGCTGGTCTACCGCTTTCAGCGATAGACCAGCGGATACACCAATTGCCCGAGCACTTCATTAAGCAATTGAGTGCTCTGCCAGAGCGCCTTGCCTTCCGGCAGCCAACCACCGCCCGGGCGCCCATTCGGCACACTGAGATAACCAAACGGCGCGACGATCACCTCGAAGCCGGCCTGCTCGAAACACCAGCGCGCCCGCGGCATATGGCTGGCCTGGGTGACCAATACGATCCGCCGGATGCCCTGCCCTGCCAGCAATTCGGCACTGTCGCGGGCATTTTCCCAGGTGGTATGGCTCTGTTCTTCCTGCCAGCGCGCGATCACGCCGAAATCGCGGGCCAGACTGTCGGCCATCAGTGCGGCTTCACTGGGCGGCTTGCCATACGGCAGGCCACCGCTGGTCAGCACCGGCAGATTGCTGGCTTTCGCCAGGCGCGCCGCATAACGCAGACGCTCGACGGCCGCGAACGCCGGCTGATCACTGCCCCACGCTGGATCGCCCGGCTCCCGACCGCCGCCCAGCACGACGATTGCATCGGCGCGCTGGGCCAGACCGGGCCACTGCGCCTCCAGCAACGGCGCCTCGCGCTCGATAAGGGCGGCCGACCACTCGACCATGATCGGCAGGCTCATCAGCCACAGGCCGCCGAAGCCGAGCACGAAACACGCACGGGCCAGGCGCGGAAAGCGCCGGCGCATCCACCAGGCCGCCAGCATGAGGAGCAGTAGCCCGCCCGGCGGCAATAACAATTGTTTGAAAATATAGCGAATCAGCATCAGCCCCCCTTGAGGGGCCTTAGCCTAACGGGGACTGCTGGCGCGGAACAGTCGCGAACCGCACACCGCACAACCGCGGATGCCTTGCCCGGGACGCCAATCGGCCGGAGTGCCACACAGCGCACAGCTCAAACATTGATGACGCCTGGCCAAGGGCTTGACTCGCCCCGGCACGCGGATCGTTGGGTGCTGGCCATTGCGTAACGATTTGGCCGGGCGCAGCGGCTTGCGTTCGATCAGCGCCAACTCCTCCGCAGCGGCGTGCCAGCCACTCAACCAGCGCAGATCGTGAGCCATGTACGCCTGGATCAATTCGACTTCGGCCGGACTGAGACCCTGCAACTCGAGCTCCCCGGGAGACTCGTTGCGCAGCCGCTCGGCGCTATCGGCCTCGTCGAGGGCCAAGGCCAGCCGGTGCAGCAACCGCTCATATAGGCCGCCGCCCCCTTCCGCTCGCCGCAACTCCGACATTCACACACCTCACGCAGGCGAAGAATCGCCCATGCTGAAAGCTTAGCGGCAGCGTTCCGTACGGCGACACGCCGCGACCAACGGCGGAGCAGCGCGAGCCGCGCGCAATCAGGGTTTCCCTCGGCCAAGGGGGGTCATGTATGCTACGGCGCTTCCTGTAATTCCAAGCGTTGCTCGGCCACGCGAGCCGCAGACTTCTCCGGCCGAGGCCCGAGCGGCAATGGAATGAAATCCTCTTTTTTCAGCGCCAGTAGCCATGCACGAACAGTATCAGCCCCGCGAAATCGAAGCCGCCGCCCAAACCCATTGGGACTCGCAGAAATCCTTTGTCGTCAGCGAACAGCCAGGCAAGGACACTTTCTATTGCCTATCGATGTTCCCGTACCCGAGCGGCAAGCTGCATATGGGTCACGTGCGCAACTACACCATCGGTGACGTGATCGCCCGCTACCAGCGTATGCAGGGCAAGAACGTGCTGCAGCCGATGGGCTGGGACGCCTTCGGCATGCCGGCGGAAAACGCCGCGATGAAAAACAACGTGGCGCCGGCCAAGTGGACCTACGAGAACATCGACTACATGAAGACCCAGCTGAAGAGCCTGGGCCTGGCCATCGACTGGACTCGCGAAGTCACCACCTGCAAGCCGGACTATTACCGCTGGGAGCAATGGCTGTTCACCAAGCTGTTCGAGAAAGGCGTGATCTACCGCAAGAACGGCACCGTCAATTGGGACCCGGTCGACCAGACCGTACTGGCCAACGAGCAGGTCATCGACGGCCGCGGCTGGCGTTCCGGTGCGCTGATCGAGAAGCGCGAAATCCCCATGTACTACTTCAAGATCACCGCTTATGCGGATGAGCTCTTGAGCAGCCT
The DNA here is from genome assembly GCF_024730785.1 of Pseudomonas sp. LS44. Taxonomy (NCBI): domain Bacteria; kingdom Pseudomonadati; phylum Pseudomonadota; class Gammaproteobacteria; order Pseudomonadales; family Pseudomonadaceae; genus Pseudomonas; species Pseudomonas sp. LS44. Next base: position 3,700,842 of record NZ_CP102830.1, read on the forward strand.
CGACGAACTGGATGGTTGGCCGGAACAGGTCAAGACCATGCAGCGCAACTGGATTGGCAAGTCGCGCGGCATGGAAGTCAGCTTCCCCTACGACGCCGCCAGTATCGGCAGCGAAGGCGCACTGAAAGTCTTCACCACGCGCCCGGACACCCTACTGGGCGCTACTTACGTGGCCGTCGCCGCCGAACATCCGCTGGCCACCCTAGCGGCGCAGAACGATGCCGAGCTGCAAGCGTTCATCGACGAATGCAAGCGCGGTGGTGTCGCCGAAGCGGACATTGCCACCCAGGAGAAAAAAGGCCTGGCCACGGCCCTGCGCGTGCAGCACCCGCTGACCGGCGAACTGCTCCCGGTGTGGGTCGCCAACTACGTACTGATGCATTACGGCGACGGCGCGGTGATGGCCGTTCCGGCCCACGATGAGCGCGATTTCGAATTCGCCCACAAATACGACCTGCCGATCAAACCAGTGGTGCGCACCAGTGCCGGCGATCACACCCCGGCGCCCTGGCAGGATGCCTACGGCGAACACGGCCAGCTGATCAACTCCGGTGAGTTCGACGGACTCGACTTCCCTGGTGCCTTCGACGCCATCGAAGTCGCCCTGCTGAGAAAACACCTCGGCCAGGCACGCACCCAGTTCCGCCTGCGCGACTGGGGCATCAGCCGCCAGCGTTATTGGGGCTGCCCGATTCCGATCATCCACTGCGACAGCTGTGGTGACGTGCCGGTACCGGAAGACCAGCTGCCGGTGGTGCTGCCGGAAGACGTGGTGCCGGACGGCGCCGGTTCGCCGCTGGCGCGCATGCCGGAGTTCTACGGCTGCACCTGCCCGAAATGCGGCAGCGCGGCCAAGCGCGAAACCGACACCATGGACACCTTTGTCGAGTCGTCCTGGTACTACGCCCGCTACGCCTCGCCGCAGTACACCGGCGGCATGGTCGATCCAGCCGCGGCTAACCATTGGCTACCGGTCGACCAGTACATCGGCGGCATCGAACACGCCATCCTGCACCTGCTTTATGCACGCTTCTTCCACAAGCTGATGCGCGACGAAGGCCTGGTCTCCTCCAACGAACCGTTCAAGAACCTGCTGACCCAGGGCATGGTGGTCGCCGAAACCTACTACCGCACCCTGGAAAATGGTGGCAAGGACTGGTTCAACCCGGCCGATGTCGAGCTGGAACGTGACAGCAAAGCCAAGGTCATCAGCGCCAAACTGAAATCCGACGGCCTGCCAGTGGAAATCGGCGGCACCGAGAAGATGTCCAAGTCGAAGAACAACGGCGTCGACCCGCAAGCGATGATCGATGCCTACGGCGCCGACACCTGCCGTCTGTTCATGATGTTCGCCTCGCCGCCCGACATGAGCCTGGAATGGTCCGACTCCGGTGTCGAAGGCGCGAGCCGCTTCCTGCGCCGTGTCTGGCGCCTGGCCCACAGCCACGTCAGCGCCGGCCTGCCGGGCGCAGTAGCGATCAGCAGCCTGAGCGACGAGCAGAAAGCCGTGCGCCGCGCCATCCACCTGGCGATCAAGCAGGCCAGCCAGGATGTCGGCCAGCACCACAAGTTCAACACCGCTATCGCCCAAGTGATGACCCTGATGAACGTGCTGGAAAAATCCGCGCAGGCCACCGATCTCGACCGCGCCTTGCTGCATGAAGGTCTGCAAACCGTCGCCCTGCTGCTCGCTCCGATCACCCCGCATATCAGCCACGAGTTGTGGCAGCAACTGGGCAACCGCGGCGCGATCATCGATGCCCAGTGGCCGCTGGTGGATGAGTCGGCTCTGGTTCAGGAAAACCTGCAACTGGTCGTGCAGGTCAACGGCAAGCTGCGCGGGCATATCGAAGTCCCGGCCAGCGCCAGCCGCGAGCAGGTCGAAGCCACGGCTCGGCAGAATGAAGGCGTGCTGCGTTTTACCGACGGCCTGACGATCCGCAAGGTCATCGTCGTGCCCGGCAAGCTGGTCAACATCGTCGCCAGCTGATTAAGCTCTGCATTCGCAGGGAATGACTTCCGGTAGCGCCTTCCGCAGGGTGGCGCGCCACATGGTAAGGGGATACACGATGCTCAAACGGAATCTGATGGTAATCGGCCTGGCCGCCCTGCTCAGCGCCTGCGGCTTTCAGCTGCGCGGCACCGGCGATACGCAGTTCGCTATCACGGAACTCAACCTCACCGCCCGCAACACCTATGGCGAAACCGTCAAGCAAGTGCGTCAGGTTCTGGAAAACAACGACGTCAAAGTCTATACCGGCGCGCCGTACACCCTGGTCCTCGCCCGCGAGAGCGAATCGCAGCGCACCGTCAGTTACACCACCAATGCGCGCAGCGCCGAGTACGAACTGCAGCTGGCCCTGGATTATGAACTGCGCGGCGCTAACGACCTGCTGCTGACCAGCGACAAGCTGGAAGTACAGAAGGTCTACGTACAAGACGACAACAACCTGGTCGGTTCCGATCAGGAAGCCGCCCAGTTGCGTCAGGAAATCCGCCGCGACCTGGTTCAGCAACTGGCCCAGCGCCTGCAACAGCTCAGCCCCACCCAGCTCGACCAGCTGCAGGCAACCGCCGAAGCCAAGGCCAAGGCCGAAGCAGAGGCCATCGAGCAGGCCAACAAGGCTCGCGACGCGCAGCCGCAGCAATCGCCGCTGCAACTGCCGATCAAGATGCGCTAAGACCCTCCAGGGCCGCCGCTCACGCGGCCCCACAGGTCTCTCTCCATGAAGCTCAACCCTGCCCAACTCGGTAAACACTTGCAGAACGGCCTGGCCCCGGTCTACGTGGTCAGCGGCGACGAACCGCTGCTGTGCCAGGAAGCCGCCGACGCCATCCGCGCCGCTTGCCGCGCTCAGGGTTTCGGCGAGCGCCAAGTGTTTAATGCCGACGCCAATTTCGACTGGGGCCTGCTCTACGCAGCCGGTGCCAGCCTGTCGCTGTTCGCCGAGAAGCGCCTGCTGGAACTGCGCATCGCCAACGGCAAGCCGGGCGACAAAGGCACTGCGGCCCTACTGGAATACCTGGCCCGCCCGCCGGAAGACACGGTCCTTCTGATCAGCCTGCCCAAACTCGATGGCAGCGCGCAGAAAACCAAGTGGGCAAAGGCGCTGATCGACGGTCAGGCCGCACAGTTCGTGCAGATCTGGCCGGTCGATGTCGGCCAGCTGCCGCAGTGGATTCGCCAGCGCTTGGCGCAAGCCGGGCTGGCCGCCGATCAGGCCGCCGTCGAGCTGATCGCCGCGCGCGTGGAAGGCAACCTGCTGGCCGCCGCCCAGGAAATCGAGAAACTCAAATTGCTCGCCGAGGGCGGTCAGGTCGATGTCGCCACGGTTCAGGCGGCAGTGGCCGACAGCGCGCGCTTCGACGTGTTCGGCCTGATCGATGCCGCCCTCAACGGCGAACCCGCTCATGCCCTGCGCACCTTGGAAGGTTTGCGCGGCGAAGGCGTGGAAAGCGCGGTGATCCTCTGGGCACTAGCACGCGAACTGCGCCTGCTCGCCGGTATCGCCCATCAACACAGCCAGGGCGTGCCGCTGGACAAAGCCTTCGCCGCCGCCCGCCCACCGGTTTGGGACAAGCGCAAGCCGCTGATCGGCAAAGCCCTGCAACGCCATAGTGCAGCGCGCTGGGGACAACTGTTGCAGGACGCTCAGCTCATCGATGCGCAGATCAAAGGCCAAGCGGCCGGCGATCCGTGGACGAGCCTCAGCCGCTTGACCCTGCTGCTGGCCGGCAAACGCCTGTCGCTGCCTGGCGCATAGTGGCCTGTGCGGTTAATTGGTTATCTCAAGTTCGGATGACTGAGGCGCTGAGACAAGGCGCCGCGACGAGTCATAGCAGGGCTATGGCGAGGAGCGGTAACGCAGTATCAGGGTCTCCGGCGCCGAAATTGACTAACTGAATTAACCAAGCAGGCCACTAACCAGCCGCTGGACTTTTCCCCAGGCCTGGCCGATGATCCGCGCGCTTGCAACCGCAGGCATTGACCACGAGGAGCGCGCATGGCCAAGCAACCCGCCCACGGCCCGAACAAGGCCAAATCACTGATCGCCCAACCCCTGTTTCGCTGTCGCCAACAGCGCGCGAAAAAAGGCAAAGGTAGCTACCGCCGCGAAGCCTCCCAGGACAACTGGGGGGCTTCGTCGCTTATGGCGGCGTGAAAGTCGCTTCCGGGGCGAGCCATGCTAAGGTTGCCGCTGGTTTTAAACGCTATGAGATTTTGTTCATGTTGAAACAGCCGTTGCGCAGCCTGACGTGCGCCGCCCTGAGCCTGCATCTGGGCTTGCTCTCTGCCTGCGCCGATGCGCCAGCGCAAACCATCACTCCTCCCGCCGCCACCGCCAGCAGTAAAAGCGGACCCAGCCAGCCACCTGCGGCTGCACCGACGCCGATCCCCGCGCAGAGCTTCGCCGCCTGGCGCGACCAGCTGCGCCAGGAAGCCCTGGCCGCCGGCATCAGCGCCAGCCTGTTCGATCGTGCCTTCGCCGGCGTTACCCTCGACCCGAGCGTCGTGGCCGCCGATAGCAGCCAGCCGGAATTCACCCGACCGGTCTGGGAGTATCTCGACGGTGCCGTCTCCGCATCGCGCATCGCGCGCGGTAAGGCGCTGATTGCGCAGAACCAGAGCACCCTGAAGCAGATTCAGAAGCGCTATGGCGTCGCCGAAGAAGTCCTGGTGGCGATCTGGGGCATGGAAAGCGCCTATGGCAGCCACATCGGCAACCACAACGTGATCCGTTCGCTGGCTACGCTGGCTTATGAAGGCCGCCGCCAGGCGTTCTGGCGCGAACAGCTGCTCGCCGCCCTGCAGATTCTCCAGCATGGCGACATCGCTCCCGAGCGCTTGATCGGCTCCTGGGCCGGGGCGATGGGGCAGACCCAGTTCATGCCCACCACCTACAACGAACACGCGGTGGATTTCGACGGCGATGGTCGCCGCGACCTGTGGAATTCCTCTGCCGACGCCCTGGCCTCCGCGGCGCACTACCTGCAGCAATCCAAATGGCAGAGTGGCCAGCCATGGGGCTTCGAAGTGCGGCTACCGAACGGCTTCGATTTCAACCTGGCCGACCCCGACAGCCGTCGCAGTGTCGCCGAATGGACCGCGCTGGGCATTCAACCGGTCAATGGCGCCATCGCCCCGACGCTGTCCGGCGAATCGGCGGCCTTGTTGCTACCCGCCGGCCATCGCGGCCCGGCGTTCCTACTGCTGAACAACTTCCGCAGCATCCTGCGCTACAACAACTCCTCGTCCTATGCCTTGGCGATCGGCCTGCTGTCTGACGGCCTACGCGGCGGCACCAGCCAAGTGCTGGCGCCTTGGCCACGCGATGACCGCCAGCTGGGCCGCAGCGAACGTATCGAGCTGCAGGAGCGCCTGGTTCAGCAAGGCTTCGAGCCCGGCGCAGCGGACGGCATCATCGGTGCCAACACACGCAAAGCCGTGCGCGCCTACCAGCAGCACCTCGGTGAGCCGGCCGACGGCTACCCAAGCTTGCAGCTGCTCGAACAAATGCGCGGAAAACCCTGACCCATCGAGCGTCACGATCAGGCATAAAAAAGGGCGACCCACGGGTCGCCCTTTTCATGTCAGAGCAACTCAGCTTTTGACCCCATGGGCCTGCTGATCGGCGTGGTACGACGAACGTACCAGCGGCCCTGAAGCGACATGCTTGAAGCCCATCTTGGCGCCTTCCTCAGCGAACCAGGCGAACGTGTCCGGGTGCACGAAACGCTGCACCGCCAGGTGGCTGCGCGACGGTTGCAGGTATTGGCCGAGGGTCAGCATGTCGATGTCGTGCTCGCGCATGCGCTGCATCACTTCGATCACTTCCTCGTCCGTCTCGCCCAGGCCAAGCATCAGCCCGGACTTGGTCGGCACGTGCGGAACACGCTTCTTGAAGTTTTCCAGCAGGTCCAGCGACCACTCGAAGTCCGAGCCCGGACGCGCCGCCTTGTACAGACGCGGCACGGTTTCCAGGTTGTGGTTGAACACATCCGGCGGCTCCTGCTCGGTAATCGCCAGGGCCACGTCCATGCGCCCGCGGTAATCCGGGACTAGGGTTTCCAGCTGGACCCCCGGCGACAGCTTGCGGATTTCGCGCAGGCAATCGACGAAGTGCTGGGCGCCGCCGTCGCGCAGGTCGTCGCGGTCCACCGAGGTGATCACCACGTACTTCAGGCGCAGATCGGCGATCGCCACGGCAAGGTTCATTGGCTCGTCGGCGTCCAGCGGCTTGGGTCGGCCGTGGCCAACATCGCAGAACGGGCAGCGCCGGGTGCAGATGTCGCCCATGATCATGAACGTCGCAGTACCGCCGCTGAAGCACTCGCCAAGGTTCGGGCAGGACGCCTCTTCGCAGACGCTGTGCAGCTTGTGCTTGCGCAGCAGTTGCTTGATGCGATCGACCTCGGGCGATACCGGGATACGCACACGAATCCAATCCGGCTTTTTTGGCAGCTCGGTGGTGGGGATGATCTTCACCGGAATGCGCGCCATCTTCTCGGCGCCACGCAGCTTCACGCCGGCTTCCACTTTTGCCGGAGGCGCCTTCGCCGAGGTCGCCTCAGACGGGCCCAGGCCCGCGATTTCTACTGTGCTCATAGCGATTCGATTCCGCCCGTCAGGGTCGTCTGTTCAGCGTAGTCAAGGTGGTGGACGAGTTGCGCGCGCAACCTGGCACATACCTCAGCGAATTCAAGCGGTCCGACCAGATCGCGCAATTGGGTCATGGCCAGACCGGCATACCCACATGGATTGATGCGCTGGAAGGGTTGCAGATCCATATCGACGTTCAAGGCCAGGCCGTGGAAGGAGCGGCCGTTGCGGATGCGCAGGCCGAGCGAGGCGATCTTCGCGCCCTCGACATACACGCCCGGTGCATCGGCCCGCGCCTCGGCCTGCACGCCATAGTCGGCGAGCAGGGCAATCAGGCTGCGTTCGATGCGATTGACCAACTCGCGCACGCCAATGCCCGAGCGGCGCACGTCCAACATCAGGTAACCGACCAATTGTCCAGGGCCGTGGTAGGTCACTTGCCCACCGCGATCGACCTGCACGACCGGAATGTCGCCCGGTACCAACAAATGCTCGGCCTTGCCGGCCTGCCCCTGAGTGAACACCGGTGGGTGCTGCAGCAACCAGACTTGGTCGGCGGTATCCGCCCCCCGTTCGCTGGTGAAGCGCTGCATCGCTTGCCAGGTCGGTTCGTAGGGCACCAGGCCAAGCTCATGAAAGCCCAAGCATGCCGTTACAGGCATCAGAGCACCATGTGCACGCGGCCGGTGGCCCGCAGGTCGCTGTTGAGGGCCTCCAACTGCTCGATCCCGGTGGCGGTAATCAGCAACTGCACGGTCTGGTAACGACCAGTGCGGCTGTCGCGCAATACCAGGGTGCCGGCATCGAGGTCGGGGGCGTGGCGCAGGAGGATTTCGATGACCAGATCGACGAAGCCTTCGCCGGCATCACCGATCACCTTGATCGGATAGCGCTCGCAGGGAAACTGGATGGTGACGTTCTGAATTTCGGTATCGGTCATGGCGGCGAACTCGTGATCCGCGGAGCCAGTACTCCCGGCCGCTTTTTGGGGGCCGGGGGCGCTAGTCAGCAACAGGTGGAACGGACTTAGTTGAACAGCCCGTAGAAGAACAGGCGAATGCTATCCCACAGACGGCGGAACAGACCACCTTCGTCGACATTCTGCAGGGCGATCAGGTCGGCGGTCTTGACCACCTGGTCGTTGAGCTTGACCTCGACCTTGCCGATCACGTCGCCTTGCTTGATCGGCGCGATCAGTTGCGGGTTCATGCTCATGTTGGCGGTCAGGTTCTTCACCTGGCCACGCGGCATGCTCATGGTCAGGTCTTCAGCCAGGCCGGCCTTGATCTGCCGATCGGCGCCTTTCCATACCGGCGCCTGGGCCAGTTCTGCACCCTTCTGGTAGAAGGTGCGGGTTTCATAGAAACGGAAGCCGTAGGTCAGCAGTTTTTGGGTTTCCGCCGCGCGCGCTTGCTCGCTGTTGGTGCCGAACACCACGGAGATTAGACGCATGTTGTCGCGCACGGCAGAGGCCACCAAGCAGTAACCGGCCTCGTCGGTGTGGCCAGTCTTCAGACCGTCGACGGTCTTGTCGCGCCACAGCAGCAGATTGCGGTTGGGCTGCTTGATGTTGTTCCAGAAGAACTCTTTCTGCGAGTAGATCGCGTAGTGCGCCGGATCTTCATAGATGATCGCGCGGGCCAGGCGAGCCATGTCATGAGCGGTGGAGTAATGCTCCGGATTCGGCAGACCGGTGGCGTTCATGAAGTGGCTACCGGACATGCCGAGCGTGGCGGCCGTCGTGTTCATCATGTCGGCGAAGGCGTCTTCGCTACCAGCGATGTGCTCGGCGAGCGCGACGCTGGCATCGTTGCCGGACTGGATGATGATGCCGTGCAGCAGATCGCTGACGCTGACCTGGGTACCGACCTGAATGAACATCCGCGAACCACCGGTACGCCAGGCGTGCTCGCTGACAGTCACCAAGTCGTTTTCGCCGATCTGGCCCTTGCGGATTTGCAGGGTGGCGATATAGGCGGTCATCAGCTTGGTCAGGCTGGCCGGTGGCAGGCGCTGGTCACCGTTGTTTTCCACCAGCACATTGCCACTGGCGGCATCCATCAACACATAAGCTTTGGAGGCCAATTGCGGTGCCGCCGGCACCACTTCGGCGGCCCAAGCGGTGGGCGTGAGGATCAACAAAGCAGGCAATAACAGGCGTTTGGCAAAGGTGGTGATGTTCATCCGTCTCTCTGAGATTCTCAATGAAAAAAAGCGTGCCCTGGCGGGCCTAGTGCGGTCAGCGGTTATTCCGGCTTGACCAAGGTGGGCTGACCGAGATTGGCCAGCCGCACACTGTTCTGCAGTTGCTGGGCTTCACCCTGCGTGTCGATCGGCCCCAGGCGGACCCGATGCAGGATCTGCTGGTTGCGCACTACCGAGCTGATGAAGACCGGCGCAGCCACTGTCCCGCTCAGCTTCGCCTTGAGGAGTTCGGCAGCGTCCGGATTGGCGAAGGCTGCCACTTGGAGATACAGGCCAGAGACTCCGACTGAAGCGTTTTTTTTTGCGTCAATCTGCACCGGCACGACGGCCGCAGCGTGCTGTTGCGGCGGCGGAGTGTATTGCTCGATCGGTGCACTGGCGAGTTGAGTCACCGGCTGCGGCTTGACCTGCGCCATTTGCGGCTGGGCCAGGACCATCGGCACTGGGCGACCCTGCTGGGCCCACCACTTTTGCGGATCGATGCCCTCGACCTTGACCCGCGCGGTGCCGGTTTCGGCATAGCCGAGCTTTTTTGCCGCGGCGAAAGACAAGTCGATGATCCGATCGGAATAGAACGGCCCACGGTCGTTGACGCGCAGGATCACGCTCTTGCCGTTATCCAGGTTGGTGACCCGCACGTAGCTCGGCAACGGCAGGGTCTTGTGCGCCGCGCTCATGCCGTAGAGGTCGTATTTCTCGCCGTTGGCGGTGGCCTGGCCGTGGAATTTGGTGCCGTACCAGGACGCGGTGCCGACCGCCTGATAATTGCGCGCGTCGTTGATCGGGTAGTAGGTCTGCCCGAGCACGGTGTAGGCGTTGGCTTTGTAGGCGCCGTAGTGCGGCATCGGTACGGCATCGGGAATCTGCGAAACGTCGACTTCCCACCAGGGGGCGCCATCGCGATGCGGGCGACTGTAGTCACCAGGGCCGGACAAGGTCGGACTGGGCTGCGCCGGTTGTGGCGCACGGCTGGTCGAACAACTGGCCAGCGCCAGCGCTAGTGCGCCATAGGCCATCAGCCTGGTCGGCAGTGCTTGCATCACTTGGTGCTCCGTGCTTTCACCAATGCCTCGGACAGTTGATAGACCGCCATGGCGTACATCGCGCTGCGATTATAACGAGTGATTACATAAAAGTTCGGCAAACCCAGCCAGTACTCCGGGCCGGCCTCGGCTTCCAGACGGAAGGCAGTCACCGGCAGGTCGTCACGCAGCGCCTCCTGGCTGGCCCAGCCGAGGGCCCGCAGTTCGCCGACTGTCTTCATCGGGTCGAGACCGGGGCTCAGCCCCGCATCGGCCTGCCCGCCGCTGATCGTCGCGGCGCTGACCACTTGCTGGCCGCTCTGCCAGCCATGGCGTTTGAAGTAGCTGGCGACGCTGCCGATGGCATCGTCCGGGTCGCTCCAGATATTGATGTGGCCGTCGCCGTCGAAATCCACGGCATAGGCACGGAAGCTGCTCGGCATGAACTGCGGCAAGCCCATGGCACCGGCATACGAACCTTTCAGGGTCAGCGGATCGACCTGCTGTTCGCGGGCCAGGAGCAGGAACTGCTTGAGCTCCTTGCGGAAGAAATCGGCGCGCGGCGGATAGTCGAAGCCCAGCGTGGACAGCGCGTCCATCACCCGGAAGCTGCCGGTATTGCCGCCGTAGAAGGTTTCCACCCCGATGATCGCGACGAGGAACTGCGCCGGCACGCCGTACTCGCGCTCGGCACGGGTCAAGCTGGCCTCGTGCTCGCGCCAGAAGGCCACGCCATTGGCAATGCGTTTGTCGGTAATGAAGATCGGCCGGTAGTCCTTCCACTGCTTGACCCGTTCGGCCGGGCGCGAGATGGCATCGAGAATGCTCTGCTTGCGTTCGACCTCATTGAACAGGCCGATCAATTGCTCGCCGGCGAAGCCATAGTCGCGGGTCATTTCCGCGACGAACTCGGCAACCTGCGGCGACCCTTCGTAGTCGGCAGCCAGCGCTGCCGGGGCAACCCCCAACAGACCGACCAGACCAGCTCCACATACCCTTCGAGCCGCCCAGCGACGCAGTACTTGCATTACATTCCCCATCAAACCTGTGCGATCCATTTGCGGTGCGTGTGGACCGCCATTAAAAGCCCAAACCCAGACAGCAGCGTCACCAGGTGAGTTCCGCCGTAACTAATGAAGGGCAAGGGCACCCCCACCACCGGCAACAGGCCACTGACCATGCCGATGTTTACAAATACATAGACGAAGAACGTCATCGTCAGACTTCCGGCCAACAGCTTACCGAACAATGTCTGTGCATTGACGGTGATCACCAGTCCACGGGCGATCAAAAGCAAATAAACCAGCAGTAACAGACAGATACCGACCAGGCCGAACTCTTCGCCAAGCACCGCAATGATAAAGTCCGTATGGCTTTCCGGCAAAAAATCCAGGTGCGACTGGGTGCCGAGCAGCCAGCCCTTGCCAAACACGCCGCCGGAACCGATGGCTGCTTTGGACTGAATGATGTTCCAGCCGGTGCCCAACGGATCGCTTTCCGGATCGAGGAACGTCAGCACCCGTTGCTTCTGGTAGTCGTGCATGACGAAGAACCACATCGCCACCGCAATCGGCACCACGCCGGCCACCGCGCCGAGAATCCAGCGCCACTGCAGCCCGGCGATGAACAGCACGAACGTCCCGGAAGCGAGAATCAGCAACGCGGTGCCCAGGTCGGGTTGCCGCACGATCAAAGCAAAGGGCACGACGATCAGCGCCAGGCTCACCGCAACATGCCCGAGCTTGGGCGGTAGACTGCGCTTGGCCAGATACCAGGCGATGGTCGCCGGCATGATAATTTTCAGAAATTCGGCAGGCTGAAAGCGAATGACGCCGGGGATATTGATCCAGCGCGTGGCGCCCATCGCGTTGTGGCCCATGACGTCGACCACTACCAGCAAGCCGACCCCGATCACATAGCCGAGCGGCACCCAGCGCGCCAGAAAGCGCGGCTCGAACTGGGCAATGATGATCATGCCCGCCAGGCCGAGGCCGAATGAGGTCGCCTGTTTAATCAGCAGATCCCAGTTCTTGCCGCTGGCCGAATACAGCACGAACAGGCTGCCGGAGGCCAAGATCAGCAGCAGCAACAGTAGCCAGCCATCGATGTGCAGGCGCTGCAGCAGGCTCGAACGGCGGCGCAGCACGTCTTCGCTGGACAGGGTGCGGTCGAAATTGCTGTTCATCGGCTGACACTCAATTTGTCGTCGGTCGGTTGCGGCAGACGGTATTCGGGCTTGAGCTGACCGTCTTCGCCGAGCAGCCAGGCATCCATGATTTGCTTGACCACCGGCGCGGCCACGCCGGAGCCAGACTCGCCGTTTTCGACCATCACCGCCACCGCGATCTGCGGGTTGTCCGCCGGCGCGAAGCCAATGAACAAGGCGTGGTCGCGGTGCCGTTCCTGAACTTTCGAGCGATCGTATTTCTCGCCCTGCTTGATCGCCACCACCTGCGCGGTACCGGACTTGCCGGCGATCCGGTAGACCGCCGCATCACCGACCTTGCGCGCCGTACCGCGGGCGCCGTGCATCACCTGTTCCATGCCGTTGCGACCATAATCCCAGAATTTCGGATCATGCAGGACGATGTCCGGCAGCGGATTGGGATCGACCGGCGGCTGACCTTCGATGGTCTTGGCCAGATGCGGGCGAATCCACTTGCCACGGGTGGCCACCAGCGCCGTCGCCTGGGCCAACTGCAGCGGCGTCGACTGCATATAGCCCTGGCCGATACCGAGAATCAGCGTTTCGCCCGGGTACCAGGCCTGCCGATAACGGCCGCGCTTCCAGTCACGCGATGGCATCAGCCCGGCGGACTCTTCGAACATGTCCAACGAGATACGCTGACCGAAGCCGAACCGGCTCATGTAGCTGTGCAGCCGATCGATGCCCATCTTGTGCGCGAGGTCGTAAAAGTAGGTGTCGTTGGAACGCATGATCGCCGTCTCCAGATTCACCCAGCCATCGCCAGTGCGGTTCCAGTTGCGGTACTTGTGATCGTAATTGGGCAGTTGATAGAAGCCCGGATCGAAGACCCGCGTCGCCGCCGTGACCACGCCGGCATCCAGGCCGGAGATCGCCACCATCGGTTTCACCGTCGAGCCGGGCGGATACAGGCCACGCAGCACCCGATTAAACAGCGGCCGATCGATCGAATCGCGTAGCTCGGAATAGGCCTTGAAGCTGATCCCGGTGACGAACAGATTGGGGTCAAAGCTCGGCTGGCTGACCATCGCCAGCACCTCGCCAGTGTTCGGCTCAAGCGCCACCACCGCGCCACGTCGCCCGCCGAGGGCCTGTTCGGCGGCCTCCTGCAGCCGCACGTCGAGGCCCAGGACCAGGTCATCGCCGGGGATCGGATCGGTCCGCTTGAGCACCCGCAACACGCGGCCGCGGGCGTTGGTTTCGACTTCCTCGTAGCCGACCTTGCCGTGCAGCTTGTCCTCATAAAAGCGTTCGATACCGGTCTTGCCGATGTGGTGGGTGCCGCTGTAGTTGATCGGGTCGAGTTTCTTCAGCTCGGCCTCGTTGATCCGCCCGACATAACCGACCGAATGCGCGAAGTGCTCCTTCTGCGGGTAATGACGGACCAGCTGGGCGACCACCTCGACGCCGGGCAGGCGGAACTGGTTCACCGCAATGCGGGCGATCTGCTCTTCGGACAACTCGAACAGAATCGGCACCGGCTCGAACGGCCGGCGCCCCTGGCGCATGCGCTTCTCGAACAGCGTGCGGTCTTCCTGGGACAAGCCCAACACCTCGACGATCACGTCGAGCACCTGCTGCCAGTCGCCCGCGCGCTCGCGGGTCATGCTCAGGCTGAAGCTTGGCCGGTTGTCGGCGATCACCACCCCATTGCGGTCGAAGATCAGCCCGCGGGTCGGCGGGATCGGCTGCACGTGGACGCGGTTATTTTCCGACAGGGTCGAGTGGTAGTCGTACTGGATCACCTGCAGGTAATACTGGCGGGCGATCAGCACGCAGGTCAGCAGCAGCACCGCAACGGCGCCCACGATGACCCGCGCCCGGACCAGGCGGGCGTCTTTTTCGTGATCTTTGAGGCGAATCGGTTGCGGCATCGGCGACGGCGGGACTACTTGTGATAAGGGTGCCCGGACAATACCGTCCAGGCGCGATAAATCTGTTCACCAATCAGAATGCGCACCAACGGATGCGGCAGCGTCAACGGCGATAGCGACCAGCGTTGCTCGCTGCGCGCCTGCACCTCGGGCGCCAGCCCTTCGGGGCCGCCGACCATCAGGTTGATGGTCCGCGCGTCCAGCCGCCAGCGTTCCAGCTCGACCGCCAGCTGCTCGGTGGTCCAGGGCTTGCCGGTGACTTCCAGGGTCACCACCTTTTCACCCGGCTGCACCTTGGCCAGCATCGCCTCGCCTTCCTGGCGAATCAGGCGCGCCACGTCGGCGTTCTTGCCACGCGTGCCAAGGGGAATTTCCACCAGCTCCAGCGGCAGCTCGGCAGGCAGGCGCTTGACGTACTCGCGCCAACCTTCCTCGACCCAACCAGGCATGCGCGAACCCACCGCGATCAATCGCAGACGCAAAGGATGCCCTTATTCCTGCTCGGCCTGATGCTGTGCGCGGCTCTGCTCGGCGCCCTGCCAGAGGCGTTCGAGGTCATAGAACTGGCGGGTGGCCGGCAGCATGACGTGCACGACGATATCGCCGAGGTCGAGCAGCGCCCACTCGCCGGTGTCCATGCCTTCGCTACCGATCGGGCGCACGCCCTGTTCCTTGGTCTTCTCCAGCACGTTGTCGACCAGCGACTTGACGTGGCGGTTGGAGGTGCCGCTGGCGATCACCATGTAATCGGTGATGCTGGTTTTGTCGCGTACATCGATGGTCAGGATGTCCTGCGCCTTCATGTCTTCCAGGGCCGCGACAGCCAGGGTAACCAGCGCGTCGCTTTGCATTTTTTTGCTCATAAATAACTCGGGGTTCTCAGTTCAGTTCAAAGCACGGTACAGACCGTGCGTATGGATGTAGGCCAGTACCGCGTCGGGCACCAGGAATTGCGCGGACTTGCCGTTGACGAGCAACTGGCGAATCTGCGTGGCGGAGACCGCAAGCGGCGTCTGCCAGACGATAGCAATCTGTCCGGAGGGTCCGTCGATGGCCTGTGGATCGGTGCTGCTGCGCGCCGCGAGCAGGTTGCGCAGGGCTTCCGGCGGTTCGCTGTCGGCATCCGGGCGTTGCAGCACAAGGATATGGCAATGGTCGAGCAGCTCTTCCCAGCGATGCCAGGTCGGCAGCCCACAGAAGGCGTCCCAGCCCAGCAACAGGTACAACTGATCATCGGCGGCCAGTTCGCCGCGCAGCGATTCCAGCGTATCGATGGTGTACGACGGCTTGTCGCGGCGCAGTTCACGGTCGTCGACCGTCAGCGCGGCCACACCGTTTACCGCCAGTTCGACCATCGCCAGGCGCGCCGCGGCCGCCACTTGCGGAGTGTCGCGATGCGGCGGCCGCGCGCTGGGAATCAGGCGCAGCTCGTCGAGCCGAAATTGTTCGACGACTTCCAGTGCGCCACGCAAGTGGCCGATATGCACAGGATCGAAGGTGCCGCCGAACAGGCCGATGCGTCGAGGTTTAACCACGCACGTGTCCGTCGCCGAACACTACGTACTTCTCGCTGGTCAGGCCTTCCAGGCCGACCGGGCCGCGGGCGTGCAGCTTGCCGGTGGAAATCCCGATCTCCGCGCCCAGGCCGTACTCGAAGCCGTCGGCAAAGCGGGTCGAAGCGTTGACCATCACCGAACTGGAATCGACTTCGGTGAGGAAGCGCCGCGCATCGCTGAAATTTTCCGTAACGATTGCGTCGGTGTGCTGCGAGCCGTAGTGATTGATGTGCTCGATGGCCTGCTCGAGGCCGTCGACCACGCGGATCGCCAGAATCGGCGCGTTGTACTCGGCGAACCAGTCGTCTTCGCTGGCGGCCAGCACGTCGGCACCCAAGACTTCCTGGGTACGCGCACAGCCACGCAACTCAACGCCCTTGTCGCGGTAGATGGCGGCCAGCGGCGGCAATACCCGCGCGGCGATAGCGGCGTGCACCAGCAGGGTTTCCATGGTGTTGCACGGCGCGTAGCGCTGGGTTTTCGAGTTGTCGGCGACGCGGATCGCCTTGTCGAGATCGGCGGCGATGTCGATGTAGACATGGCAGACGCCGTCCAGATGCTTGATCACCGGCACCTTGGCGTCGCGGCTGATGCGCTCGATCAGACCCTTGCCGCCGCGCGGCACGATCACGTCGACGAACTCCGGCATGGTGATCAAGGCACCGACCGCGGCGCGATCGGTGGTTTCCACCACTTGCACAGCCGCCGCCGGCAGACCGGACTGGGCCAAGCCGTGCTGGATGCAGCGAGCGATCGCCTGGTTGGAGTGAATCGCCTCCGAGCCGCCGCGCAGGATGGTGGCGTTACCGGACTTCAGACACAGACTGGCGGCATCGATGGTTACGTTGGGCCGCGACTCATAAATGATGCCGATCACGCCGAGCGGCACGCGCATCTTGCCGACCTGGATGCCCGAAGGCAGATAACGCATGTCGCGGATCTCGCCGATCGGGTCGGGCAGCGTGGCGACCTGACGCAGGCCTTCGATCATCTCGTCGATGCGCGCCGGGGTCAGCGCCAGGCGATCGAGCATGGCCGCATCCAGGCCGTTGGCGCGGCCAGTGGCCAGGTCCTGCTCGTTGGCGGCAGTCAGTTCGCTGCGAGCGGCGTCGAGCGCATCGGCGGCGGCGTGCAGGGCACGATTCTTCTGCGCGGTACTGGCACGGGCAAGCACGCGCGAAGCCTCACGGGCGGCGCGACCCAGGCGGGTCATGTAGTCGAGTACGGACTCGGTCATGGTCTCGGAGGTCTGGAAGTTGAGAAAAGTGGCTGATTATAGCGGTCGCGCCGTCCTACGCCCAGCGGCGCCGGGCGGATAGTCGAGCGCATGCCTGATTGGCACCGTGCGGTAACGCTCGGCGGCGCAAAATCGGCAAGACGGTGACACTCGCCGCGCATGCCGCCCGAAGGTTGGGTAACCAAACCCATGCTGGCTGTTTACCTTCAAGTTGACTCCCCACCGGCGCAGTTTGCCGAACAACAA
This sequence comes from Pseudomonas sp. LS44, assembly GCF_024730785.1. Lineage (NCBI taxonomy): Bacteria > Pseudomonadati > Pseudomonadota > Gammaproteobacteria > Pseudomonadales > Pseudomonadaceae > Pseudomonas > Pseudomonas sp. LS44. The sequence continues at coordinate 3,717,789 of NZ_CP102830.1, forward strand.
GAAACTGCCGGAGCAACCGTCATGCAATACCGTACCGACTACCACGTCAGCCTGCTAGCGGACGCTCCCGCCGTGCTCACTATCGGCCGCTGGCAGTTGCACTACCTGGCCTTCTCCGCCCACGCCGACGACAAGCGCGCACCGGTGCTGCTGCTCGGCGGCGCGTTTCAGAGCTTTCGCTCGTTCGCCGCCGAAGCCGCCGAGCTACTCAGCGAACATCCGGTGATCCTGCTCGATCTGCCGAGCCAGGGCTGCAATACCCAGTTGGCCGCCGAATTGCGCCTGGAAGACCTCGCCGACCTGATCGCCGCCTTCGTCGAAGAGATGCAGTTGCCGGCCGTGCAACCCATCGGCCTGTCCTACGGCTCGGCCCTCGCCGCGCTGTTTGCCGTGCGCCATCCGCAACATTGCGCGCGCTTGTTACTGGCCGGCATCACCGCTTTTGGCCGTCCCGGTGCGCGCCGTCTGCTTGAGGAAAGCCTGGAGTTGCTCGACGAAGGTCAACTCGACGCGTTTGCTCAAGGCGCCCTGACCGGCCTGCTCAACCCCCTGCATAGCGAAGCGACCGGGGTTTCGCCGTTGTTTCGCAAGGTCTTGCTGCGCCAGCTGCAGCGTCTCGGCCCGACGGAAATCGAACGCTACCGGCAGAACAGCCGCCGCCTGCTCGACTTCAGCGGCTTTGCCCAGCATCCGCAGTGCCCAACTCTGGTGCTGGCCGGCGAGCACGATCATTTCACCCAACCCTGGGAGCACGCCCAGTTCGCCGCCGCCTGCGCCCAGGCGGATTGCGCGTTGATCCACGGCGCCGACCACCTCGCCCAGTTCGAGCGGCGCGCCGCGTGCGCGGGCTTGTATGCGCCGTTTCTGCGCGGCGCCGAGCAGCCGCTCAGCAGCCCGGGCGCCACTCGCCTGTCGCGGGGTCAGCTGGAACACCTCGAGCGCCGCCAGGAAGTGCGCCATGCGCCACGCCAGCGGCGCGCCCGCCTGCGCCACCTGAGCGGCGCCGAATGGTCGGTGGAGATGGCCGAACTGGGGTTTTTCGGTTGCCTGCTGCACGGAGATCTACCGGCGGAACTGCCGGCGCGCGGCTGGTTGCTGCTGGCCGATGAGCTGCCCGCCCTGCCGTTGCTGCCGCTGCGCCGCGATCACAATGGTCTGGCCTGCATCTTCACCCACACCGATGCCTTGGCCAGCGCCGCCCTGGCCGAAGCGCGCCACGCGCAGCCCCTGCCCACCGCGGCGTGCGCGTGAGCTGACCTGTAACTGGTTAGGCGGGTGCGACCGGCCCGCTCGCCTCGTTCGGGCTCTATCTGCAACCCAGGTCGCGGCCATCCGCAGCAACCCTCCTGCCCACGAGTGGCTGAATAACCGCATGCCGATGTGATCCACTACCCGTCATTGACTACGTCGCCGCCGTTACCCGCCACCCAGCCAATGCATGCGCGGCTGAGCTGGCTACTCTGCTGGCATCAGCCACAGGAGATTTCCATGACCATCGATTGGCACGATCTGCCCGCGCCGCCGGCGTTGCCCGCTCTTTTCGCGCGCGCCCTGCTGCGCCGCAGCGTGACCGGCAAGCAGCTCCCGGACTTCGGCCTGCGCTGCCCGGTGAGCGTCGACCCGGCGCATCTGCAGGCCTATCGGCAGCTCTGCAATGCAGCCGACAACGGCCAGCTGCCACCCGCCTATCCGCATCTGCTGGCGTTTCCGCTGCAGATGCAATTGCTCACCGACAAAACCTTTCCGTTTCCGCTGCTCGGCCTGGTGCATCTGCACAACCGTGTGCACGTGCTGCGTCCGCTTGGCGGGTTGGGGCCGTTCCAGATCAGCGTGCAGCTGGAGAATCTGCAGCCGCATGCCAAGGGCGCGCTGTTCAGCCTGATTACTCGTCTCGACGATCAGCTCGGCCTGCTCTGGGAAGGCGAAAGTCGCTTCCTGTGCCGCAGCGTGCAGCTCGACGGCGCACCGAGCGAGCCCGGCGAACTCGCGCCACTTGAGGTGCTGCCGTTAGCCGACTGGGCGGCGCCGGCCAATATCGGTCGCCGCTATGCGCGGGTGGCCGGCGACTACAACCCGATCCACCTGACCGCCCTGAGCGCCCGTCTGTTCGGCTTTCCGCGCGCCATCGCTCATGGCCTATGGAACAAGGGCCGCGCCCTGGCCGCCCTCGCCGATCGCCTGCCCGCTGCGGGTTACGAAGTCGAGGTGCAGTTCCGCAAGCCGGTACTGCTGCCCAGCCATGTGCGCCTGCTGGCCAGTGCGCCCGCCGAGCAGGGTCAGTTCCAGTTGCAGGGTAAGGACGATCTGCTGCACATGAGCGGCAGCTGGCGACTAAAAAGCTGAGCGGCGGCGCGGCGTGCTTGCAGGGTCCGTCGATGCGGCCGAAGCTATGCGGCTGAAGGAGAGCCGTATGAACCTCGATGAACTGACCCAACGCCTGCACGCCATTCGCGACCGCAATGACTGGCAACAATTTCACAGCCCGAAAAACCTGGCCATGGCTGCCAGCGTGGAAATGGCCGAGCTGGTGGAAATCTTCCAGTGGCTGAGCGAGGCGCAGTCCCGCGAGCTGCCGGCGCCGACCCTCGAACACGCCGGCCAGGAAGTTGGCGACATCGTCCTCTATCTGTTGCTGATGTGCGCCGAACTGGGCATCGACATGGAACAGGTGGTGCGCGCCAAGCTGGCCGACAACGAACGGCGGTTCGCCTCATGAGCGACCGCCATTTCGATGAGCTGGCGACGCGCTTCGCCGAGAAGATCTACGGCGGCGCCAAGGGTGCGATCCGCCTGGCCGTGCTCCAGGCCGATCTGGCCGAAGTGCTGCCCGAGCGCCCGCTGCGGATTCTCGACATCGGCGCCGGCCTTGGCCACATGGCCTTGTGGCTGGCCGAGCGCGGCCATCAGGTGACCCTCGCCGAACCCGCCGAGCCGATGCTCACCGGCGCCCACGAGCGCTTCGCCGCCGCCAATCAGTCGGCCACCTTTCTCCTCGCGCCCTGGCAAGAACTGCTTGGCCAGCTCACCGCACCCTATGACGTGGTGCTCTGCCACGCGGTACTCGAATGGCTGGCCGAGCCGCATGCGATCCTACCCGTGCTGCACCAGCTCACCGCGCCCGACGGCTTTCTATCGCTGGCCTTCTATAACAAGGACGCGTTGATCTACCGCAACCTGCTCAAGGGCCATTTCCGCAAGCTGCGCAAGCAGCACTTCGCAGGCGTGCGGCAGAGCCTGACCCCGCAAACGCCGCTCGATCCACGCGAATTGTCGGCGCAACTCGCCGGCCACTGGCAGGTCGAAAACACTAGTGGTGTGCGGGTCTTCCACGACTACATGCCCGCCGAGTTTCAGGCCAAGGCCGAACTGCAGGATTTGCTCGAAATGGAGCTGGCCTACCGTCGCCATCCAGCCTTCGCCGGCCTCGGTCGTTATCTGCACTGGATCTGCCGGCCGCTCTAAACGCGTGTAGGAGCGAATTCATTCGCGATCGGGTTATCCGCATCGCGAATGAATTCGCTCCTACAGCCGCCAGGCAAGCGCCGCACCGTTAGCGAATAAGGCGAGGAGAGCACCATGAAGCATGTCATCGCCATCACCTTGATCGGTCTGAGCCTGGCCGCCTGCCAGAGCGTCAACCCCTACAAAAGCGACTCCGCCGCCCTGCCCCCGGCGCCGCCGGCTGCCGCCACCACGCACGACTTCAGCGCCTATCCGGCGGCGCCCATCGATTACGCGCAGTACCGCACCTGGAGTTGGCAGACGTTGCCCAACGCCACCGGCACGCTGAGCGCCGCACAGTTGCAGGAGATGCTCGGCAATGGCCTCGAACAGCGCGGCCTGCGCCAAGCGCAACCGAATCGCCCCGGCGATCTGCAGGCGCGCGCCAACGTCAGCATCGAACAGCGCCAGTACCAAGTGCAGGACAACGTCGGCGGTTACTACGGCAGCGGCCCGTACTGGGGCGATCGCTACGGCGGCTACGCCAGCGTGCCGCTGATTCGCACCTATCAGCAGGAAGTGATGGTCCTGCATGTCGACCTGTTCGATACCCGCAACGGCCAACCCGTCTGGAGCGGCAGCGCCGAGGCGACGGCCGATGGTGATCGCGCCAAGCGCAGCGATGCGCTGCGTCAGGCGGTGCGTGATGCACTGGCTAACTACCCGCCGCATTGAATCGGCTTCCGGCGCTGTCGCGGAATTCTCGCGGACTTGTCAGCGCCCTGCCGGTAAGCTTGGCTAAAGGCTCTAGCTTGGGAGATTCATCATGTCGTTACGTCTGTTAGTCCTGTCTTTTGTACTCCTGCTGAGTGGCTGCGAATCCGTGCAGCTGAGCCGCGATTACGATTCCGCCCGTGACTTCGGCGCCTACCGCAGCTTTACCTGGAAGCAACCGGCACTGCTCTACACTCCGGACGATCCGCGGATCAAAAGCGACCTCACCGAACAGCGCATTCGCCAGGCCACCGAGCAGCAGCTCGACCAACGTGGCGTGCGCGTCGCGCCGACCGGTGGTCGCGGCGACCTGCTGGTGCAAACCGCGCTGATCGTAGAACAGCAGCAAAACCAGGTCAGCACCAGCTACGGCGGTTACTGGGGCGGTTACTGGAATGGCTATTGGGGCGGCCCCGCGGTCACCGAAACCCGCAACGTGACCTACAAAGTCGCCACCCTGCAGATCGACCTGTACGACGCCAAAGACGGCAAACTCGTCTGGCGCGGCAGCGGCGAGCAGATCATGCGCAGCGCCCCACCGAGCCCGCAGGAGCGCGAGGCGGCGATTCGCGAAACGATCGGCAAGATCCTCACCCAGTACCCGCCGCACTGACCGAGGAATCGGCCAATGCCCGCCGCATCCGCGCCACGCGTGCTGATTCTGGTCACCAGCGGGCCAAGCACGCCGGCGCGCTGCGCGGCGCCGTTTCACACCGCCACCCTGCTGGCCTGCATGGACGCCCAAGTGACGCTGTTTCTCAGTGGCGAAGGCGCGCAGCTGGCACGCCAGACGGTCGCCGACACGCTGTACGCCGCGCCGGGCGGCGAGCCGCTGCGACACTTTATCCAGCAAGCCAAAGAAGCCGGTGTGCGCCTGCTGATGTGCCGCGCGCCGGGCGTTGAGATCGACCCGCAGACGCTGATCCCTGAGCTGGACGACATCACCAGCGGCGGCGAACTGGCGCAGATGATCCTCGAATTCGACCGGGTGCTGAGCCTATGAACCTGCACGGCCTGGAGTTTCCCGACGCGTTGCTCTACGCCCCGGACTACAACCTGTGGCTGCAGGAAGAGCCCGATCACAGTCTGACCATCGGCCTCAGCGCCTACGGCTGCGCGGTGTATGGGCAGATCTTCGCCTTCACCCCCAAGCGCAACGGCCAACACATCGAGCGCGACCGCGGCTTCGGCGTGGTCGAATTCGCCAAGGCCGCCTCCTCGGCGCGCAGCCCGCTGAGCGGCGTACTGCTAGACAGCAACGAGGCGGTGGTGCGGCGCCCGGCGCTGATCAATCAGGACTGCTACGGCGCCGGCTGGATGATCCGCCTGCAGCCCGACGACTGGCCGGAAGCACGCAGCCAGCTGCTCAGCGGCGCCACCGCCCTGGCCGCCTTCGCCGAACGCATGCGCCTCGACAACTTCGATCCCGACGACACCGGCGTCCAAGCGCTCCGACCCTAAGCCCCCTCGCTTACAGCAGCGGAACCGAAAATCCGTAGGAGCGAATTCATTCGCGATAAATGGCTGACCCCGACTCGCCCCTTCGCGAATAAATTCGCTCCTACAACAGCCGCAGGACGAGCGGTCGCCGCCTACGCGCTCGCACCATCAACCCACCCCAGCGCCGATGCTGCCCCGAGTGCTTCTGCTTACATCCCCTCGCCCCTCCGGGGAGAGGGCTAGGGTGAGGGGAAACAGGCAACGCCGATCAACCGCCCAACCATGGTTCGTAAGATGGGTGGGGCCTCCCAGGTCGAGCGCAGCAATACCCATCGAATCAAACTCCCACGGAGGACTGGATGAAAAAACTCTTCGCCCCCGCCCTCCTCCTAATCCTCGCCGCCTGCACTACCCAGCGCCCGGCCGACCTCATCTACCTCGACCAAACCCTCTGCTGCGCCCTCTACGAAGTCCGCTACTACAGCGGCGACAACTTCGTCGGCCGACGCATCGACGGCTACCACACACCGCGCGTCATCCTCAGCCAAGCCGCCGCCACGGCTCTCGCCGCCGTCGAACGCGACGCCCAGCAACACGGCCTGCGCCTGAAAATCTTCGATGGCTATCGCCCGCAACGGGCCGTGGACGACTTCAAACACTGGGCCAGCGACCCGCGAGACACCCGGATGAAAGCCCACCTCTATCCCGACGTGGACAAACCGCAGCTGTTCCACCTCGGCTACATCGCAAAAAAATCCGGCCACTCACGGGGCAGCACCGTCGACCTGACCCTAGTCGACACCAAGAGCGGAAGGGAACTGGACATGGGCAGCCCGTTCGACTTTTTCGGTCCCATCTCCCACCACGACACTTCGCTGATCAGCCCCGCGCAGCGCCACAACCGCCAACTGCTGCGCGACCTGATGCGCCGCCACGGCTTCGAACCCTACGCCGCCGAATGGTGGCACTACCGCCTGCGCGACGAGCTCTATCCAGACACCTACTTCGATTTTCCGGCGCAGTAGCGGCGGGCGAGAAATGGCAGAAGGCAGTGGGAGTCGAGCTCGCGCTTTGTGAGAGCCAGTGTGGGTCATGCCGCGTCATTGCTGGCGCGAGCATTTTACCAAGAGTGGTCAATGGCCATTGCGAGCCTTCAGTTTCGAATTTTTATCGACACTACGGACATTCGCGAGCCAACCCGCTTCGGGTTCTCTCGCTAGGGTTTTTCGGCATTCATTTCTCGCCAGAATCGACATTCGTTGCTGTTGTATCGGTCGTCGAAGGCTTTCTGCTGGGACTGTTTCGACCCTTTGCGGACGTTCGGAAGCGTCCACAAAAACAGGGTCGATTCAGTCTTAACGAAAATCTAAATAAACGATAGCTTTGCCATGCAACGCTAAAAGGCGAAAAAATATTGCAGGTGTCACCGATGAAGACCGTGCTTCTCGCATTTTTTATTTTATGGATGACCGGATGCAGTCAGCCTGACGAAGCCACATCGCAGTTTGGGTGTGGAACGATCGGCGATTCCGAGGTGAAGTTTGAGAAAGAGTTTTATTATTTTTGGGTTAGCTACAAAGGCGATAGCGACTGGGAGAGAGGGAAAGCACGCCGTTCGCGAGGCTGTAAAGACGAAATCAGCAGTTTGAGTCTTGAGGTTTATTGGCCTGATTTTACTCCGGCCGGAAATTTACCAATTCAATCTGATCCAAATCCCGACCACATAACCATAAAAATTGACTCAGTTGTTTCCGGACAAACTGATTTTTCGAGATTCTTGTCTGCAAAAGCTGGAGTTGGAGTCTCACAGGTCAGCAAGTCCATGTTTAATGAAAGTCTCGGCCTGTATCGGTTTACGAGGAGTCTTGAAGGGAGAGAGGAGGAGTACTACTGGAGAATAGATGGCTCGAAGGTTGATTTATTTATGACCTGTCGGCTTGTGGGTCTAGAGAATGCACGTAGGTGTGAGCTAATTCAGTACCTGCCGAATAAATCAGCCGCCGTAACTATTAGTTTTGACGGTGTTCTTCTAGGTTCATGGGGGCAGGTTTCAAGCCAATCACTCCGATTTATTGAAGTTCATTCAATTAAAAGGAGTTAAAAATGACGCAAACTGAATCGCCCCTAATTTTGTCGACATCTCCTTGCGTCTGCTTCTGGCCGATTTCTGCCAGTTGCCACCGGCAGCTTAGGGTCAAAACTGCCCTCCTCGAACGGTAGCTTCTGGCCGCGGGCTACCGGTCGCGCCTTCGGCGCCGCATGGTCAAGGCGAATGCAAAGTCAGCACGCATGCAGTCGAGGTCTGGGGGCAGGTACGCTGACAATTCGATACTTGGCCTCAACAGCCTGAGCGAACCACGCTGAGGTGCCCATAAATAGGGGCCTCCAGACAGGGAAATGGCGGAAGGCAGTGGGAGTCGAACCCACCCAGGAACGGCTGCCGTCCCCCACCGGGTTTGAAGCCCGGCCACGCCACCGGGCGTGATTGCCTTCCATGTACTGGATTTACCGCTCCTACTTCGCACCTCCCTCGCCTCTCAGCCAGAGCCAGAACTCATTGCCAGCGCCGAATCAGCTCTGATCTTGCGCTCGTTGCCATGCCGCCGCGTAAAACCAATCCGGTCGAAGTATTCGAGTATCTGGACGCTGCGTTTGCGGCCGGCGCCGATGCGGTCGCGGAATAGGGCGGCGGCGATTGAGTCGGTTTCGTCCTGCATCTTGGCCAGCACTGCGGCCAGTTGGCGGATGGTCGCTTCGGGGTAGAACAGATCCTTGACCACCTGATGCAGCAGGCCGAGGCGCGCGAGCTTGCGCAGCAGCAGGCGCACCTCGGCGTCGCTGTGCTCCAGCGCGCCGGCCAGTTCGCGCACCCAAGGTGGGTCGAAGCCGCCGGCTTCGAGCAGCGGCCAGAGGCGTTGGCGCAACGCTTCGTCGGCTTCGCTGAGCTGCACTTGGTGCTCGGGCAGGTGCAGCCAGGGGCTGCTGCTCTGCAGGCGGCCGTCGCCGAGCAGGTTGTCCAGCAGGGCGATGAACACCGGTCGTTCCAGGTGCGAAAAAGCGTAGCGGCGCAAGCGGTCGCGGTCCGGGCCTAGCTCGTCGGGCTGTTCGGCATGAAAGCGCGCCAGACCTTCCAGCACGTCGATCTGCAGCGCGGTCCAGCGAGCCGTGGCGAACAGTCGTGGGCCCTGGCGGGTGTTCGCGGTGCAGACGGCCACCGGCAGTTGCCAGGTGCCGGCGGCGCGGTTGAACTGGCGCTCCAGCACGGCGGGGTCGAGGCCGTTGTCGGCGCGCTCCAGCAATACCGGCAGTGCGGCCTCCAGGTTCGTCGAGCGCAGAGCCTCGAGTTGTGCCAGGCGCTCCGGGCTGCGGCGGCCGCGCGCCGGGGCGAAGGGATCGAGCACCCGGCCGCCGCCAATCGTGCGCTGCGCCGACTGGTCGCGCAGCACCAGGCGGTCGCCATGCACGGCGTGCGCCGGGGCGTTGAGCAGCAGCTGGGCGAGGCCGTAGTCACCGGGCGCCAGGCGCTCGCTGTCGAGCAGTGCGACGCGAGCGGTGACGTCCTGGGCGCCGAGGTGCACGTGCACCGGCGTCCAGTGCGCCAGCGCCCGCGTTTCGCTGGCCAGAACCCGCAGTTGAATGTCGATCCGCGTGGTCGGTGCGTGCAGCACCGGCGCCAGCAGCCAGTCGCCGCGCTGGATGCGTTCCAGCGCCTGTTTGTCGCCGGCGACGTTGAGGGCAACCCGCTGGCCGGCGCCGGCGTGCTCAACGTTAAGGCTCTGCGCGCGCAGGTCGCGTACCCGCAAGCGCAGGCCAGACGGGCTGAGCAGCAATTCATCACCAATCCGCACCTGGCCGGCGAAGGCGGTGCCGGCCGCCACCAGCCCGGCGCCGTCGACAGTGAACACGCGGTCCACCGCCAGGCGAAAGTGGCCTTCGGCGCGCCGTTCTCCGGCCACCGCGGCGTCCGCCGCCAGGGTCAGGCGCAGCATGTCGATGCCGCTTCCGGTGATGCTCGACACCGGATGGATCGGCGCACCGGCGAAGGGCCCGCCGGCCAGCAGGCTACCGATCTGCTCGCGCACTTCGGCGACGCGCGCGGCGTCGACCCGGTCGACCTTGGTCAGGGCCACGCGCGCGCGGGGAATGCCCAGCAGTTCGACGATCGCCAGGTGCTCGCGGGTCTGCGGCATCACCCCGTCGTCGGCGGCAACGACCAGCAGCACCAGGTCGATGCCGCTGGCCCCGGCGAGCATGTTGTGGATGAAGCGCTCGTGGCCCGGTACGTCGATGAAGCCCGTGAGCGCTCCGTCGCCAAGGTCGGCGTAGAGGTAGCCGAGGTCGATGGTGATGCCGCGCGCGCGCTCGGCCGGGCGACGGTCGCCCTCGATGCCGGTGAGGGCGCGCAGCAGCGCGGTCTTGCCATGGTCGATGTGCCCCGCCGTGCCGACGATCAAACCGACGCCTCCGCCAGCAGGGCCAGTTGGCCGAGGAAGGCCGGCTCGTCGTCGAGCTGGCGCAGGTCGAGCCACAGGGCGTCATCGTCGAGACGGCCGAGCACCGGAATCGGCAGGCTGCGCAGGAACTCTTCCAACGTTCGCAGGGCGCGCCCGCGCAGGCGCTTGGGTTGTTGCGGGCGCAGGCACAAGGCGGCGCTGGGCAGGCGGGCGACCGGCTGCGCACCGCTGCCGATCATCCCTAATGCCGGTTCGACGCTGACCTGCCAAGTAGTGCCGAGTTGCGCGGCCACGGCGGGCAGCAGGTGTTCGGCCTGAGTCTGGATTTCCGCCTGTGGTCGGCTGAGCAGGCGCAGGGTGGTCAAGCGCTCGGCGAGGCGGTCCGGGTCGCGGTACAGGTTGAGCACCGCTTCCAGCGCGGCGAGGGTCAGCTTGTCGACACGCAGGGCGCGTTTGAGCGGGTTCTTTTTGATCTTGGCGATCAGCTCCTTGCTGCCGAGGATCAGCCCGGCCTGCGGGCCGCCGAGCAGTTTGTCGCCGCTGAAAGTGACGATGTCGGCGCCATCGGCCAAGGCCTCCTGCACGGTCGGTTCCTTGGGCAGGCCCCAGCGCGTGAGGTCGAGCAGGCTGCCGCTGCCGAGGTCTTCCAGCAGCGGCAGGCCGTGGGCGTGGGCGATGGCCGCCAGTTCGGCGGTCGGCACGCTGGCGGTGAAGCCCTGCACGCTGTAGTTGCTGGTGTGTACGCGCATCAGCAGGCCGCTGCGCGGAGTGATCGCCGCCTCGTAATCGCGGGCGTGGGTACGGTTGGTGGTGCCGACTTCGACCAGCTTCACGCCCGCGCGGGCCATGATGTCGGGGATGCGGAAGGCGCCGCCGATCTCGATCAGCTCGCCGCGCCCGATCACTCCTTCCTTGCGCGCGCCGAGGCTGTTCAGCGCCAGCAGCACCGCGGCGGCGTTGTTGTTGACCACGGTGACGGCCTCGGCGCCGGTCAGCTCGCGAATCAGCCCAGTGATCAGGTCGTCGCGGTCGCCGCGCTTGCCACTGGCCAGGTCGAATTCGAGGTTTAGCGGGTAACGCGCGGCCAGGGTGATCGCTTCGATCGCTTCGTCTGGCAGCAACGCGCGGCCAAGATTGGTGTGCAGCACGGTGCCGGTGAGGTTGAACACCCGCCGCACCTTGCTCGCGTGACCGGCCGCCAGGCGTTCGCCGGCGCGTCCGGCGAGCACCGCTTCGCTGAGTTCGACGGCGGCGAGGTGGCCGTGGCGGGCCGGCTCGCGCAGTTCGTCGAGCAGGTCGCGCAGAGTTTTCAGCAGGGCATCGCGGCCGTAGCGTTGGTGCAGCGGCGAACAGGCCGGGCTGCGCAACAGGCGGTCGATGGAGGGCAGGCGAATGGCAGTCATGCACGAGTCTCGTGACGATTTACCTTCACCAGTGTAGGCAGGGATCGCGTGGGGTTATGGAATAGAGGCAGAACGGGGGAGTTGCCTGATACTCCGGATTGCATCCGGTCTACGGCCTGGCAACCGCGCAGCCCATCGACAAACACAGGCCTGTAGGGCGGGTGCAACCCGCCAAGGTTCACCACTCGCGGGTTGCACCCGCCCTACGTCACTCTTCCCTCTCCCCCAGCCCCTCTCCCGTGGACGGGAGAGGGGAGGAAAAGCAAATCGCGTCAATCGCTGCCGCCGGGTGCGAGCAGCAGGTTGGGGGCGCGGCGCTGGAAGCCTTCCTCGTTCAGGCGCAGGTCGAGGTCGAGGCTGGCGAGGTCGTCGGCTTGGGCTTCGGCGTGAGCGTCGTGGTCGAGATAGAACTGTTTCAGATAGCCCTGGCAGTTGGGGCAGGCCTCGGCGCGGATCGGCGCATGCTCACCCTTCACGCCGTCACGCTCCAGGGACAGATAGGTGAGCTGCTTGCTCTCCTGGCAATGGCTGCATTTGACCCGCACGTAATGCCACTCGCAGGAGCACAGCGAACAGGCCAGATAACGCAGGCCGGCCTGTTTGCCGCGATGGCGGATCAGCCCGGTGACCGGCGGCGAGCCGCAGGCCGGGCACAGGGTCTGCGCCTCGGACTCCACCACCGCGCCGTCCGGCAAGGCCAGCAGCCAGTGACTGAACGCGACTTGCAAGGCCGCGCCGAGGAACGGCACCAGCGCCGCCGGGAGCAGATCAAACTGGCCGCTGAGCAGGCCGATCGCCCAGGCTTTGCGCTGGCCGCTGTCGGCGCTGTGCAGCTGTTCCAGCGCGGTGGCGACGAGCGGATTGCGCGCCTGATAAACCTGCAGCAACGCATCCAGCGCCGGCAACCAGCCGTCGGCGCGCACCAGCGCCTCGAAGGCCAACGGCGGCATGCGGTGCTCCTGGCTCAGGGCCAGCGCTTCGGGTGTCGGGCCGGGTAGCTTAGGCGGGATATCCAGCACCTGTTGTTGGGCTTCGCAAAGCGCGGCGATCAAGCCCAGATAGCCGGCCAATGGATGACCTTCGGCGAGGTGCCGCAGGCGTGCGGCGCGGAGTTGGAACAGGTCATGCAGCGGCAGGTTGAAGAGCGGCGGAATATTCGCCGCGGCTTCGATCTGGCCGGATTCGAGAATGATGCCTGGCACGCAAGGACTCCTCGCAGGGTTGAGGGCTTGGTTAGAGCGTAGGTGGTTATAGGCGACCGTTGCTGAAGTCGGGAGGCTGCCGGATTGGATTCAGGTGGCTGTCTGGCTACAGGCCGTTGGGCATCGCTACGCTCAGCGCCAACCTACGGGGAAAGGCGCCGTTGCGGGGTGGTCGTAGGTTGGGCTGAAGCGCAAGGCGCTGATGCCCAACGCGGAACCTGCGGCTGGCGTGAGTCGTTGGGTATCGCTGCGCTCAACGCCAACCTACAAAAGCCCGCACGTCGCCTTGGTTACGGCTTGCCGTCGCCCTTGCCTTCGGTCATTTGCCGATACCAGCGCCGGTGGTGTTTGCGGGCCCAGCCGCGGCTGACCCAGCCTTGGGTCATGGCGCCGACCGAGCCTTTGATCCAGATACCGGCGTAGATATGCACGAGGATCGAGGCGATCAGCACGAAGGCCGCGAGCGCATGAGCCAGCGCCGCCACGCGGATCAATTCGATGCCGAACCAGTGACTGAAGTACTCGCGCCAGATCACCACCCCGCTTAGCAGCAGCACCAGCATGCACAGGATCAGGGTCCAGAACAGCAGCTTCTGCCCGGCGTTGTAGCGCCCGACTTCCGGCAGGTTTTCCTCGCGGTTGTTGACCACGTCGCGCCATTGCTTGAGCCATTGCCCGTCGCTGCGGTCGAGGCGGTTGTGGCCGGCGAAACGCACCGCCAGCCAGAGGAAGAACAGGAACATGCCGATGCCGAGGAACGGATGCAGGATGCGCGTCCACGGCCCGCCGCCGAACAGGTTGGTGAGCCAGAACATCGCCGGATGAAACAGCGCCAGCCCGGACAACCCGGCGAGCACGAAGAAGATCGCCACCGCCCAGTGATTGGTGCGTTCGGAGGCGTTGTAGCGCTGGATGTCTTTGTTCATCGTCGACTCCTGAACTTGCTCAGTCTCCCCTCTCCCACCGGTGGGAGAGGGGCCGGGGGAGAGGGTCGTCAGGCGACACGGTCCTCTCCCCAACCCTCTCCCATAAATGGGAGAGGGAGCTAACAGGCCTACCGCGGCGCCTTGGGATCAAAGGTGTGCACGGCCGGATCGACCTGATGCACGGCCGATTCGCCGACCACCACGCCCGGCTCTTCGTCTTCCTCGACCACGTTGCGGCCGACCCGGATGTAGTGGAAGAAACCGACCAGGGCGACCATGCCCATCGCCAGCAGGCCGATCGGTTTGCTCACTCCCTTCCACAGGCTGACCACCGGGCTGATGTGCGGGTCGGCGGGCAGGCCGGCGTACAGCGCCGGGGTGTCGGCGTGGTGCAGCACGTACATCACATGGGTGCCGCCGACGCCTTCCGGGTCGTACAGACCGGCGTGCTCGTAGCCGCGCGACTTGAGATCGACGATGCGTTCCTCGGCGTGCACTTTCATGTCTTCCTTGGTGCCGAAGACGATGGCGCCGGTCGGGCAAGTCTTCACGCAGGCTGGCTCCAGGCCCACCGACACGCGGTCGGAACACAAGGTGCACTTGTAGGCCTTGTGGTCCTTCTGCGAGATGCGCGGAATGTTGAACGGGCAGCCGGTGATGCAATAGCCGCAACCGATGCAGTGGTCCTGGTTGAAGTCGACGATGCCGTTGGCGTACTTGACGATCGCCCCGGGGCTCGGGCAGGCCGCCAGGCAGCCGGGCTCGTCGCAGTGCATGCAGCCGTCCTTGCGGATCAGCCATTCGAGGTTGCCGTCGCCGCGGACGTTTTCGGTAAAGCGCATCAGGGTCCAGGTTTCTGCGCTCAGGTCCGCCGGGTTGTCGTAGGTGCCATGGTTCTGGCCAACCTCGTCACGCAGATCATTCCATTCCGAACAGGCAACCTGGCAGGCCTTGCAGCCGATGCACTTGGACACGTCGATGAGCTTGGCCACCTCGTCCATCTGGCGCACCGAGGGCATCGGTGTGGTGGTGGCGGAGCGGGCGATGATGTCTTGTGAGGCCATGGCTCAGCTCCTTATGCCTTTTCCACGTTGACCAGGAACGACTTGAACTCCGGCGTCTGCGTATTACCGTCGCCGACGAAGGGGGTCAGGGTGTTGGTCAGGTAGCCGTTGCGGGCCACACCGGAGAAACCCCAGTGCAGCGGGATGCCGACCTGGTGCACGGTTTTGCCGTCCACGGTCAGCGGTCTGAGGCGTTTGGTGACCACCGCCACCGCCTTGATATAGCCGCGATTGGAGGACACCTTGACCCGCTCGCCAGCGACGATGCCGAGCTCGCCGGCCAGCACTTCGCCGATCTCGACGAACTGCTCGGGTTGGGTGATCGCGGCCAGTCGGCAGTGCTTGGTCCAGAAGTGGAAGTGCTCAGTGAGCCGGTAAGTGGTCGCCGCATAGGGGAACTCGTCGGCCTTGCCGAACAGCTCCATGTCGCCCTTGAACACCCGTGCCGCCGGACTGCTGGTGGCCTGCGGATTGTTCGGGTGCAACGGGTTGCGCCCGATCGGCGTCTCGAACGGCTCGTAGTGCTCAGGGAACGGCCCCTCGGCCATCTTGTCGATGGCGAAGAAACGCGCCACCCCTTCCGGGTTCATGATGAACGGGCTCATGCCCGCCTCCGGCGGCACGTCGACCTTGAAGTCCGGCACGTCGGTACCGGCCCAGGCCTTGCCGTTCCACCACACCAGGCGTTTCTTCACCGGGTCCCAGGGTTTGCCGGACACGTCGGCCGAGGCGCGGTTGTAGAGAATCCGCCGGTTGGCCGGCCAGGCCCAGGCCCAGCCAGCGGTCTGGCCCATGGCGTAGGGGTCGGAGTTGTCACGCCGGGCCATCTGGTTACCCAACTGAGTCCAGGAGCCGCAGAAGATCCAGCAGCCGCTGGCCGTGCTGCCGTCGTCACGCAGCAGAGCGAAACCGGGCAATTGTTCGCCGGCCTTGGCCAACACGGCACCGCTGGCTGGGTCGCTGACATCGGCGAGCGCCTTGCCGTTGTACTCCTTGGCCAGTTCGTCCGGGCCCGGCTCTTCGGGCTTCAGATACGCCCAGTCGAGGCCGAGGATCGGCGCCGGAAAAGCCCCACCGTCTTTCTGATAGGCGCTACGCAGGCGATGGTACAAACCCGCCATGACGAAGATATCCGTACGCGCCTGGCCGGGCGGTTCAGCGCCCTTCCAGTGCCACTGCAGCCAGCGCCCACTGTTGACGATCGAGCCGTCCTCTTCGGCGAAACAACTGATCGGCAGGCGGAACACCGTGGTCTGGATGTTCGCCGTATCGACTTCGTTGTATTCGTCAGCGTGACGCCAGAACTCCGAGGTCTCGGTGGCCAGCGGGTCCATCACCACCAACCATTTCAGCTTGGCCAGCGCGGCGCTGACCTTGGCCTTGTTGGGGAACGAGGCCAGCGGGTTGAAGCCCTGGCAGAAGTAACCGTTGACCTTGCCCTGATACATCATGTCGAAGTAGCGCAGCACATCGTAGCCGCCGGGCACATCGAGCTTCGGCAGCCAGTCGTAGCACCAGTTGTTCTCGACGCTGGCGTTCTTACCAAACCAGCTTTTCATCAGACTGACGTGGAACTTGCCATAGTTCTGCCAATACGACATCTGCCCTGGGCGCAGCGGCTTGCTCGCGCGCTTGGCGATATAGGCCGGGTAATCCTGCTCGGCATCCATCGCCAGAGTCAGGTAGCCGGGCAGCGAATTGGACAGCAGGCCGAGGTCGGTGAGGCCCTGGATGTTGGAGTGACCGCGCAGGGCATTCATGCCGCCGCCGGGCATGCCGATGTTGCCCAGCAGCAACTGGACCATGGCGCCGGTGCGGATCATCTGCGAGCCGACCGAGTGCTGAGTCCAGCCAAGCGCGTACATGATGGTCATGGCCTTGCCGGGCGCCGAAGTCTCAGCGATCTCCGTCCAGACCTTGAGCATGGCGTCCTTCGGCGTGCCGCAGATGCTGCTGACCAGGTCCGCGGTGTAGCGGCTGTAGTGCTGCTTCATCAACTGGAACACGCAACGCGGGTTTTCCAGGGTCGGGTCGACCTTGGCGAAGCCTTGCTCGTCCAGCTCATAGCCCCAGGCGGATTTGTCCGGGTAGGTACGCTTGGCGGCGTCGTAGCCGTTGAACATGCCGTTCTCGAAGCTGAAACCTTCCTTCACGATGAACGACACATCGGTGTAGTTGCGTACGTATTCGTGCTGGATCTTGTCGTGTTCGATCAGGTAATTGATCAGCCCGCCAAGGAAGGCGATATCGGTGCCGGTGCGGATGGGCGCGTAGAAATCCGCCACCGAGGCCGAACGGGTGAAACGCGGATCGACCACGATCAGCCGAGCGTTATTGTGCGCCTTGGCTTCGGTGACCCATTTGAACCCGCAGGGATGCGCTTCGGCGGCGTTGCCGCCCATGATCAGCACCAGATCGGCATTCTTGATGTCGGTCCAGTGGTTGGTCATGGCTCCTCGGCCAAACGTCGGGGCAAGACTTGCCACCGTCGGGCCGTGTCAGACACGCGCTTGGTTATCGAATCCCAGGATGCCGAGAGAACGCATCACCTTATGGGTGATGTAGCCCGCTTCATTGGACGAGGCCGAGGCCGCCAGGAAACCGGTGGTCAGCCAGCGGTTGACCGTCAAGCCGTCGGCATTCTTCTCGATGAAGTTGGCGTCGCGGTCTTCTTTCACCAGTTTGGCGATGCGATCGAGCGCTTCATTCCATTCGATGCGCTTCCATTCCTTGGTACCGGGCTCGCGAACTTGCGGATACTTCAGGCGGTTCGGGCTATGGATGAAATCCAACAGACCGGCGCCTTTCGGGCAGAGGGTGCCGCGGTTGACCGGGTGGTCGGCGTCGCCCTCGATATGGATGATGTTTTGCGCGACGTTTTTCGCCGCATCACCCTGGCTGTACATGATCAGGCCGCAGCCGACCGAACAGTAGGGGCAGGTGTTGCGCGTCTCGATCGTGCGCGCCAGTTTGAAATGGCGCACCTGGTCGGCGAAAGCTGCCGGGGGAGCTACCCCCAGAGCCGCCAGGCTCGATCCTCCAAGGCCCACAGCGCAGACCTTGAAGAACTGTCGACGGTTCATGTCCATCGTGGCTCTCCTGCATCAGGCAGTGGATGCCCGGGGCATTGCCGGGCATCTCGCCCCATAGAGGGTAGCCCTCCCCCAGTATTAATCCAGCAGCGCTCTGGGTAGGCGCATCCAGGCCCATCGGCTATAGTCGGGCACGGCGTTCGCCACGCCACCCGTCCGCGGAAAGGGCTGCGCCCAGGCTGCATTTGCCGACTTCGTCATACGACTCCCGGCCTCCCAGCGGACAAGGCCAGCCATAGGGGTTCGTATGTCCACGCCACGTTTGTCCACGCCACAACCCATCCGCTACGCCACGGCCTGCCACGACGGCCGCATCAATCTCGAACAGCAACGCAAACGCGCCAAGGAACTGCTGCGCCAACTGAAGGCCGCCGACCCGCAGGCTTGGCAGGCGATGCGCACGCATAGCCTGGCCAGCACACCGGCTGAGGTGCGCCTGGCCGATGCGCAATGCCTGATCGCCCGCGAACTGGGGTTCGCCAGTTGGCCGAAGCTCAAGGCGCACCTCGACGCGGTCGCCTTCGCCGCCCGCCAGCCGAATTTCCGCGCCGACGATGAAGCCGCCACGCTGCACCTGCGCTGCGGCAACGACATCAGCCATACGCTGCGCCTGGCCGGTTTTCAGGGCGAGTTCCACAGCTTCATCGATCCGCTGGTGATGGGCCCGGTGCCGGACTTGCCATTGCCCGAGTACCTCGCGGTGCGCAGCGAATTTGTCGCCGCGACCTTCGCCATGAACGCCAGCGACGTGCTCGCCGGTTCGCAGCGCGAATACGCCTTGCTCGAGCGCCTGCACGAGTATTCGCGGGTGGTGCTGTGGTGCGAGGCCGATGCCTACGACCAGTTGTTTCTGATCCGCGTCCTCGCCGGGGCGCAGCAACTGCCGGAGCGTTTTGAACTGATCGAAATCGACCGCGTACCAGGAGTCGAGCGCTTTATCGGCATCGGCCAACTGGCGCCCGATCTACTGGCTTGGCTGTGGCCGCAACGCCGCGTGTTGGGCACCGCCGCCATCAGCCTGGCGCGCCAGGCATGGAGCGCCTACAGCAGCGCCGATCCACGCGTCTGGGCGGAATTGGCTCAGGCCGAGACACCGGCGCTGCCGTTGCTCGGCCCGGCCTTGCGGCGCCAGCTGCAGGAGTTGCCGGGCATCCATGACGGTCTGTCGTTGACCGAGCGACTCAGCCTGGGTCTGGTCGCCGAACGGGAACAGCCGACCTTCGGCCTGGTATTCGCCCAACTGATGAGCCGCGCGGAGCCGCTGCCTTATCTCGGCGACATGATGTTCCATGCGCTGCTACGCCCGCTGCTCGACTCAGCGACGCCCCTACTGCGCGAAGAGCACCCCGAACTGCCCTGGCCGAAGCGCCCTCTGCAACTCACCGAGCTGGGTCGTGAGGTGCTGGCGGGGCGGCGGTATTGGCTGGACTGTGATGCGCCCGAACGCTGGGTCGGCGGCGTGCGTTTGCGCGCCGGTGAGCCGCATTGGTGTATCGACGACCAAATGAGACCGATGCTGCGCGGTTGATCCCACTCAACGAGCTTAGGCTTTCGTAGGAGCGAATTCATTGGCTATGTCCCAGCTACGTGTTGAGACGTGCAGGCCCGCCAGGTGATGCCTGCGACGATGATTCGTAGGGTGGGTTAGCCGAAGGACCGGACTGGACGCCAGTGTTCCGAGTCGTGCCGCTGGTGGGTTACGCCGCTACGCGGCTAACCCACCCTACAAAAGCTTCGGCTTTCGTAGGAGCGAATTAATTCGCGAAATGGCCCGGCCCTATTCGCGGATAAATCCGCGCCGACACAACACCGCCAGCCCACGGCTCGCTCGACTGACCCGACGAATCAATTGCCGGCATAATCTTGCCTCCCGTCTGGAGATCGCTCATGCCCACTATTGCTTGGTGGTTGCTTGCCCTGCCCCTCATCGCTGGCGCCTGCCTACCGCTGCAAGCCGGTATCAATGGTCAGCTGGCCAGGCAGGTGTCCAGCGTGCTGGCCGCCGGGCTGATTTCCTTCACCGTCGGCAGCCTGGCCCTGCTGCTGCTGGTCCTCTGGCAACGGGAAATTCCGGGCCTCGACGTGCTGCGCGGGGTCAGATGGTGGCAATGGTGCGGCGGCTTTCTCGGTGTGTTCTTCATCGTCACCGCGGCCTATGCCGGGACGCGGGTCGGCGCGCTGTTGTTCATGGCACTGGTGATCGCCGGCCAGTTGGGCATGGCGCTGCTGCTCGACCACTTCGGCTGGGCCGGTTTCCGCGAGGCGCCGATCAGCCTCGGCAAGCTGCTCGGCGTGCTGGCGATCATCGCGGGTATCTGGCTGATTCGTCGCGGCTGACGAGAAAGGGGCCCGAATGGACCCCTTGGCATAGCACTTACATGAATATGCCGGCGAGCGGCAAGATCGGCCCCCAGAACAAGCATTTATGGTCGTCATTGAAATCCGACAACAACACGCTGGAGTACACCATCTTGGCCTTGCCCGGTTCCAGCATCATCACCCCCTCGCGCTCCAGGCCCAGCACGCCGTTGCTGAATGCCTTCCAGTTCGGCAAGCCCGAGCCGTTGGGGTTGCCGCCGCGGATGAAGTTGGCCCAGTAGGCGGTCATCCGCCCGGACAGTTCGAGTTGCTTTACCGACATGTTGGTCAGGTAGTAGCCAATCGGGCTCTGCCGGTTGAACAAGTAGGCCAGTTCGTCGGCATGGCTGGAGCCACGGGTGTCGTTGGAGATCGCCACCGAGGCCGGGCCGAGCGCCGGCTCGGAGTTCGGGTCGATGAACTCGTAGCCGTACACCTGGGTGTAGCGCATCAAGTCCTGGCGCAGACTCTGAGTCGCACAGGCGAAGGTGGCGTCGGTGAGCAATGCGTTGGCCGCCAGGGCTGGCGAGCCGTAGCCGATCACCGGGTAGGTGGCACGCATGCCAACCCAGGTAACGCTCGGTGCCAGCGACTGCAGGATGGTGTTGTACTGGTCACTGGTCAAACGCTGGTTATTGACGAACTCGGTGATGCCTATCGGCCCCTTGACCTCTCCCTGATTGGAGCCAATCAGGACTGGCACGCGATGAAAGTTGCCCTGGCGGATCAGCTTGCGCGGGAAGTCACCGAGCACTACACCATCGACGGTCGGCGCCCACGGCAGATCGGTCTCGATAGCACGCTGCAGCGCGCTGAAGGCGAACTGGCTGTTCTGGCCGATCTCGGCACCGCTCTTGCCACGCATACAGGCGACCTGTGTCGGGCCACTCGGGCAGCCGTTCTGGGCGGCGAAGTCGCCACCCTTGCTTAGCGAGGTGCTCATACTGTGCACCGAGCCCTCGCCCTGCTCGCCGAGCGCCAGCACGCTCTGTGCAATGGCGCGGTGGAACAGCCCGGCAGCCTTCGGCGAGGTGAGCAGCGACATGACACTGATGGCGCCCGCCGACTCGCCGGCGATGGTCACGTTGCCGGGGTTGCCGCCGAACGCCGCGACATTGCGCTTGACCCATTGCAGCGCGGCGATCTGGTCCTGCAGGCCGTAGTTGCCGGTGGACTGATCCGCCGCCTCGCTGCGCAGGCCATCCAGGGCCAGGAAGCCCATGGCGCCCATGCGATAGTTGGTCGACACCACCACCACGTTGTGTTGGTTGGCGTATTCGGTGGCGTCGTAGTTGCGCGCCGAACCGACCTGGAAGCCGCCACCGTGGATCCACACCATTACCGGCAGCTTGGACGACGCCGTGGCGTTGGTCGGGCTGGTAACGTGGAGAACCAGGCAGTCCTCTTCGCCGAGCGATGGCGAGACTTCCGAACCGCCCTGCACGCAGATCTTGCCCGCGCCAACCGCCTGCAACACGCCACCCCATGGCGCGGCCGGCTGCGGCGCCTTCCAGCGCAGCGCACCGAGCGGCGGCTCGGCGAATGGGATATTGCGGAACAGCCGGGCGTTGTTGACCACGGCACCCTCGACCCAGCCGCTGTCGATCTTCACCTGCGGCCCGGCCTGCACGGCACTCGCGGCGCCGCAGAGCAGTAGTCCGGCAAGCACGGCATAGAGCCGGAGCGGCCGTTGAACAAGCAGATTATTCATGCCTTCACCCTGAGTTTTTGTTGTTGTCGGCGGCGGGGCCGCCCGATGTGCGAGGGGGCTGCCGACTCCCAAGCGGGAGCGCAGTAAAGGCGCGGGTCAGCGGGGCTGTCGATGCCCCCTACGGGTAGGCGGCAATCGGCCAGATGCCCAAGGGGCGGGCGCTCCAGCCCATGTCAGAAGGCGTGGCTGCGACCCCGGCCGGGCCGCCGCCTACCTATCAGGGTGGGGCGGATCAGAGGCGGAAGCTGCCCATCTGCCGCGTCAGATCGTCGGCCAGGGCGCGCAGCGTCTGGCAATCGACGCGGCAGCGTTCGGTGTCGGCGGAGGTGGCGTGCGCCAGGTCGGCGATGCCCTGCACGTTACGGTTGATCTCTTCGGTCACCGACGACTGCTCCTCGGTGGCCGTGGCGACCTGGGTGTTCATGTCGCTGATGCGCTCGACCTGTTCGGTGATCGCGCCCAGTGACACGCCGGTGCGCTGGGTGGCTTCGACGCCGGTGCCGGTGGCCGCCTGGCCGGCTTGCATGGAATGCACCGCGCTGTCGGCGCCGCTCTTCAGGCGTTCGATCATCTGCTGGATTTCACCGGTCGAGTCCTGGGTGCGGCTGGCCAGGGTACGCACCTCGTCGGCGACCACCGCGAAGCCGCGCCCCAACTCGCCGGCGCGCGCCGCTTCGATCGCGGCGTTGAGGGCGAGCAGATTGGTCTGCTCGGAAATGCCGCGAATCACCGACAGCACCTGGTCGATCGACGCCACTTCATGGGCCAGTTCGCCGACCGCCACCGAGGCGTGGCCGATCTCGCCGGACATCTTCTCGATATGCGCGATCGAGCTGCCGACCACCTGACGGGCCTGCAACGCTTCACTGCGCGCGTTGTGTGAGGCCTGCGCGGCATCACTGGCGTTGCGTGCGATCTCCTGCACGGTGAGGCCCATCTCGTGCACCGCGGTGGCGACCATGTCGGTCATCTCGCGCTGCCGACCGGCGCGACCGGCGGTGTTTTCCACCACTTCGGCGACCTGGCCGACCGAGCCGCGCAGGCGTTGGCTGGTGGCCAGCACTTCGCCGATCAGGCTGCGCTGGCTTTCCAGGAAGCGGTTGAAGCCGCGCGCCAGATCGCCCAGCTCGTCGGCCCGCGACTCGTCGAGACGGCGGGTCAGGTCGCCGCCACCGCCGCCGATTTCCACCAGCGCCGCGGTGACCTGCTGCAGCGGGCGCACCAAGCCACGCGCCAGCAGCGCCACCAGACCGAGCACCAGCAGCGCCACGGCCAGACCGATCAAGCCGCTGCTGAGCATGGCCTGACGCGCCTCGGCGTAGATTTCCGCCTCCGGTACTTCGCTGACCAGACGCCAGCCGAGGCTCTTCAGCTCGCGCGACACCACCAGATACGTCTCGCCATCACGCTGGAAGCGCAGCGCCTTGCCGGCACCGCCAAGCAGTTCGCCGGCGACGTCGCCCCCCAGCAGGTCGGTCAGATTGCGGCGGTTGTTCAGCTCGGCCTGCGGATGGATCTTCACCTGGCCGCCGTCGTCGACCAGATAGATACGCCCACGCTCACCGAACTGGAAATTGCGTACCAGATCGGACATCGCCTGCATGCCGAAACCCAGCCCGGCCACGCCGAGGTCCTTGCCGTCCTGGCGAATGCGCACGTTGATGAACAGGCTCGGCACGTTGTTCGACTTGTCGATGTCGAACGACAGCTCGCGCTCCTTGCCGCTGTCGAGGAAGCCATAGAACCAGGCGTCGTCGGCCTTGCCGCGCTGCAGCGTGCGGTCGAACTTCTGATCGGTGTAGTAGTGACCGCTGTCCAGCGCGACGATGAAGGTGGTCAGCGCCTGATGCTGGCTGCGCAGCGCGTTGAGGTAGCGCTGGAAGTCGGGTTGTCGTGCCGGGTCTTCGCCACTGGCCAGCCAGTCGCCGACCAGGCTGTTGCCGGCAATGTCCGCCGCCGCCGTCAGCGGCGCGGCGAGAATGCGCTCGAGGTCGTTGCCGATCGCCTCGACGCTGGCCGGCAGCGCATTGTCGACCAGCGCCCGTTCAGCCAGCCGGTTGACCACCCAGCCGTACACGCCAATGACGATAAGAATGCTGACCAGCAGGGCCGCGCCCATGCTGAGGGTGAGTTGCCACTGGATACTGCGTTGCCAGATTCGCATGGTCCACCTGAGGAAGAGAAAGGAGTTGTATACAAAGCTGCGCACCCGCGCGCCATGCCGCTATATCGACCAACGCAGCAGTGAACTTAATATTTTGTATACAAAATCTTTACCCGGCACCGGGAAGCGGTTTCATTTGTGGTCACGTGCCTTTGGAAAGGCGAAGTACCAATCATCTGTTGCATGGTTCGTCCCAGCGCTTCTTGGATGCAGTGAGGTGTGCGTGCGCGGGCTGCACCACGTCAATGAAGTTTTCAATCAGCCCGATACAAATCTCCGTTTGGCCGTTGGCCGCCGTCTTGTTCGATCCTTGCCGTCACTGAGCTGACCGCACGATCGAACAAGGGGATTGCATGAAAACCGTGGCACAGATTCTCCAGGCCAAAACGCACCAGAACGTCCATGCCATCGCTCCCAGCTCAACCGTGCTGGAAGCGCTGCAGGTCATGGCCGAGCATAATGTCGGGGCGCTGCTGGTGCTCGACGAGGGCCAGTTGCTGGGCATCGTCAGCGAACGCGATTACGCCCGCAAAGGCGTGCTCCGGGGCCGCTCGTCCATCGGCACCCTGGTCAGCGAGATCATGAGCGTGCCGGTGATCACGGTGGCCCCCCGGCAGAGCATCCGCGAGTGCATGACGCTGATGACCGATCGCCACCTGCGCCACCTGCCGGTGGTGGATGACGGCGAACTGCTCGGGCTGCTGTCGATCGGTGACCTGATCAAGGAGACCCTGGCCGAGCAGGATGGCCTGATCCAGCATCTGGAGCAGTACATTCGCGGGGAGATAGCGGTTTCGGTTGGAGCCGGGCAATACAGTCCTGGGACATAGCCTTTGGAAGACCCATCACGGATAAATCCGTTCCTACAAGGCTGCGTCCGCGCGGTTGTGGGGCTGGAGTCGTAGGAGCGAATTCATTCGCGATGACGTCACTGCGGCGCGCTCCATATCGCGAATGAATTCGCTCCTACAAGATCAGTCGCGCCTGCATCATCCGGGTTACTTTCCCCTATGGCGGGAGTCGCAAGACACCCTGATCCGCACCCGCCTGGGCGGCTTCTACTACCTGCTCGCCTGGCTGCTGACCTGAGGCTTTTCCAGCGCGCCGCAGGCGCAACCTGCCGCTGACCGCCAGCCTCGGCGTCGGCAGCTTCGATCCGCAGTGCGACGACAGCCCCGAGGCGCTCTTCAAGCGCGTCGACAACGCGCTGTATCAAGCCAAGGCCGAGGGCCGCGACCGCATCGTGCTGGCCGACTTCGCCTGACCGCCGACGCGTTCAATCGACTACGCGGAATTCGACCCGGGCGGTCGCGCCGCTCTGGTCGAGCAAGCTGAGTTGATAGCTGCCCAGCCCCTTGAGCGTGCGACTGAGGCTCTCGCCCGGCTGGGTCTCGCCGACCGGCACCCCGTTGAGGAACCACCAGCGCTGCCCGCTGCCGCCCAGCGCGGAGAGCTGCAGGCGTAATGGCTCGGTGTTCGACGCCGGCCGGCGCAATTGATCGCCCGCGCGAATGCCGACGATCGACAACGGCGTGGCGACCGGCCCCGCGTGCGCCGGGCAGTTGGGATCGAGCGCCGGCAAGCGCGCGATGCGGCGTTCGCGACGCGGCAACCAGGGCTCCAGCGCATCCGGCCAGAACGCCAGTTCCTGGGCGCTGGCGCCGGCACAGCTAGCGTCGACCCGCAAACCCCGGGGGCTCAACCAAACCGTCTGCGCCAAACCCAAACCGAGCGGCTGATCGGCCGCCGGCAGCGTAGGCGGCACGGTGCCATCGAGCGTCCAGGCGAAGCGCTGGCGCCGGCAATTGGTGTCGTCCTTGGCCAGCGGCTGACCCAGTGGCCAACAGATCGCCGCTACGCCGATGCTCGCCGGCACCGCTTCGACCGGTGCCGCGATACCGCGCTGACCGTCGCGATTGACCAGCAAATCGTGCACCTGCAACAGCAGCGGCGCCGCCGACGCCAGACCGAACTGCTCGGGCACCGGCGTACCATCCGGGCGACCGATCCACACGCCGATCAGATAACGCGGCCCGACGCCCAGCGCCCAGGCATCGCGAAAGCCGTAACTGGTGCCGGTCTTCCAGGCCAGGCTCGGCCGCTGCACCAACTGCGCCCGTGGATCGCGGTCCGGCCGCGCCTGGCCACTGAGAATGCGCCGCACGATCCACGCCGCCCCGGGCGACAACAGACGCCGCTCGCGCAATTCATCCTGCGGCTGCAAGCGCGGCCGCGCCGCCATGCCGCCTCGCGCGAAGGCGCTGTAACCGGCCACTAACTCCTCCAGGCGACTGCCCGCGCCGCCGAGGATCAGCGCCAGATTCGGCTCGGCCAGCGGCGGCAGCGCGAGCGGCACCCCGGAATTGCGCAACTCGCCGGCAAAGCGCTTGGGCCCATAGGCTTCGAGCAACTGCACGGCGGGCAGATTGAGCGAAGTGGCCAACGCCTCGCTGGCCGACACCGGGCCACTGAAACCACTGGAAAAGTTGCCGGGCCGGTAATCGCCATAGCGGCGCGGGACGTCCTGCAGCAGCGACTCGGAATGGATCAAGCCGGCATCCAACGCCATGCCGTAGAGGAACGGCTTGAGCGTCGAACCCGGTGAGCGCAGCGCCTGGATCATGTCGACATGACCGAAGCGCTGCACATCGGCGATATCCACCGAGCCCAGGTAGGCGCGCACCGCCATGCTCTGCGCCTCGACCACCAACAGCGCCGCCGAGGTATGCGGCGGCAAGCGCGAGCGCCAACCCAGCAGCAGATCTTCCAGGCGGCGCTGCAACGCGGCATCCACCGTGGTGCGAATCAGCGGCGGGCTGCCGGGATGATTCAGCCGGCGCGCCAATAGCGGCGCCAGACGCGGCTCCTGACGCGGGGCGAGAACCACCGGTTCCTCTAGCGCTTCATCGATCGCTGGACGTGGCCACACGGCGAATTCGGCGAGGCGGCGCAGCACTTTGTCGCGGGCGACTTGCGCCGCCTCCGGATGCCGATCCGGCCGTAACCGGCTCGGCGCCTGCGGCAACACCGCGAGCAGCGCCGCCTCGCTGCGGGTCAACTGACTCGGCGGCTTGCCCAGGTAGGCCCAACTGGCCGCCGCAATCCCCTGTAGCGTGCCGCCGTACGGCGCCCGATTGAGATACAGGGCGAGAATCTGCGCCTTGGAGAGATGCCATTCCAGCTGCGCGGTGCGCCACAACTGGCGCAGCTTGCCAGCCAGGGTGCGCGAGTGCGGATCGAGCAAGCGCGCCACCTGCATCGACAGCGTGCTGCCGCCGGACACCACTCGCCCGCCACGCAGGTTCTGCCAGGCGGCGCGCGCCAGGGCCAACGGGTTGACGCCAGGGTGCTGGTAGAACCAGCGGTCTTCGTAGGTCAGCAGAGCCTGCAGGTAGTAGGGCGAAACTTCGCTGACCTCAACCGGATAGCGCCACACGCCATCCTGATCGGCGAAGCGCCACAGCGGCGTGCCATCTTCGGCGAGCACCACGCGGGCCAGATCGTCCGCCGGCAACGGCAGCGGAAACAAGCGGTCGGCGCTCCACAGCAGGCTCAGCAGCAGGATCGGTAGCCACAGCCAGGGCCGCCGCACCAGTCCATGCAGTGTCTGCGCCGCAAAATGCCGGAACCGCTTCATACCCCGCCTGCATACGGCGAAACGAAAGACACAAATTGGCCCCGATGCCGAGACATAACCACTCCAATGAACTGCACTAGGGAACTCAGGGCGGCTGCGTAGGGCCCAACTGAAACCCACGCAACGCTCATGCAGCGACGAATTTAAGGATAGAAACGATGCGCGCAGAAAGCTTTTTCGAATGGCTCGGCGAAACGCTGGGCGCGGTAATCCGCTTTATCGTCGAAGCGCTTTCCGGCTTCTTCGACCTGCTCGGCCGCGCTGGCGCCAACTTCACCGACGGCCTGTCGCGCTCCCTGGGCACGGACCCCACCTGGATCAACCTACTCGCCCTGATTCTCGGCCTGTTCATGCTGGTCAGCGCCATCCGCGCCTTCCTGCGCGGCTCAATCATCTGGGGGATTATCCTGCTGCTCGTGGCACTGTGGCTGTTGAGTTTGTTGATTGGGTGAAGCGCCCTCTCCCGTACACGGGAGAGGGCGCTGGAATGAAGTCCGCCGAAGATTTTTCCCAACACTTCATGAACTGCTTACTTCGCGGAAACGGAAAGAGTGAACCGCAGAAGGATTTATCCGACCCTTCTCGATCTGCTCCCTCTCCCATTCATGGGAGAGGGCTGGGGAGAGGGTCGACAGCCAGGCGTATCGCTTCAAGGACGGCTTCCGTTTCAGCCAGCATCTCATGATTCCAGAAACGCAGTACCCGAAAGCCGCGCTGCTGAAAATGGCGGTCTCGAACCCGATCCTGCTCCACCTGCTGCTGGTGCTTGCTGCCGTCCAGTTCGATGATCAGTCGGCACTCCAGACAAACGAAGTCGACGATGTACGGGCCCAACGGTTTCTGGCGCTTGAATTTCAAGCCGAGGAAGCGATGGCCACGCAGGTAATACCAGAGGCGCATTTCAGCCTCGGTCATTTCGCTACGCAGGCGTTTGGCGTTGTCTCGCAATGTCATGGATGGGCCTCCTTGCCCCGATAGTCTGCCTGCCCTCTCCCCCAGCCCCTCTCCCGTGAACGGGAGAGGGGCGTGAAATGAAGTCCGCAGGTGGATGTCCTAACGCGTCACGACTGCCTCTCTCCCAGAGACCGGATATTTCGACCCTCCTCGATCCGTCCCCTCTCCCATTCATGGGGGGACGCCTAGTCGAGAGGGCTGGGGAGAGGGTGCTCTGCAGCTAGTGCCCCTTCACCACCATTCGCTCAGGCGCATCCCCTAGCGCCTGCCATTGCGGCCGGTACATCGATTCCACCTGCGGCGGCGGCACGCGATAGATGCCCGGGGTCACCGCGCGGGCCAGGTAGAGCAGATGAGTGGTGCTATGGCCGCCCACGTCCAGGGCCGCGACGTAGCGGTCGCCACGGAACTCCTGATGTTTGGGCGAGGCGTTCTGCATCGCTTTCAGCCACTCCTTCACCGCGCCGCTGGCGTCTTGCAGGCTCGCCGCGCTGCTCGCCAGGTTCTGGTTTTCCAGCTCCAGGCCGGCCGGCAGCAGGTCGACCACCAGCGCATCCGGCACCCGTTGTTTGGCCTGGATAGCCAGATGCACGAGAACCAGCTCACCACTCTTCACGGCCTCCAAGTTCAGCGGTTCGCCATTCATGCCCAGGTAGTCGCGCTGGATCGACAGGTTCTCGCCGCCAGCACTCGGCGCGCTGCTCGGGTAGCCGGAAATCGTCAGCCGCTGGTACAGCGTTTCGCTGCCCAAATTGCGCACGCCGAGCGGTTCGTCGAGGGTCGCGCCTTCCAGCTTCAGGCCCGGCGCGGTGTTGCTGAGGGGGCAGGCTTGCCCGGCCACGCTCAACTCGGCGCTCCAGTCGCGTTCCGGCTTGCCGAGCAGGTCGCGACCGGCGAGAAAGAGCGCGTTGCGCTCCTGGGTCGACAGGTAGTCGCGGCTAGCCAACTCATCGGCCAGCTTGAACAGCCTTTCCTCACGGCTGACGGCGGCGAGATCATGCTCCTCGAGCAGGGCGAGAATCAGCGCCTGATCGCGCAGGGGACTGCCATAGTCGGACAACCACTGATCGTTCTCACGCTCCCGCGCCAGGCCGGCGGCCAACGCGTCGTCGGCGCGCGGCTGATCGCCCATCAGCTTGAGTGCCACCGCCAATTGCACCAGCGGCAGACCGGAACG
Organism: Pseudomonas sp. LS44; assembly: GCF_024730785.1. Classification (NCBI taxonomy): domain Bacteria; kingdom Pseudomonadati; phylum Pseudomonadota; class Gammaproteobacteria; order Pseudomonadales; family Pseudomonadaceae; genus Pseudomonas; species Pseudomonas sp. LS44. Next base: position 3,747,586 of record NZ_CP102830.1, read on the forward strand.
CGCATCGGCGCGCCGCTCGTACAGGCTACGCAAGGCACCGAGCGGCGCCTGCTGGCTGCGCGCCAACACATAGCCAGCGTAGGCCTGCACGGCGAAGCGGCTGTGCGCGGCGTTATCGCTGTAGTCGATGTCGATCAGGTTGCGCTCCTGCAGATAGCGCAGCAGCCGTTGGTTGGCTTTCTTCAACGCCTCGGGCGGCACACCGAAGCCCTGTTCACGGGCACGCAGGAGGAAATCCGTGACATAGGCGGTCAGCCAGTATTCTTCCGCGCCGTCGGCATTCCACAGGGCGAAGCTGCCATTGTGCCGCTGCATGCCGAGCAGCCGTTCGATACCTATTTCAATCGCCTTACGCCGCTGTGCATCCGGTTCGCCGACCAGGCCGAGGCGTTGCAGGCTGGTCGCATCGGCATACAGCGAGGGATACAGGCCGCTGGTGGTCTGCTCGGCGCAGCCATACGGATAAGCCTTGAGCGCGCGGATCTGTTCGGCGAGGTTCAACGGCGGACGGCTGGACAGCTCCAGCAAGGCTTCGCGACCCGGCGCCTCGAAGGCACTCAAGGTGCCGCTCGGCAGGCTCCAGGGTTGATCCTTGAGCACCGCGCGGAAGCTCTTCACCAATGCCGGATAGGCCGGACGAATGCCCAGGGTCCACTCGCGGTTGTAGGCCGGCAGGGTTTCCCCCGGCAGCTGCAGGCCCTGCACCAGCACCTTGAGCTTGCCCTGGCCATAGCCGCCCAGCGCGCGCACCGGGATGCGCAGCGTGGTGCGCTGCCCCTTGGCGAGTTGCAGCGGCACACTTTGCCCGGCGTTGCTCTGGCTGAGATCCAGCTGGCCTTCGGTGCTCAATTGCACGTCGAGTTGCTGGGTTTGCTCGGTGAGGTTGCTGAGGTCCAGCGCCAGGGTGGTTTCGTCGCCCCCAGCGAGGAAGCGCGGGGTCGACAGCTCGGCAATCAGCGGCGCGGCGACCACCGTCTTGGCCTCGGCCACGCCGTAGCGCTCGTCACTCCAGGCCTGGGCCATCAGGCGCAGCTCGCCGTTGAAGTCGGGGATATTCAGCCTGACTTCGCCCTCGCCCTGCTCGTCCAGCTGCAGCGCCTGACTCTGCAGGGCGACAATCGTCACGCTGGTTTCCGGGCGCTTGCCACCGCCGGCCAGCGCCGCATCGCCGCCGAACGCCAGACTCGCCAAGCGCCCCTGCCCGGCTTCGATCAACTGGCCGTAGACATCCAGTTGATCGACGCCATACGCCTTGCGGCCGAACAGGCTGGCGAACGGATCGGGCGTCTTGTACTCAGTGATGTTTAGGATGCCGACATCCACCGCAGCGACCAGCACTTGCACCTGCTTGGCCGGGCTGCCGTCAGCATTCTTGGCTTGCACGCGCACGCTGAGCGGCTGATTCGGACGTATCTTCTCCGGCGCCAGCAGGCTCAGCGCCAGTTTGCGCGGCGCCCGTTCCAGCGGCAGATGCAGCAGGCCGACCGCGCGCTTGGGGGTGGCGTTGGCCTTGCGCTCGCCGGGGCGAATCACCAGCGCGCTGACATACAGGTCATGCCGCGCCCACTCCTTGGCGATCGGGATAGCGAAACTCTTGCCCTCGGCCGGTACCTCAATGGCTTGCCACCACAGCGGCCCGTCGCTGGATTCCACCAACAGATAACCGTTGCCGGCCGCCGGCGGGGTGATGGTCACCTGGGCGGTGTCGCCCTCGGCGTAGGCCGGCTTGTCGAGCGCCAGCTTGACCTGATCGGGCCGCACCGCGCCGCCCTCGGCGTTGTCCTGCCAGCGATAACCAGCCCAGAAGCGCAGGCTGCTGAGCATGCCGGTCTGCGGGTCTTCCACCTCGATGCGATACGGGCCCCACTCGACCGGAAAGCTGACCTTGGCGGTGCTGCCCTCGGCGACCGTGATGGCCTCCTCGCTGAGCTGGAGGAATTTCGCGTTGTAGTGGTAACTCCAGCCGTCGCTTTCCGAGTAATTCCAGTAGTAGTCACGGCGCTCGCGCACCAGCCGCACCTTGAGGTTGTCGGCGGCCAGTTTGTGACCGGCGGGGTCGGCGACCAGCAGTTCGAACTCGGCGAGGCCGTCGGCGTCGACGCTCTCGCCGTCGAACAAGCCGCGCACACCCGGCAAGCGCTCGGCCGGCCACACCGGCTGTACGATGCGCCGGGTGATCGGCCGACCGCCGGACTCCTGCAGGCTGGCCTGGAGGATCAGCTTGAGCGGCGACTTGGCCTCTTTCCAGCGACTCTCGACGTCCAAGCTGGCCTTGCCTTCGGCATCCAGGGTGGTTTCGTCGAGATCGAAATCCTGGCTCAACTCTTCTTCGGTCACCGAACCGAACTGATAGCCCGGCAGGCTTGGCACCGCCTCGCGCAGCGGGCGCACATAGAGCTGGCCGCTGAGGCGATTGCCGGCCGCCGGGGCGCCGTACAGGTAGCGGCCATTGACGCTGAACTGCGGGTTGTCGGTCGGCGCGAACGGCGTGTCGCGGCCCTTGAGTTCCAGGGCCAGGCGCTCGGGAAGGAAATCCTCGACGAGGAATTCATACAGCTGCGGCTTGCCGTCGCCGAGATCGAAGAGCAGCTGCCAGCGCCCGGTCGGCGCCTCGCCGGCCAGTTCCAACTGGTATTGGTAGAGGCCGTCCTCGCCCGCTTCCCAGACGAATTTTCGGCTGACCTGTTCGTCCGGGCGGCGCACTTCGACATTCACCGGCTGGGCCGGCACCGCGCGGCCGTCGGCATCGCGCAGCAGGGCGTTGAGCAGCACCGTCTCGCCGGGGCGATACAGGTCGCGCGGGCCGAACACGAAGAACTGCAACGGATGCGCCTGCGCCCCGGCGATATCGAACTCGGTGAGATCCAAGGCCGCCGCATTGAGGCGCAGCAGACTGGTCTGCTCGTCTTCGCGGGCCAGCAGCACTTCGGCTTTGGCCGGCAAGGCCAGCTCGGCGTGGCCGTCGCTGTCGGTCTTGCCCTCGCCGACCACCCGGCCTTCGCCATCGAGGATTTCCAGCTCGACCGCCGCGAGCGCCTTACCGCCTTCCAACGCCTGGGTGAACACGTCCAGACGATCGCGCGAGCGGTGCGCGGACAGGCCGATGTCGCTCAGGGTAAACAACGTCGCCGGCTGCGAGTAACCGTAGCTGCCGGCTTCGCGCATGACCGCCAGGTACACGCCGGGCTGCTTGAACGGCTCAAGGCCGGCGATCGGCAGCAGCAGGGTTTCCCGGGTGTTGCGTGCCGGTTTCAAGTCGAAGCGGCCGCCGTACACCAGGTCGGCCAAGGGCAGCAGCTCGCGCGCTTCCCAGTTGTCGAGGCTGGAGTTGCGCCCCCACTTGCTGAGGAACGCCGGCAGCGCTTCGGGCTTGATGCGGAAGAATTCGACGTTGACCTTGTCGACGTTCAGGGCAATCACCGGCAGGCCCTCGGCCAGGCGGGTCGGCAGCAGCGAGCCGCGACTGGCGAAGCCCACCGTGGCTTGCAGATCGCGGGTCTGCAGCTGGCTGATGAACTCCTTGGCCAGGGTCGCATCGTTAATGGCGCGCAGACCGGCATCGACGGTCAGCACCAGTTTGCGCTGCGGCTCGAGGTGACGCAGACGCAACTCCATGAGGTTGTCGGTCAGCTCCCAGGCACCGTCGACCTTGCCACTCTTGCTGTCTACCAGATGCAGCTTGTCGGCGAAGTTCTGCTCGGGATCGAGCGGCACCGAGACGCTCACCGACAGCACGCTGGCACCGTCGAGCTGGACTTCCGAGACGTCGATCACCTCCAGCTCGCGCCCGGCGTAGCGCTGCGCCAGAGCCTTGGCATCGACCGGTGCGTGCGGCGTGGCCTGCCCGCCAGCCGAGGTTGCGCCAACCGAGGTTGCGGCATCCGACGGCGCGGCGGTTTTCGGCGCCTCGGGGGTGGACGAATCGCAAGCGCTCACAAGGACGAGCGCAACGGCCAGCAACAATCCCTTGTACGGCATGACAAGCTCCCGGAATGGGTGGTGTGGAGGTTGGGAACTATAGCCGAGGGGGTTGGCGGGCGCCGTCTGGCAAAGCCCGTTAGCGCGATGCGTGGTGCAGACCGCTGGGCTGGAATGGTGTAGCCAGGATGCAATCCGTATATGGACTCCCCCCTCTCCCACTGGTGGGAGAGGGGCCGGGGGAGAGGGGAAAAGGCCGCTCGCCCTCTCCCTAACCCTCTCCCGTAAACGGGAGAGGGGACAAAAGCGCTAACCGATCAGCTCGTAGGATGTCCCTGTGCACATCCACCGCGCCGCTGGTGGAAAACGCTGCGCGGTTTTCCACCCTACCGAGCTCAGGAGTGCAGCGAACAGTCCGCCACGCCAGCCACATGTGTACTGCTGCGCGAGTACGCCCTACGCGTTTGCCTCATTTGGGGTCGTCACAGTCGCCCCGCTACACTGGCACCCTCGCCGGGAGTTGCGCATGTCCTCGATCCAAGACGCCTGGCGGCACCAGCCAACCCATCGCAAAGTGTGGGCGTTGGCGCTGCCGATGATTCTCTCCAATCTGTCGATTCCGCTGGTGTCGCTGGTCGACAGCGCGGTGGTCGGCCATCTGCCGCACGCCCATCAACTCGGCGCGGTGGCGGTCGGCGGCATGCTCTATACGCTGATCGCCGGCACGCTCGGCTTCCTGCGCATGGGCACCACCGGCTTCGCCGCACAGGCGGCCGGCCGCAAAGATGGCGGAGCTCTACGGCAGATTCTCCTGCAAGGCCTGCTGCTGGCGCTCGGCCTGGCCCTGCTGCTCGGCCTGCTGGCGGTGCCGTTCAGCGATTTCGCCCTGAGCCTGATGAACCCCTCGAGCCAACTCGACCAGCTGACGCGCGAGTTCTTCCATACCCGCCTGTTCGGTCTGCCGGCGACCCTGGCCAACTACGCGCTGATCGGCTGGTTCCTCGGCAACCAGAATGCCCGCGCACCACTGGCGATCATGCTGACCACCAATCTGCTGAATGCCGGGCTGTCGCTGTGGTTCGTCCTCGGCCTGGAGTGGGGCGTGCCCGGCGCGGCACGGGCCGCAGTGCTCGCCGAGTGGAGCGGTGCGCTGCTCGGCTTGGCCCTGAGTCGTGGCGCGCTGCGCCGCTATGCCGGCCGCCTGAACTGGCCGGCGCTGCACCAGTGGGCCAGTTGGCGCCCGCTGCTGGCGGTCAACCGCGACATCTTCATCCGCTCGCTGGCCCTGCAGGCGGTGTTCTTCCTGCTCACGGTGCAGGGCGCGCGCCTCGGCGATGCGACGGTGGCGGCCAACGCGCTGCTGCTCAATGGCTTGCTGATCATCTCCTATGCCCTGGACGGGCTGGCCCACGCCATGGAGGCGTTATGCGGCCACGCCATCGGCGCCCGCGACCGCCTGGCGCTGCGCCGCTCGCTGCTGGTCGCCGGGCTCTGGTCGCTGCTAGGCAGCCTCGGCTTTGCCCTGCTGTTCGGCTTGGGCGGGCGGCTGTTCATCGACCTGCAAAGCGATATCGCCGACGTGCGCCGGGTGGCCTACGTCTATCTGCCGTATCTGGCGGCATTGCCGCTGGTGGCGGTGTGGAGTTTTATGCTCGACGGGCTGTTCATCGGCGCCACCCGGGCCCGCGAGATGCGCGATGCGATGCTCATCGCCGTGGCGCTGGCCCTGCCGATTGGCTGGCTGCTGCAGGGTTTGGGCAATCATGGTCTGTGGCTGGCGTTTCTATGTTTTATGCTGATTCGCGGCCTCAGCCTGGGCAGCTTCGCCTGGCGCCTGAGTCGAGACGATGCCTGGTTCCCCCGGCCGCGCTAAAGGAGCGTCCGGGACAGACAGCCGATCATCAGCCTCGACATCACGCTAGCGACTTCCAGTGAAACCCAGAGCGACATGCTGGAATGCGCCGACCACGCGCGGTACCGTGCCAAGCAGCGGGGCCGCAACCGTGCGGCCCATGCCAGCGAACCAGAATGACAACAAGGAGCTTCCATGGGCCAAGCCATCACCGCCTATCTGCACTTCATTTCGATCTTCGTGCTGTTCGCGCTTCTGACCACCGAGCATGTGCTGTTCAAGACGGCACTGCAGGACGTGCAGCGCGCACGTAGCCTGATCCGCATCGATATCGCCTATGGCGCCACCGCCGGGGTGGTCTTGCTCACCGGGTTTGCGCGGGTGCTGTGGTACGCCAAGGGCGTCGATTATTACCTGCAGAACTACTTGTTCCACGCCAAGCTCGGGCTGTTCATTCTGGTCGGTCTGATCTCGATTCTGCCGACCTTCACCTTCCTCAACTGGCGCAATAGCCTGCTCGCCGGGCAACCGCCGGTGATCAGCGCCGGGCGCGCCAAACTGGTGATCATGACCATCCGCCTGGAGCTGTTGCTGCTGCTGATCATCCCGCTGCTGGCGGTGTTGATGACGCGCGGCTATGGAGTCATCGGCGGCTGAGATCCGTAGCCGGATGCAATCCGGGATACCGGCGACTCTGTGTCCCGGATTGCATCCGGGCTACGCCCTCAGGCCACGCATAAAAAAGCCCGCTCAATAGAGCGGGCTTTTTTTCGTGGCGCGACTCAGGACGACAGGTACGACGAGCGGGTCAGCCCCAGACGCAGGGCGTCGAGGAACTGGGTGCGCTCGCGGACGCTGATCTTGGCGCTGGCGACCTTGTCGCGGTAATGCGTCATCAGCTCCTCGGGCGACAGGTGCACGTAGCGCAGCATGTCCTCGATGGTGTCGTGGGTCTCGATGCCGGCGTGGTACACGCTGCCGTCCGGGTTCTGGTAGAGGTTCACCGAGTCGGTGTCGCCGAACAGGTTGTGCATGTCGCCGAGGATTTCCTGATAGGCGCCGACCAGGAATACGCCGAGCAGGTAATCCTCGCCCTCGCGCACTTCGTGCACCGGCAGGCTGGTCTCGATGCTCTGCTCGTCGACATACTGGCGAATCTTGCCGTCCGAGTCGCAGGTCAGGTCCTGCAGCACGGCGCGGCGCAGCGGCTCCTCGTCGAGGCGATTGAGCGGCAGGATCGGCAGGATCTGGCCGATCGCCCAGGTGTCCGGCAGGCTCTGGAACACCGAGAAGTTGCAGATGTACTTGTCGGCGAGCTTGTCGTTGAGCTCGTCGAGCACCGCGCGATGCGAACGCTGACGGGCCTTTAGCGAGGTATGCAGGCGCCGGCAGACGGCGAAGTAGCACTGCTCGGCGAGCGCCTTCTCGGTCAGGCTGAGCTTGCCGTCGGCGTACTGCGCAGCGACATCGCTCATGTAGTGGGTGGCCCGCCAGTAGGTCTCGGTGACCATCTCGATATCGGTCGGGCCGAGCAGCTCGGCGAGCCAGCGCACGGTTTCCGGCAGGCTCTCAAGGTTGTCGATCACCGGCGTCTCGTCGTTGTGCTTCTCGACGTCGGTGACCTGCACGATCAACACCGCGTGGTGGGCGGTCAGCGAGCGGCCACTCTCGGAGAAGATGTGTGGATGCGGCAGGCCCTGCGCGTCGCAAAACTCCTTGAGCATGCCGACCACTACGCCGGCGTAATCGTCCATGTCGTAGTTGATCGAGCTGGCGTTGCGTGAATGGGTGCCGTCGTAATCCACGCCCAGGCCGCCGCCGACGTCGATATGGTCGACCGGCAGGCCGAGGCCGCGCAGTTCGCCGTAGTAGCGGATGGCTTCCTTGAAACCGTGCTGGTAGTCGGCCAGGTTGGCGATCTGCGAGCCCATGTGAAAGTGCAGCAGGCGAATGCCCTGATCCAAGCCGGCGGCGCGGAAGCGCTCGACCACCGAGAGCAGCTGCGCGGCAGACAGGCCGAACTTGGACTTCTCGCCGCCGGTGTCGGCCCACTTGCTCGAGGCCAGCGAGGACAAGCGCACGCGCAGGCCGATCTGCGGGGCGACCTTGAGCTCGGCCGCCTCCTCGATCACCAGCTGCACCTCGGACTCTTTCTCGATGACGATGAACACGTTGTGGCCGAGCTTCTGGCCCATCAGCGCCAGCTTGATGAACTCGCGGTCCTTGTAGCCGTTGCAGACGATGGTGCCGCCCTTCGGCGCCAGCGCCAGCACGGCCATCAGTTCGGGCTTGGAGCCGGCTTCGAGGCCGATCGAGACGTCCTGGGTGGCGATGATGTTTTCCACCACCGCTTCCTGCTGGTTGACCTTGATCGGGTACAGCGCGGTGTAGCGGCTCTGGTATTCGAGGCGCTCGATGTTGGCGTCGAAGGCGCCGGTCAGTTTGCGCACGCGGTCCTGCAGGATGTCCGGGAAGCGCACCAGCAGCGGCAGCGACAGGCCGCTCTGGCGCAGTTCATCGACTTGCGCGAACAGGTCGATCGGCGCGCTGGCCGGACCGTTCGGGCGGACCTCGACGCGACCGCTGTCGCTGATCGCGAAATAGCCGGCGCCCCAGTGGCGGATGCCGTAGACGCTGCGGCTGTCCGCGACTGTCCATTGGCTGCCGTCATCTTTGCGTGTGCGTCGTACGGACATTGAGTACCCCTGTCGAAAAATAAAATGGCGCCGCCTGCATGGGCAGAGTGACCGACGCAAATGACAATCGCTGGGGAGTCGACCCCAACGCTGCAACGAAGTTTAGAAGGGCGAGCGCAACCGGCCTGTTCAGCCGCCGGATTTCTTGGCTTTGAAGCCGCGTTTGATCAGCTCGGCTAGCAACAGCTCGACATGGTCGCCTTGAATCTCAATCACTCCGTCCTTCAGCGAACCACCGCAGCCGCAGCGCTTTTTCAGCGCGCTGGCGAGATCTTTGAGCGGTTCCTCGGCGAGTGGCACGCCGCTGACGGTGGTCACCGTCTTGCCGCCGCGACCTTTGGTCTCGCGGCGCACACGAGCGATGCCGTCGCCTTCGGGAAGCAGATTCTGTTTGCAGATGCAGGCGTCCACCGGCTGGCCGCAGTCGGGGCAATGCCGACCGCTATCGGTGGAATAGACGAGTCCGCCAAGGGCGGAAAACGACGCAGCTTTCTTGACCACCGGCTTTTCCTCTTAGGCTGGTCAGGATAGCGACTGGCCGGCGCTTGCCGACCGCGAAACCCCACTCTGGCAGGGGCAGCGCATGCCACGCCGGGGAAGGCGCGGGGCGCGCAGTGTAACGGCAAAGGCCCCGCCTGCTAAGTGCACAATTGCGCCATTAATCGGCGGATTGGCGACGCCGTTCGGCATGTTGCACGACGCTGATGGGAAATCCTGCACAACCGCAGGTTGGGGGTAGGTTGGGCTGAGCGCAGCGATGCCCAACGCGGGTGTCTAGTGGAGCGGCGTTGCGTGCACTGCCACCCGTTGGGCATCGGCGCTGCGCGTCTCAGCCCAACCTACGGGGTGCGGGTTGCCGCCAGATAACGCTGCAGCGCCGCCAGGGAATCCGGGCAATAGGGTCTGCACTGGGTGTCGGCGAGGGCTGCGTCGAGGGTCATGAAGCGCGCTTCGAGTACTTCTTCGGGTTGTAGAATCAACGGCGCATCGGACACCGCCGAGTAGGCGGTGCACCACAGGCGGCTCTCCGGCGCGTCATAGAGAAAGTGCGCGTGCTCGACCAGTTCGACGCCGGCGATGCCGAGCTCCTCGGCCAGCTCACGTTCAGCCGACTCGGCGTAGCTCTCACCCTCCAGGACCATGCCACCGGCCGCGACATCCCAGTAACCGGGATACAGCGCCTTGCTTAGCATGCGTCGGTGCACGCACAACTCGCCGGCGCTATTGAACAGCAGGATGTAAGTGCCGCGCCCGATCAGGCGCTGGGCGCGTAGCTCGGCGCGCGATACGCCGCCCAAGGGGCGGTCGTGTTCGTCGACCCAGGCCACCCGTTCGGCATCCGAGGCGGCGCGATGAGCCGCCTCGTTCGGCGCGTGGGCCATCGCCTCAGCCCTGGCTGAGCAGCTGGCGCAGGTCGATCACCGCGGCGTTGGCGCGCGAGATGTAGTTGGCCATCACCAGCGAGTGGTTGGCGAGCAGGCCATAGCCGCTGCCATTCAGGACCATCGGACTCCACAGCGGCTCCTGCGCGGCTTCCAGTTCGCGGATGATCTGCCGCACGCTGACCGTGGCGTTCTTCTTGGCCAGCACGTCGGCGAAGTCCACCTCGATGGCGCGCAGGATGTGCGACAAGGCCCAGGCCTGGCCGCGTGCCTCGTAGAACACGTTGTCGATCTGCAGCCACGGAGTGGCGACGCGTTGCTCGCTGACCTGCGGCACTTCGCCCGGAGCCAGGTTGGTGCCGCTGTTCACGTCGGTATCCAGACGCACCCGGCCGACGCTGGCCGACAAGCGTTGTGATAACGAACCCAGGCGAGTGGCGACGTCGCCGAGCCAGTTGTTGAGGTTATCGGCGCGCGAATAGAACTGCGCATTGTGCTGGGCGGGGTCACTGAGGCGGACCAGAAAGCGATCCAGCGAACGCACGCCCTCGCGGTACTCCGACTCGGAGGCTGGCAGTGCCCAACTTTTATAGTCGAAGTTGAAGCGCGGCTCGGCTTTGGCGAGGTCGGCGTCTTCGGTGGACTGCGATTGCGAGCGGGCGAAGTCCTTGCGCAGCGCACGGGTAAGATCGCGCACCTGCACCAATACGCCGTATTCCCAGCTGGGCATGTTGTCCAGCCACAGACCGGGCGGCGCCAAATCGTTGGACAGGTAGCCGCCGGACTTGTCGAGCAAGGTGCTGGCGACTTCCTTGAGGGTTTCCACGGTGAGGTAGCCAGTCACCAGTTGCCGCTGCGCCTGTTCGGCAGCGACTTTGCTGTGCTGCACCACCGGGAAGAGATCCGGCTCCTGACTCCAGTACCAGCCGACCACCAGGGTTGCCAGCAGGTACAGACCAATCAGCACGCCCAGGGCTCGACTCCACAGCCCGCCAAAATAGCTGCGGGCGCCTTCGACGCCATCGGCCGTACGCTCGCGAGCGCTGCTTGCGCGGTTCTTCCAATCCAACATGGCAGTTGTCCTTAAGAAAGCGAATTCAAAGTTCTGACCGCGGGCTCGCCGTGGGGTGCCGTGCGGTCTGGGCACTATCGGTCGACGCGGTAGATCAGGCCACTATAAGACAAGCCAGCGAGGATACGCAGCGCGGCCCGGCAAACTTTGGGCGGGGAACATGGTCGGAAGATTAATCAGTCAACGACCTGACGCCAGGTTATTAGCGGTACTATCGTACTGATTGGAGACCAGTGATATCATCAGGCCACCACGCAGCTCGTACGTCTCTGCATAAGAAGTCAGCCATGACCGAGCCAGAAGATCTCAGCCACGACCGCCTTAAACACCATTTCGCCCAACGCGTGATCCACCAGGCGCGGCAAGTGCTGGAAGTCTGGCAGCGCTTGCAGCAGCGTGAGTGGAACAGCGCTGACATGGCCGAGTTGCACGAGGCCAATCTGCGTCTGCTGCGCTATGCCGGACGCTTCGAGCAGGCCGAACATGCGCGCCTGGCCAGCGATATTGACCGCAGTCTGCAGGCGGTGCTGGCTAACAACAGCCGCCTCAGCAGCCACCTGATCAGCGAGCTGAGCCAGGTCATGCAGCGTTTGTCACGCACCGGCCTGCGCCATGGCGATCAACTCGAACAAACCTTTCTGCCACCGCTGCGCAAGCCGGTGTACCTGGCATTGCTGGATCACGAGCGCGCCGAACGCCTGACCCGACAAATGGAGTCCTTCGGCGTGATCGCCCAGCCATTGGCCAACGCCGCGGCCTTTCAGGCGGCATTGGCCGAGCGCCTGCCCGCCGCGGTGGTCATGGACGTCGACTTTTCCGGGCCCGACTGCGGCCTAAAACTCGCCGAAACGCTGCAGCAAAGCCTGGAACACAAGCTGCCACTGCTGTTTTACAGTCAGGAAGAAGCCGACACGCCGACCCGTCTGGCCGCCGTGCGCGCCGGCGCCAAGGAGTTCTACAGCGGCAATCTGGACGCATCGAGCCTGATCGAGCGCATCGAAGTCCTCACCCATGTCGCCCAGTACGACCCTTACCGCGTGCTGGTCATCGACGACTCGCGCGCCCAGGCGACGCACACCGAGCGCGTGTTGAACAGCGCCGGGATCATCACCCGCAGCCTTACCGGGCCGATCCGGGCGATGGACGAACTGGCCGAATTCCAGCCCGACCTGATCATCCTCGACATGTACATGCCCGATTGCAGCGGCACCGAGCTGGCCAAGGTGATCCGCCAGCATGAGCGCTATGTCAGCGTGCCGATCATCTATCTGTCCGCTGAGGATGATCTGAGCAAGCAGCTCGACGCGATGAGCGAGGCCGGCGACGACTTCCTCACCAAGCCGATCAAGCCGCGGCACCTGATCGCTACCGTGCGCACTCGTGCCGCCCGCGCGCGCAGCCTCAAGGCGCGCATGGTGCGCGACAGCCTGACCGGCCTGTACAACCACACGCACACCCTGCAATTGCTCGAGGACGCCACCTCGCGGTCGCGCCGCGATGGCAAGCCACTGTCCTTCGCGATGCTCGATATCGACCATTTCAAGAAGGTCAACGACAGCTACGGCCACCCGATGGGCGATCGGGTGATCAAGAGCCTGGCGCTGTTTCTCAAGCAGCGCCTGCGCAAGACCGATCAGATCGGGCGCTACGGTGGCGAGGAGTTCGCCGTGGTGTTGCCCGATACCGATGCAACCGGCGCGGCCCGCCTGCTCGATGAGATTCGCCGACGCTTCGCGGAAATCCATTACCCCGCGCACCCGGCGGACTTGAGTTGCACGTTTAGCTGCGGCATCGCCGAGCGGGTCGACGGCGTCGACGGTGCGGCCCTGGCCAAGCGTGCCGACGAAGCGCTCTACGCCGCCAAACATGGCGGGCGTAACCGGGTGAACGTCCATCAGGACTGAGCCGCACACCCACTGACCGTGACGCCGCTTCCGGCGTCACGAATCTGCAACAAAACCGCAATAAGATCATGGACTTATCGTTTAGTCGTCGATGAAGCCCATGCGCCTGAAAGCCCTTACCAATCTCAATACCCTGCTGTTGCTCGGTGTCTGCCTGGCCCTCGGCGCGACACTCTGGTGGTCGCAGCGCGCCCTCGAGCGGCCCTATCAGCTGATGGCGCAATACCTGACCCTGTCGCAGCAGTTTCAGCGCCAGGTCGCCGACAACGTGGGCGCCTATCTGGCCAGCGGCGATGCCCTGCGCCACAGCACCGCCAGTCAGGCGCTGGAGGAGTTGGCCGCGCAGCTCGATCAACTGCCGACAACCCTGGCCAGCCCCCTGCGACCCAGCCTCGAGGACCTGCGCCAATTCGCCAGCACCGAGTTGCTCGCCGCCGGCAAACTCGCAGGCGACCCGCAGGGCCTGCTGGTCCAAGCCGAGCGCGACCTCGCCGGCACCCTCGAACAGCTCAGCGCGTACGCCGACGCCAGCACCGGCACCGCGGCCGGCGATTATCGCCCGCCCTTGCTGCGCGCCGCCCAGCACCTGCTACGCCTCAGTCACGCGCGCGACAAACTGGTTAGCAGTGGGCGCGCCGAGCTCATGGCCGAACTCGATCGCGAATTAGCCGCCCTCACCCGGCAAACTGCCAGCCTGGATGCCCTGCCGCTGCTCGGTCTGACCAATGAAGCCAGCTCCGGCGCCGACGACTTCGCCGCCCAGATGGGCCTGGCCGCAGCCGCTGAAGAGCAACGCGAGGACCGCGGCATCGCCCTCAAGCGCGAGCTGGCCAGCCTGCTCAAACGCTACCCGGCCGAACTCGCACGGACCCGCGAGCTGATCCTGCGGCGCAGCCAGTTGGCCGCTAGCACCGAGGCCAAAGTCGACGCCCTGCAACAGGCGCTGCTCGCCAGCGAGCCGACCGTGCGCGCCGAACACGCGCGCATCCAGCGCGAGGTGCAGCTGCTCCAGGGCCTGATCATCGGCCTGATCCTGTTGATCGCGCTGACCATCGACCGCATCCAACGGCGGCTCGCACGAGTCCTCAGGCAACTGGTGCCGGCGCTGTCGGCCTGGGCCGCCGGCGATTTCGCCGCGCCAATCCACTTGCCGACCCGTACCCGCGAGTTGCGCGACATCGAAGCATCGCTCAACCGCCTGCGCCTGTACCTGGTCGAACTGGTCGGCACCTTGCGCGGGCATGCCGAGCAAGTCGCCGGCAGCAGCCGCAGCCTGGCTGATCTGAGCGGCGGCCTACACAGCGGCGCCCAGCGTCAGGCCGGCGGCACGGCGCAGATCCGCGACGCGCTGGGCGAACTGGAAGCGACCATCCAGCAAGTCGCCGGCAACGCCAGCCACGCCGCCGCGGCCAGTCGCGATGCCGACCTCGCCCTGGAAAAGGGCCAGCAGGTGATAGGCCAAAGCCTCGGCGGCCTGCATGCGCTAGTCGGTGAAGTACAAGGCAACGCCCAGGCCATCGAACGTCTAGCGACGGAGACGGAAACCATCGACCAGGTGTTGACGGTGATCCGCAGCATCGCCGAACAGACCAACCTGCTGGCCCTCAACGCGGCCATTGAGGCGGCGCGTGCCGGCGAAACGGGCCGCGGTTTTGCGGTGGTCGCCGAAGAGGTGCGCTCGCTGGCGCAGCGCACCAGCGGCGCCACCGGCGAAATCCAGCAGCTGATCGGGCGCCTGCAACAAGCAGCCACACAATCGTTGAACGCCATGCGCAGCCAGGTCGAGCATGCCGAGTCGAGCACTCGCCAGGCTCAGGCGGCCGACGGCGCGCTGGACGAAATCATCGCGGCGATCCGCACCATCGCCAGCATGGCCGAACTGATCGCCGCCGCCACCGCCCAGCAAACTGGCGCGGTCAGCGAGATTCGCGACCATAGCGAGCGCATCCACCTGCTCGGCGACGACAACCTGCAACGGATTGGCCAGAGCCGCCAGCAAGGCGACCACCTACTGCAACTGGGCGAGCAATTGCACCACGCGGTGCAGGCGTTCCGCGTCTAGCCTCCGGTCCATGCGCTGAATCGTCGCCGGCATAGCGGGCGACGAGTTGGTTATGATGCACAGGTCCACGCCTATCGAGTCCGTCATGCGTCGTCTGCTGCCCCTTCTGCTGCTCCTGCTCGCCCTACCCGCCGCCGCCGGCCTGTTCGACAAGCGTCCCAACCCGGAGCTGGGCGGGCAACTGAACAACAGCGCCGATTTCTTGCCGGTGCGCGAGGCGTTTCGCCTGAGCCTGGTGCAGAGCACACCACAGTCGCTGAAGCTGCGCTTTGTCGCCGCCGAGGGCTACTACCTGTATCGCCACCGCTTCCAGTTCCGCGTCGAGCCTACCGATCTGGCGGGCGGCGCGGTGCAGCTGCCGCCGGGCGAAGCCAAGCACGATCAGTATTTCGGCGACGTCGAGGTCTATCACGGTGTGCTGGATATCGATGTGCCGCTGAACAATCCCTACAACCTGCCGATCAACCTGCAGGTGACCTACCAGGGCTGCGCCGACAAAGGCCTCTGCTATCCGCCGGAAACCGAGCGTCTGGATATCGGCGCACCGCCCAGTCCGGCTGGCCCGAGCAGCACAGAGGAAGGCACCTGGACCTGGCATGCGCTGGCACTGTTCTTTCTCGCCGGCCTGGGCCTGACGTTCACTCCGTGCGTGCTGCCGATGCTGCCGATCCTGTCTGGCGTGGTGTTACGCGGGCAGGTTGGCGGACTGCGCGGCTTGAGCCTGTCGCTCGCCTATGTGCTGCCGATGGCCGCCTGCTTCGCTCTGCTCGGGGCGCTGATGGGCGTGTTCGGCGCCGAGCTGAATCTGCAGGCACGCCTGCAATCACCGTGGGTACTGGTGCCGTTCGCGGCCTTCTTCGTGGTGTTTGCCCTGGCCATGTTCGGCGTCTTCGAGCTGCGCCTGCCGCGCCTGATCAGCGAGCCACTCGACCGCCTGGCCGGCAACGCGCGCGGCGGTTCGCTCTGGGGTGCAGCGCTGCTCGGCGTGCTCTCCAGCCTGCTGGTCTCGCCCTGCGTCTCGGCGCCGCTGGCGGGTGCCCTGCTCTACATCGGCGCCAGCGGTGATGCGCTGGGTGGCGGCCTCAAGCTGTTCGCCCTGGGCCTTGGCATGGGTGCGCCACTGGTGCTGTTCGCCACCGGCGGCGGCGCCTTGCTGCCGAAATCCGGCAACTGGCTGCTGACCGTGCGCAACACCTTCGGCGTCTTGCTGCTGGCGGTCGCGGTGTGGCTGCTCGAGCGGGTACTGCCCGGCCCGCTGGCCTTGGCGCTGTGGGCGACGCTGGCTGCCGGCAGCGGCTATTTCCTCGCCCGCCGCGGTCGCCTGCGTTTGGGCCTCGGCCGGCATGTCAGCCTGCTCGCCGCCGCGCTGCTGCTTAGTTATGCGGTGAGCGCGGCGGTCGGCGCGGTGCGCGGCGGCTCCGATCCGCTGCGCCCATGGAGCGGCGCCCTGGCCACCGGCGAATGGGTGACTCTGGACAGCGCCAGTGAGCTGGACAGCGCCCTGGCGCGGGCCAAGGCTGCCGGCCAGCCGCTGCTGCTCGACTGGTACGCCGACTGGTGCATCAGCTGCAAGGTCATCGAACGCGAAGTGTTCGGCACCGAGCAAATCAAGGCGCAACTCACCGGCTATCGCTTGATCCGTTTCGACATCACCGCCAGCACCGCCGAACAACGCGCCGTGCTCGACCGTTACAAACTGTTCGGTCCACCGGCGGTCTTGTTGTTCGACGAAAAGGGTGACGAGCGCAGTGATTTGCGTGTCGTAGGTGAGATCGATGCAGCGGCGTTCAGTGCACGCCTACAGAAAGCCGCCGATCGGTAACCGTTTTGCGATAAACATCTGCCATCGTGCCGGCAACTGCCGGCAACTGGACAGCGCTTGCTAGTCTCCGGCATAGTCCGCTGCAGCTCGCCCGATAAGGAAATAACTCATGGCCACGCTTTTGGTCCTGCATGGGCCCAATCTCAATTTGCTCGGCACCCGCGAACCGGGCGTCTACGGCGCTGTTACGCTCGAGCAAATCAACCAGGATCTGGAGCGCCGTGCTCGCGAAGCCGGCCATCATCTGCTCTATCTACAGAGCAACGCCGAGTACGAACTGATCGAGCGAATTCACGCCGCCAGGACCGAAGGTGTCGACTTTATCCTGATAAATCCCGCCGCTTTCACGCATACCAGCGTCGCATTACGTGACGCGTTGCTGGCGGTGAGCATCCCATTCATCGAAGTGCACCTGTCCAACGTGCACAAGCGCGAACCTTTCCGCCATCACTCCTACTTCTCCGACGTTGCGGTGGGAGTGATCTGCGGCCTTGGCGCCAGTGGTTATCGACTGGCCCTGGAGGCCGCCCTGGAACAACTGGGCGTCGCGTGAAAACAGATCAGCGTTTTCCAATGACGCCGCTAACACCCCCTGAACCGAGCTTGGGAGTTGATGCTTGATGGATATTCGTAAAGTCAAAAAACTGATCGAACTGCTGGAAGAGTCCGGTATCGATGAACTGGAAATTCGCGAAGGCGAAGAGTCCGTGCGCATCAGCCGCCACGGCAAGCAGCAGTTCGCACCGCAACCGGTGTATGCCGCCGCACCGGCTCCGGTCGCCGCTCCGACTGCCGCACCGACAGAGTCCGCTGCTCCGGCGGCGGCCAAGCTGAACGGCAACGTGGTGCGTTCGCCGATGGTCGGTACCTTCTACCGCGCCGCCTCGCCGACCTCGGGCAACTTCGTCGAAGTAGGCCAGAGCGTGAAGAAAGGCGACATTCTGTGCATCGTCGAAGCCATGAAGATGATGAACCACATCGAAGCCGAAGCCAGCGGTGTCATCGAATCAGTTCTGGTGGAAAATGGTCAGCCGGTTGAATACGACCAGCCGATGTTCACCATCGTTTGATGCGCGGAGAGCCTGCGATGTTGGAAAAAGTACTGATCGCCAACCGCGGTGAGATCGCCCTGCGTATCCTGCGTGCCTGCAAGGAACTGGGCATCAAGACCGTGGCGGTGTACTCCACGGCCGACCGCGAACTCATGCACCTGGGCCTCGCCGACGAGACTGTGTGCATCGGCCCGGCGCCGGGAGCGCAGTCCTACCTGCACATTCCGGCGATCATCGCCGCCGCCGAAGTAACCGGCGCCACAGCGATTCACCCGGGTTACGGCTTCCTTGCCGAGAACGCCGATTTCGCCGAACAGGTGGAAAACTCCGGCTTCGCCTTCATCGGCCCGAAAGCCGAGACCATTCGCCTGATGGGCGACAAGGTGTCAGCCAAGGACGCCATGAAGAAAGCCGGCGTGCCGACCGTACCGGGCTCCGATGGGCCGCTGCCGGAAGACGAAGAGACTGCGCTGGCGATTGGCCGTGAAGTCGGCTATCCGGTGATCATCAAAGCCGCTGGCGGCGGCGGCGGTCGCGGCATGCGCGTGGTGCATGCCGAGGAAGACTTGATCAAGTCGGCCAAGCTGACCCGCACCGAAGCCGGCGCGGCGTTTGGCAACCCGATGGTCTACCTGGAGAAGTTCCTCACCAACCCACGTCACGTGGAAGTGCAGGTACTGTCCGACGGCCAGGGCAACGCCATCCATCTCGGTGATCGCGACTGCTCGCTGCAACGTCGCCACCAGAAGGTCTTGGAAGAAGCGCCAGCACCGGGCATCGATGAAGGCGCCCGTCAGGAAGTCTTCGCTCGCTGCGTTAAAGCCTGCATCGATATCGGCTACCGCGGCGCCGGCACCTTCGAATTCCTCTATGAGAACGGTCACTTCTACTTCATCGAGATGAACACCCGCGTGCAGGTGGAGCATCCGGTATCGGAGATGGTTACCGGGATCGACATCGTCAAGGAAATGCTCAGCATCGCCGCCGGCAACAAGCTGTCGATCAAGCAGGAAGACGTGGTGATTCGTGGTCACGCGCTGGAATGCCGGATCAACGCGGAAGACCCTTCGACCTTCATGCCGTGCCCCGGCAAGGTCAAACACTTCCACGCCCCGGGCGGCAATGGCGTACGCGTCGACTCGCACCTGTACAGCGGTTACAGCGTACCGCCGAACTACGACTCGCTGATCGGCAAGCTGATCACCTACGGCGCCACCCGCGACGAAGCCATGGCGCGCATGCGCAATGCTCTGGACGAGATCGTGGTCGACGGGATCAAGACCAACATCCCGCTGCATCGCGACCTGGTTCGTGACCAGGGCTTCTGCAAAGGCGGCGTGAATATCCATTACCTGGAAAAGAAACTGGGTATGGATAAGCACTAAGCCGCTATCGCGCGTTACCCCACGGGCTGCCTTCGGGCGGCCCGTGTGCTTTGTGCCGGCCCAGCGGTAGCCGCTCCGGCGGCGCTGCAGTAAGCTTGCCGGCTTTTCCGCCCTACGCGTCATGAGGTTGCCCATGCCCTGGTTACAAGTCCGTCTCGCCATCGCCCCGGAGCAGGCGGAAACCTACGAAGACGCCCTGCTGGAAGTCGGCGCGGTGTCGGTAACCTTCATGGACGCCGAAGATCAACCGATTTTCGAGCCGGACCTGGGCACCACGCCGCTGTGGTCGCACACTCATCTGCTCGCCCTGTTCGAAGCGGATACCGATGAAACCAGCCTGCTCGCCCACCTGCAGTTGCTGACCGGCGCGCAGTTGCCCGAGCATCAGATCGAACGCATCGAGGATCAGGACTGGGAACGCAGCTGGATGGACAACTTCCAGCCGATGCGCTTCGGCCGGCGCCTGTGGATCGTGCCGAGCTGGCACGCCGCGCCCGAGCCCGAGGCGGTCAACCTGCTGCTCGACCCCGGCCTGGCCTTCGGCACCGGCACCCACCCGACCACCGCGCTGTGCCTGGAATGGCTCGACGGCCGTGAGCTGGCTGGCTGCGATGTGGTGGATTTCGGCTGCGGCTCGGGGATTCTGGCCATCGCCGCGCTGTTGCTGGGCGCGCGCCAGGCGGTCGGTACCGATATCGATCCGCAGGCGATCGAGGCCTCGCGGGACAACGCCTCGCGCAACGGCATCGATCCGGCCCGTTTCCCGATCTATCTGCCGGCCGATCTGCCCGCCCAACAGGCGGATGTGGTGGTCGCCAACATCCTCGCCGGTCCGCTGGTGCAACTGGCGCCGCAAATCACCGGCCTGGTCAAGAGTGGCGGCCAACTGGCGCTGTCCGGCATCCTCGCCGAACAAGCCGAGGACGTGCGCGCCGCTTACAGCCAGGCCTTCGATCTCGACCCCACGGCGGAAAAAGACGGCTGGATCCGCATCAGCGGCCGCCGCCGCTGAGGCTCCATCCGCCCAGCGCCTTGAGTTAGACTAAACGCCGCAATTTGCCCTCTGTACCGCCGGAACCCCGCATGATCGACAGCTTCGTCACCCAATGCCCCCATTGCAGCACCAGCTTTCGCGTCACTCGCGCACAGCTTGGCGCCGCCCGTGGTGCGGTGCGGTGCGGTGCCTGCATGCAGGTGTTCAATGCCGGCCAGCAACTGCTGATCGATCAGCCTGGCGTCCTCGGCGACCAGCCACCGCCCAGCCCGTCGCCAGCCAAGTCACCGGTAACGCCGGCACCCGCTAGCAAAGCAGCCGACGATACGCTGTGGATTCACGACGATCTCGACCTCGACGGCCTCGATCTCGACGAGGAACTGGCTCGTCTGGAACAGCAGGAAATGCAGCTGTCCCGCGAGTTTGTCGCCCTCGAGCGCGGCGCCAAACCGGCCGAACAAATTCTCCAGCGCCGCGAAGAAAGCCCTCACAGCGCCGACGAAGCATGGGCCGAGGCGTTACTGCGCGAGGAAATTCGCGACCTGGCCGCACCATCCCCCAGCACCGTAGCGAGCGAGCCCATCGAGTCGCTCGCGATATCGGCGACAACGGATGTCCAGCCGCTCGACGTCGACGATGAGCCCACGCCGCAGGTCGAACGCCAAGCCGAGGACGGCGAAGACGATTTCGCTCTCAGCGCCGTGCCCGATGAGCCGCCCGTCGCCGATCAGCCGCGCAGCCAGGAGTCCTTCTCGGCGCTGCCGCCGCTGGGTCGCAAAGAGCGCCAGGCCGACGACAGCTTGAGCAATCTGAATGACGAGCCGCTGCAATTCGACTGGGAAGCACCGCGCAAACCCTGGGGTCGCTGGATCGCCTGGGGGCTTCTCAACCTGATCGCCGCCGTGGCGCTGGCCAGCCAGTACATCGCCTATCACTTCGACGAATTGGCCCGCCAGGACCAATATCGCCCCTGGTTCGAACAGCTGTGTCCGACGCTTGGCTGCCAGCTGCCGTCCAAGGTCGATATC
This sequence comes from Pseudomonas sp. LS44, assembly GCF_024730785.1. Taxonomy (NCBI): domain Bacteria; kingdom Pseudomonadati; phylum Pseudomonadota; class Gammaproteobacteria; order Pseudomonadales; family Pseudomonadaceae; genus Pseudomonas; species Pseudomonas sp. LS44. The sequence continues at coordinate 3,768,753 of NZ_CP102830.1, forward strand.
GACCTGATCAAGAGCAGCAACCTGGTGGTGCGCAGCCATCCGGAGTTCGCCGGGGCGCTGGTGGTCGACGCCATCCTCTACAACCGCGCGCCGTTCTCCCAGCCATTCCCGCTGCTGGAAATGCGCTTCGCCGACATCGGTGGCCAGTTGCTCGCCAGTCGCCGCTTCAAACCCAGCGAATACCTGGCCGGTGAGCTAGCCGGGCAAGCGGAAATGCCGCCGCAAACGCCTATCCATATCTCCCTGGACATCCTCGATCCAGGCACCAAGGCGGTGAATTACAGCCTAAGCTTCCTCTCCCCGGAGTAAGCGGTGCACCACGGTTCTTGCCTGTAACGGGTTATTAACAACCGCTGGCAATAACTCGCTGGCTGCTCAGAATTTGTTCAAAACGACCTTTATCCGGTCATCGAGAGTGGGTATCATGCCCACCCTTTTCGAACTCACAGATCCGGCCCCACAGGCAGGGAAGACCCATGTCGGCGGTACGCATCGGCCCCTATGCATTGCCCAACCAATTGATCCTCGCCCCCATGGCGGGTGTCACGGATCGCCCATTCCGCCAGCTCTGTCGGCGCCTGGGTGCAGGTCTGGTGGTTTCGGAGATGGTGACCAGCGATATCAGTCTGTGGAAGACCCGCAAATCCAGCCTGCGCCTGATGCACGCCGGCGATCCCGAGCCGCGCTCGGTACAGATCGCTGGCGGCGACCCGCAGATGCTCGCCGACGCCGCCCGCGCCAACGTGGAACTCGGTGCGCAGATCATCGACATCAACATGGGCTGTCCGGCCAAGAAGGTCTGCAACAAGGCCGCCGGCTCGGCGTTGATGAAGGATGAGGCGCTGGTGGCCGAAATCCTCGCTGCAGTGGTCCAGGCGGTGGATGTGCCGGTGACCCTGAAGATCCGCACCGGCTGGGATCGCGACAACAAGAATGGTCTGCGCGTGGCGAAGATCGCCGAGCAGGCCGGCATCCAGGCGCTGGCCGTGCATGGCCGCACGCGCGCCGATCTGTACACCGGTGAAGCCGAATACGACACCATCGCCGCGATCAAGCAGGCGGTGTCGATGCCGGTGTTCGCCAATGGCGACATCGATTCGCCGGAAAAGGCCCGCCGGGTCCTCGATGCCACCGGCGTCGATGCCCTGCTGATCGGCCGCGCGGCCCAGGGGCGGCCGTGGATTTTCCGCGAGATAGAACATTTTTTGCGCACCGGCGAGCATCTGCCGGCGCCAACCGTGCATGAGGTGGAACGCATTCTGCTAGGGCATCTGGCCGAACTGCATAGTTTCTACGGCGACGTGATGGGCGTGCGTATCGCCCGCAAACACGTCAGCTGGTACCTCGCAACCCTGCCGGGCGCCAGGGAATTTCGCGCCCAATTCAATCGTCTGGAAAACACGGACGTGCAATGCGCCAGCGTTCAGCAATTTTTTGCCGAACGTCGCAACCGGGGGGAGGAAGTGGCCGCATGACGACGATGACTGAGACATTAGTGAGTGGAACCGCACCTGTGAGCGACAACGTTAATCTGAAACAGCACCTGAATACGCCGAGCGAAGAAGGGCAAACCCTGCGCGGCAATGTGGAGAAGGCGCTGCACAACTACTTTGCTCACCTCGATGGGCAGGACGTCTCCGATGTCTACAACCTGGTGCTCTCCGAAGTGGAAGCACCGCTCCTGGAAACCGTGATGAACTACGTCAAGGGCAACCAGACCAAGGCCTCCGAACTGCTCGGCCTCAACCGCGGCACGCTGCGCAAGAAGCTCAAACAGTACGACCTGTTGTAAGCACGCATTCATACGGAAAAGGGCGGCCCCCAGACTCATCGGAAGGCCGCCCTTTTTTGCTGATTTCTCTGCTTTAGATGGAAACCGTGATGACCGACCAAACCACCCGCCTTGCCGTCCGCCGCGCGCTGATCAGCGTCTCCGATAAGACCGGCATCCTTGAATTCGCCCGTGAACTCGTTGCCCTTGGCGTCGAAATCCTCTCCACCGGCGGCACCTACAAGCTGCTCAAGGACAACGGCATCGCCGCCGTGGAAGTCGCCGACTACACCGGCTTTCCGGAGATGATGGACGGCCGGGTGAAGACCCTGCACCCGAAAATCCATGGTGGCATCCTCGGTCGCCGTGCGCTCGACGGCGCAGTCATGGAGCAGCACGGCATCAAGCCGATCGACCTGGTCGCGGTCAACCTCTACCCGTTTGCTGCCACCGTGGCGAAACCGGGCTGCGATCTGGCCGACGCCATCGAGAACATCGACATCGGCGGCCCGACCATGGTCCGCAGCGCGGCGAAGAACCACAAGGACGTCGCCATCGTGGTCAATGCCGGCGACTACGCCAGCGTCCTCGACAACCTCAAAGCCGGCGGCCTGACCTACGCGCAGCGCTTCGACCTGGCGCTGAAAGCCTTCGAGCATACCGCCGCCTACGACGGCATGATCGCCAACTACCTGGGCACCATCGACCAGGCGACGGAAACCCTGTCGACCGACAACCGCAGCGCCTTCCCGCGCACCTTCACCAGCCAGTTCATCAAGGCGCAGGACATGCGCTACGGCGAGAACCCGCACCAGAGCGCGGCGTTCTATGTCGAAGGCGGCGAAGCCAGCGTGTCGACTGCGGTGCAGCTGCAGGGCAAGGAACTGTCGTTCAACAACGTCGCCGATACCGACGCCGCGCTGGAATGCGTGAAGAGCTTCGTCAAGCCGGCCTGCGTGATCGTCAAGCACGCCAACCCGTGCGGCGTGGCCGTGGCCCTGGACAGCGAAGGCGGGATCCGCCAGGCCTACGAACTGGCCTATGCCACCGACACCGAATCGGCGTTCGGCGGAATCATCGCCTTCAACCGCGAGCTGGACGCCGCAACCGCCCAGGCCATCGTCGATCGGCAGTTCGTCGAAGTCATCATCGCCCCGAAAGTCAGCGAGGCCGCGCGCGCCGTGGTCGCCGCCAAAGCCAACGTTCGCCTGCTCGAATGCGGCGAATGGCCGGCCGAGCGCAGCCCGGGCCTGGACTTCAAACGCGTAAACGGCGGCCTGCTGGTGCAGAGCCGCGATATCGGCATGATCAGCGCTGACGACCTGAAAATCGTCACCCAGCGCGCGCCGACCGAGCAAGAAGTGCACGACCTGATCTTCGCCTGGAAAGTGGCCAAGTTCGTCAAGTCCAACGCCATCGTCTACGCCAAGAATCGGCAGACCATCGGTGTCGGCGCCGGCCAGATGAGCCGCGTCAACTCCGCGCGTATCGCGGCGATCAAGGCCGAGCACGCCGGTTTGCAAGTGGCCGGTTCGGTGATGGCCAGCGACGCCTTCTTCCCGTTCCGCGACGGCCTGGACAACGCCGCCGCCAATGGCATCACCGCGGTGATCCAGCCGGGCGGCTCGATGCGCGATAGCGAAGTGATTGCTGCCGCCGACGAGGCGGGTATCGCCATGGTCTTCACCGGCATGCGTCACTTTAGACATTGATTCCGGCCGCACTGAAACCGGCATCTGCCATGTTGCCCCGGGTTCCGCCAATGCTCATTGCCACTAGGCAACTCCGCTTGTCGAAATCCAGGGAGCCTTGCATCTACCGGCTTCATTGCGACCTACACCGAGTCGCCTAGCGTTGTAGCCCGGATGAAATCCGGGGACACCCACTCAAAAGCCCCGGATTGCATCCGGGCTACGGTCAGGAGAAACCCCATGAACGTACTGATCATCGGCAGCGGCGGTCGCGAACACGCCCTGGCCTGGAAAGTCGCCCAGGATGCGCGGGTGCAGAAAGTCTTCGTCGCGCCGGGCAACGCCGGCACGGCCACTGAGGCCAAGTGCGAGAACGTCGCCATCGACGTGCTGGCCATCGAGCAACTGGCCGACTTCGCCGAGCAAAACGTGCAGCTGACCATCGTCGGTCCGGAAGCGCCGCTGGTGAAGGGCGTGGTCGACCTGTTCCGCTCGCGCAAGCTGGACATCTTCGGCCCCAGCGCCGCGGCCGCCCAGCTGGAAGGTTCGAAGGCCTTCACCAAGGACTTCCTCGCCCGTCACGCGATCCCCACCGCCGACTACCAGAACTTCACCGAAGTCGAACCGGCGCTGGCCTATTTGCGTGAGAAAGGTGCGCCGATCGTGGTCAAGGCCGACGGCCTGGCCGCCGGCAAGGGCGTGATCGTCGCCATGAGCCTGGCCGAAGCCGAGGACGCGGTGCGCGACATGCTCGCCGGCAACGCCTTCGGCGACGCAGGTTCGCGCGTGGTGATCGAGGAATTCCTCGACGGCGAGGAAGCCAGCTTCATCGTCATGGTCGATGGCAAGAATGTCCTGCCGATGGCCACCAGCCAGGACCACAAGCGCGTCGGCGACGCCGATACTGGGCCGAACACCGGCGGCATGGGCGCCTACTCGCCGGCCCCGGTGGTCACCGATGCGGTGCACCACCGGGTGATGGACGAAGTCATCTACCCGACCGTGCGCGGCATGGCCAGCGAAGGCAATGTCTACACCGGTTTCCTGTATGCCGGACTGATGATCGACAAGGCCGGCCAGCCGAAGGTCATCGAGTTCAACTGCCGCTTCGGCGATCCGGAAACCCAACCGATCATGGTGCGTCTCGAGAGCTCCCTGGTGCTGCTGGTCGAGGCCGCGCTGGCTAAGGCACTGGATAAAGTCGAAGCCACCTGGGACCCGCGTCCGACCGTCGGCGTGGTACTGGCTGCCGGCGGTTATCCGGGCGACTACGCCAAGGGTGACGTGATCGAAGGCCTGGATGCCGCCGCCGCGCTGGAAGGCAAGGTGTTCCACGCCGGCACCGCGCTGAACAGCGCCGGCCAGGTGGTCACCGCCGGCGGCCGCGTGCTGTGCGCCACCGCCATTGGCAAGAGCGTCGCCGATGCGCAGCAGCAGGCCTACCGACTGGCTGAGAAAGTCCGCTGGAACGGCAGCTTCTACCGTAACGACATCGGCTACCGGGCGATCGCCCGCGAGCGCGGCGAGGGCTGAAGCCCGCAGCGCAAGCTGTTTGTAGGAGCGGATTTATCCGCGAATCCGGGAGAACGGCGTGCCTGCCCTTCGCGAATGAATTCGCTCCTACAAGTCCGGCGTGTGCGTAAGCGAATGAAAGGAAAGGCCCCGCAGATGCGGGGCCTTGTCGTTTCAGTCAACGAGAGATGCGGCTTTGGCTGACATCCCCTCTCCCATAAACGGGAGAGGGGATGCTGGGGCTTCTAGTGCCAGTTGCGCAGGTCGCGGTCCTTGGTTTCCGGCATCAGGAACAGGCCGATGATGAAGGTCATCACCGCCACGACGATCGGATACCACAGCCCGTAGTAGATATCACCGGTGGCGGCGACCATGGCGAAGGCAGTGGTCGGCAGGAACCCGCCAAACCAGCCGTTGCCGATGTGATAGGGCAGCGACATGGCCGTGTAGCGGATGCGCGTCGGGAACAGCTCGACCAGCAGCGCGGCGATGGGACCGTAGACCATAGTCACGAACAGCACCAGCACCGTCAGCAGCAGCACCACCATCGGCGTGTTGATCTGCGCCGGATCGGCCTTGGCGGGATAACCATTGCCGCGGATCGCCTCGGTCATCTGGGCGTTGAATACTTCGGACTGCGCCTTGAACTGATCGGCAGGCATGCCGGCGCCGGTAAAGGAGGCAATGGTCTCGTCACCGATCTTGACGCTCGCCACGGTGCCAGCCGGCGCCGCCTCGTTGGCATAGTTCACCGAGTTGCGGGCCAGGAAGCTCTTGGCGATGTCACAGGAGGTGACGAACTTCGAGGTGCCGACCGGGTTGAACTGGAACGAGCACTCGCTCGGGTTCGCCACCACGGTCACCGGCGCCGACGCTTGGGCCTGCTCCAGCGCGGGGTTGGCGTAGTGGGTGATCAGGCTGAACAGCGGGAAGTAGGTCAGCGCTGCGATCAAGCAACCACCGAGGATGATCGGCTTGCGGCCGATCTTGTCGGACAGCCAGCCGAACACGATGAAGAACGGCGTGCCGATCAGCAGCGACAGGGCAATCAGAATGTTCGCCGTCGCCGCTTCGACCTTGAGCGTCTGGGTCAGGAAGAACAGCGCGTAGAACTGGCCGGTGTACCACACCACCGCCTGCCCCGCCGTACCGCCGAACAGGGCGATCAGCGCCACCTTGGCGTTGTCCCAGCGGCCGAACGCCTCGGTCAGCGGCGCCTTGGAGGTCTTGCCTTCATCCTTCATCTTCTTGAAGGCCGGGCTCTCGCTCAAGGTCAGGCGAATCCACACCGAGATGCCGAGCAGAATGATCGACAGCAGGAACGGAATGCGCCAGCCCCAGGCGGTGAACGCTTCCTCGCCTAGCCAGGTGCGCGTGCCGAGGATCACCAGCAGCGAGAGGAACAGGCCGAGCGTCGCGGTGGTCTGGATCCACGCGGTGTAGTAGCCGCGCCGACCGTGCGGCGCGTGTTCGGCGACATAGGTCGCCGCGCCGCCGTATTCACCGCCGAGCGCCAAGCCCTGGAACAGCCGCAGCACGATGAGGATGATCGGCGCCGCGATGCCCCACGACGCGTACGAAGGCAGGATGCCGACGATGAAGGTCGACAGGCCCATGATCATGATGGTGATCAGGAAGGTGTACTTGCGCCCAACCAGATCGCCGAGCCGCCCGAAGAACAGTGCCCCGAACGGACGCACCGCGAAGCCGGCGGCAAACGCCATCAGGGCGAAGATGAACGCTGCCGTGGGATTCACGCCCGAGAAAAACTGGGCGGCGATGATCGCCGAGAGCGATCCGTACAGGTAGAAGTCGTACCACTCGAACACTGTGCCGAGGGAGGACGCGAAAATGACTTTCCGCTCCTCCGCAGTCATGGGTCTGGCCGGTGCGTATCCGGCAACTAACGTCGCTTCGCTCATGGCTTGCCTCCACGACGGCCTGCCGGCAAGAGCGTGGATCGCCCTGTGCCCGGACGTCTTCTTGTGTTTGTTCTGCAGAGCAAGGCTAGACGGGCGAATGGCAATCAGTACTAGACATTAGTCTAATGCCTATTGAAATCTGCAAAGCCGCACGGCGCGTGGGCTGCGAGGCACTAGCAACCATACCGCGACGCCCGATAGCTGGCCGCCGAGGTCATGGCCCTACGGTGAGTGGCATGACTATAATCGGTCACTCACTATTCGAAGGGATTTCGCCGTGCGCGGGCTCAGGATCGCCATAGGACTCATTGCCTGCATGCTGCTGACGGGGCTCACCCCGTTGTCCGGCCAGGCCGCAGAAAGCACGCAGTGGTCCGCGCTGGTCGATCGCCATGGTGACCTGCACTTCAATGACATCCGCACCGCCACCTACCGCAACCAGTTCAATCACGTCGACAGCGAACAGCTGTATGTGCCCGGCGGCCAGCAGGCGCTATGGCTGCATCACCGCCTGCCTGAACAGAGTCACGAGTCGCTGCTGCGGGTCTTCGCGCCATACCTGGCGCACCTCGACCTGTACGTGGTGCGCAACGGCGAACTGCTGACTCACACCCGTAGCGGCAGTCAGTTGCCCCTGGCCAACCGCCCCCTGCCCAGCCGTGATTTTCTGCTCCCCGTGCCACTGTCCCAGGAGCCGCTGGATATCTTCGTGCGCCTGGCCTCCGAGCACGCCCTGCGGCCGGTCGTGGAGATTCAATCCGCGGTATTGATGGCCAGCGAAAGCGGCCGCCCGCTGCTGTTCGGCATGTTGATCGGGATTTTCATCGTCTTGATCGTCTACAACCTGGTGCGCTTCAACTACTCGCGCGCACCCGCTGCACTATGGCTGGCGGCGACCCAGGCGTGCCTGCTGATGACCGCGCTGTATCAGTTGGGCATCGTCAATCCGGTGTTGAGCGGCTGGCCAGGCCTACAGGCCCAACTGGGCAATCTGGCGATGCTCCTGGCGATGCTCTGCGCCTTGGCGTTCACCTCGAGCTTCTTCGCCAAGGTCTGCAGCACCAATGGCATGCGCCACCTGCTGCTGGGCGAAGGCGTGCTGATTGGCGTGGCGTGTTTGCTGCTGTTGCTTGCCAGCGATGCACATTTCAACCAGGCGGTGTACCTGATCACCGTCGTCACCACGCTGAGCATCTTCGCTATCGCACTGTTCCATTGGCAGCACGGTTACCGACCGGCACGTCTGTTCAGTGCCGCCATGCTGCTGTTCGGCCTGGCGTTCATCGGCGCACTGCCGGCCTTGTTCGGTTACTGGACGGTCGCCTCCGACTGGCTGGCGTTCTTCACTCTCGGCACCGCCAGTGTGAGCGGCCTCCTACTCAGCATCGCCCTCAGCGAGCGCCAGCAACGCATTCTCTACGAGCGTTTCAGCAGCAGTCAGGCGCACGCCGCGAACTCCGCCGAGCTGAAAGCCAAGGCTGAGTTCCTCGCCAAGATCAGCCATGAAATCCGCACGCCAATGAATGGCGTACTGGGCATGACCGAGCTGCTCCTCGGCACGCCGCTATCAGCCAAACAACGCGACTATGTGCAGACCATCCATAGCTCGGGCAATGAACTGCTGGGCCTGATCAACGAGATTCTCGACATCTCCAAACTGGAGTCCGGGCAGATCGAGCTGGATGACGTGCAGTTCGACCTCAACGCGCTGATCGACGATTGCCTGGACATCTTCCGCGCCAAGGCCGAGCAGCAGAAAATCGAGCTGATCAGTTTCACCCAGCCCCAGGTGCCACGGGTGATCAGCGGCGATCCGACGCGCCTGCGCCAGACGCTGCTGAGCCTGCTCGATAACGCTTTCAAACAGACCGACGAGGGCGAGATTTTGCTCGCCGTGGCCCTCGACCAGAACGCCGCCCAACCGCGTCTGCGCATCGCCGTCCAGGACAGCGGGCGGCCGTTGGAAGCCGACGAGCGCGCCGCCCTGCTCACCGCCGAGCTACACAGCCGCGACTTCCTCGCCGCCACCAAGCTGGGCGGCCGCCTCGGGCTGATCATCGCCCGTCAGTTGGTGCGCCTGATGGACGGCGAATTCGGCATCCAGGGCGGCGGCCAGGGCAATACCCTGTGGCTGACCCTGCCGCTGGACGTCGAGCGCCTGCAACACCCGACCACCGACCTCGACGGCCCGTTGCAGGGCGCGCGCCTGCTGGTGGTGGATGACAACGACACCTGCCGCAAGGTTCTGGTCCAGCAGTGCAGCGCCTGGGGCCTGCAAGTCAGCGCCGTGCCGTCCGGCAAGGAGGCGCTGGCCCTGCTGCGCACCAAGGCACACATCCGCGAATATTTCGACGCGGTGCTGCTCGACCAGGACATGCCGGGCATGACCGGCATGCAGCTGGCCGCACGAATCAAGGAAGATCCGAGCCTCAATCACGACATCCTGATCATCATGCTCACCGGTATCAGCCATGCGCCGAGCAAGGTGATCGCGCGCAACGCCGGGATCAAGCGCATCCTCGCCAAGCCGGTAGCCGGCTACACCCTGAAGACCACCCTGGCCGACGAATTGGCCCAGCGCTACAGCGGCTCCGTTGTTCCGCCATACGCTGCCGCCAACACGGCGCTGCCGGTGCCGACAGACTTCCGCATCCTGGTCGCCGAAGACAACAGCATCTCCACCAAGGTGATCCGCGGCATGCTCGGCAAGCTCAACCTGCAGCCGGACACTGCCAGCAACGGCGAAGAAGCGCTGCACGCCATGCAGGCCACGCAATACGACCTGGTGCTGATGGATTGCGAAATGCCCGTGCTCGACGGCTTTTCCGCCACCGAGCGGCTGCGCAGCTGGGAAGCGCAGGAGCAGCGCCGACGCACCCCGGTGGTGGCACTCACCGCGCATATTCTCAGCGAGCACAAGGAGCGCGCACGCCAAGTGGGCATGGACGGCCACATGGCCAAGCCGGTGGAAATGTCGCAGCTGCGCGAGCTGATCGCATTCTGGGTCAGCGAGCGCGAGGCACGCCGCCAGCGCGAGCAAAGCAACGCGCTGTCCTGAGTAACCACCCTGTAGGAGCGAATTCATTCGCGATATAGGCATTACGCGAGTCGCCCCGGCTCGCGGATAAATCCGCCCCTACACTAACAGCCAACCCACCCGCACGAGCCCAGTCCATGCATTCCGAGCTGTTCAGCCTGTATTTGAAGATGCTGGTGCTCTACAGCCCGTTCTTCGTGTTGTCGTGCTTCATCAGCCTGACCCGCGGCTACACGGCCAAGGAACGCAAGAAGCTGGCCTGGAAAGTCGCCCTCGGCGTGGTGATTGCCAGCGTGCTGCTGTACCTGTTCGGGCAGACGATCTTCATCGGGTTCGGCATCACCATCGACGCCTTCCGCATCGGTGCCGGCAGCGTGCTGTTCATCTCGGCGCTGGGCATGGCCCAGGGCAAGTCGGTGGTGCAGAGCGACAACGTGCAACAAGACGTCACCATCGTGCCGCTGACCATCCCTTTGACGGTCGGCCCCGGCACGATCGGCGCCATGCTGGTGATGGGCGCCGGCCAGGTGCACTGGAACGACAAGCTGATCGCCGTTCTGGCCATCGTTTTGGCCAGCCTCACCGTCGGCGTGGTGCTCTATCTCTCCGACCTGTTCGAACGCCTGCTCGGCGAGCAGGGTCTGCAGATCGTCAGCCGCCTGATGGGCCTGTTCGTTTGCGCGCTGGCGGCGCAGATCATCTTCACCGGGGTGAAGAACTACCTGCTCGGCTGAGGTCCGCATTCATATCTAAAAGGCCGGCGGAAAACCCGCCGCCGCTGCCGACCGCGGGCTGTGCGTCTGCTCAAGGTCTACGGCGACCGCTGCGCTTTTGTAGGGTGGGTTGAGCACAGCGATACCCGCGCGGTTGGATTGTGATGGGTATCGCTACGCTCAGACTGCGCGTCCCGACCCATCCTACGGCTCTGGCGTCATCCGGCCACCCCTCGAGTAGCCAGGCGCCCCGGCCTGGAGAGCCCGCCCCGATCTGCCGCACGCTTGCGCACACACGTGGTGCAACACCGCGCATCCGCCACCGTGTCCGCTTACTTTCGCACCGTCCAGGTGCAACGGATTCTCAACCACCGCGTGCTCCATCGCCGAAAAGCCCGCGCTTATGCGCTTGCCGCGCAGCCGGCACGCCTATTGCTGAATGCCTTGCCGAGGCCGCAGTAGAAAGGAGCACTGGCGCCCAGACGCCGTGACGACAAGAACCTCGATGAATGCCGACGAAGTCCACTTTTAAAACACGTTTTGTGAATGGAGATCGCACTATGCAACGTCGCAGCCTGATCAAGGCTTTCACCCTTTCCGCATCCATCGCCGCCATGGGCATGACCTGGACCATTCAGGCCGCCGAGACCATCAAGGTCGGCATCCTGCATTCGCTGTCCGGCACCATGGCGATTTCCGAGACCTCGCTGAAAGACATGGCGCTGATGACCATCGACGAGATCAACGCCAAGGGCGGGGTCAACGGCCAGATGCTCGAGCCGGTGGTGGTCGACCCGGCGTCCAACTGGCCGCTGTTCGCCGAGAAGGCGCGCCAACTGCTGACCCAGGACAAGGTCGACGTGGTGTTCGGTTGCTGGACCAGCGTGTCGCGCAAATCCGTGCTGCCGGTATTCGAGGAGCTCAACGGCCTGCTGTTCTACCCGGTGCAGTACGAAGGCGAGGAAATGTCGCCAAACGTCTTCTACACCGGCGCGGCGCCGAACCAGCAAGCCATCCCGGCCGTCGAGTACCTGATGAGCGAGGACGGCGGCGCTGCCAAGCGCTACTTCCTGCTCGGCACCGACTACGTCTACCCGCGCACCACCAACAAGATCCTGCGCAACTTCCTGCACAGCAAGGGCATCGCCGACAAGGACATCGAAGAGGTCTACACCCCGTTCGGCCACAGCGACTATCAAACCATCGTCGCCAACATTAAGAAGTTCTCCGCCGGCGGCAAGACCGCGGTGATCTCCACCGTCAACGGCGACTCCAACGTGCCGTTCTACAAGGAACTGGCCAACCAGGGCATCGACGCCACCGACATCCCGGTGGTGGCCTTCTCGGTCGGCGAAGAAGAACTGCGCGGCATCGACACCAAGCCGCTGGTCGGCCAGCTGGCCGCCTGGAACTACTTCGAGTCGGTGGAGAACCCGGTCAACGGCAAGTTCGTCGAGCAGTGGAAAGCCTACGCCAAGGCCAAGAACCTGCCCAACTACAGCACCGCGGTGACCAATGACCCGATGGAAGCCACCTACGTCGGCATCCACATGTGGGCGCAGGCGGTCGAGAAGGCCAAGTCCACCGACGTCGCCAAGGTCCGCGAAGCGCTCGCCGGGCAGACCTTCGCCGCGCCGTCCGGCTACACCCTGACCATGGACAAGACCAACCACCACCTGCACAAGCCGGTGATGATCGGCGAAGTGCAGGCCGACGGCCAGTTCTCCGTCGTCTGGCAGACCGAAGGACCGATCCGCGCCCAGCCGTGGAGCCCGTTCATCCCGGGTAACGACAAGAAGCCGGATTACGCGGTGAAGAGCAACTGATGCTGCAACGCAGGTTACGTGCGTAGGTTGGCGCTGAGCGCAGCGATGCCCAACAAGGAACCGCTCGCGGTTCCCGTGGTGGCCGCCGGCAACCCTGCCGGTCCCTCCGGACCGGTTGTTGGGCATCGCCTTCGGCTCAGCGCCAACCTACCTCTGCTGCCCCACGTGAACCTCGCTCCACGAGATAGCCATGCCACAGGACCGTAGCCCGGATGTAATCCGGGAATAACCGATCCCGGATTGCATCCGGGCTACGACGCTAGCGGCGACCTGAAGGACCTTGCTATGCCCACTGCCCTCTACCCCTTTCTGCTGTCACTGGCACTGCTCCTGCTGCCGATGACCACCCACGCCGGCGATGCCAATGATTTCGTTGCGGCCAACCCGGCTCAACAAGCCAAGCTGCTGGAAAGCTGGGCCGCCAAACCCGACCCGGCGCGTCTGCCGCTGCTCGACGCATTGCAACAAGGCCGCCTGGCTGCCGACAGCAGCAAGACCCCATTCATCGAAGCAGGCGGCCAGTTCCACGCCGCCGAAGGTGACCAACCGCCCGCCAGCCCGCCCAAACAGCTGCGCCTGAACAACCGCCTGCGCGGCCTGCTAGCCACCGTTTTGGCCAGCCACCAGCTGCTCGCCGACGCCCCGGCCGTGCGTCTGGCAGCCGCCCGCCAGCTGCAGAAATCCGCCAAGCCGGCGCAGCTCGCCCTGCTCAATGGTCGCGTCGCCACGGAAAGCGATGAGGCGGTGCGCGACGCCCTAGCCCTGGCGCTGGCCAACCTGCAACTGGTCGATCCCGACCCGGCCGTCCGCCTGAATGCCGTGCGCCTACTCGGCGCCACCGGCGACCCGCTGGCGAAGACCCGCCTGGAAGCGCTGCTGGCCGACGGCGTGGAAGCCGACGCCACGGTGCGCACCGCCGCCGAGACCAGCCTGGCCCAGGTCAAGCGCCGCCTGCTGCTGGGCGAACTGCTCGGCCAGGCGTTCAGCGGCATGAGCCTCGGTTCGATCCTGCTGCTCGCTGCCCTCGGCCTGACGATCACCTTCGGCCTGCTCGGGGTGATCAACATGGCCCACGGCGAAATGCTGATGCTCGGCGCCTACGCCACCTACCTGGTGCAGCTGGGGTTCCAGCGTCTGGCCCCCGACTACCTGGCGCTGTATCCGCTGGCCGCGCTGCCGGTGGCGTTCTTCGTCACCGCCGCCATCGGCATGGCCCTCGAGCGCACGGTGATCCGCCACCTCTACGGTCGCCCGCTGGAAACCCTGCTGGCCACCTGGGGCATCAGCCTGATGCTGATCCAGCTGGTGCGCGTGCTGTTCGGCGCGCAGAACGTCGAAGTAGCCAACCCCGGCTGGCTGTCCGGCGGCATCCAGGTGCTGCCGAATCTGGTGTTGCCCTACAACCGCATCGTGATCATCGGCTTCGCGCTCTTTGTCGTTGCCTTGACGTGGTTGTTGCTGAACAAGACCCGCCTCGGCCTCAACGTCCGCGCGGTCACCCAGAACCGCAACATGGCAGCCTGCTGCGGCGTGCCGACCGGGCGTGTGGACATGCTCGCCTTCGGCCTCGGCTCCGGTATCGCCGGGCTCGGCGGCGTGGCGCTGAGCCAGATCGGCAACGTCGGTCCGGACCTCGGCCAGAGCTACATCATCGACTCGTTCCTGGTGGTGGTGCTCGGCGGCGTCGGCCAGCTGGCCGGCAGCGTGCTGGCGGCCTTCGGCCTGGGCATCGCCAACAAGATCCTCGAACCGCAGATCGGCGCCGTGCTGGGCAAGATCCTCATCCTCGCGCTGATCATCCTGTTTATCCAGAAACGCCCGCAGGGCCTCTTCGCCTTGAAAGGCAGGGTGATTGACTAATGACCATGCCCCTCAATCAAACGTTGCTGGCCCGCGCCGGCACCAAGCTCGGCCCGCAGCTGAGCCTGGCCGTCGGCGCGCTAGTGCTCGCCGTGCTCATCGCCCTGCCGCTGCTGCACCTGCTGTCGGCCGAGCATGCCTTGCACGTCTCCGCCTACACCCTGACCCTGATCGGCAAGATCCTCTGCTACGCCATCGTCGCTTTGGCGCTGGACCTGGTGTGGGGCTACGCCGGGCTCTTGTCGCTTGGCCACGGCCTGTTCTTCGCCCTCGGCGGCTACGCCATGGGCATGTACCTGATGCGCCAGTCGGCCGGCGACGGGCTGCCCGGGTTCATGAGCTTCCTCGCCTGGACCGAGCTGCCCTGGTACTGGTACGGCACCGGGAGCTTCCTCTGGTGCCTGGCCCTGGTGGTCCTCGCCCCCGGCCTGCTGGCCCTGGTGTTCGGCTTCTTCGCCTTCCGCTCGCGGATCAAGGGCGTGTACTTCTCGATCATGACCCAGGCGCTGACCTTCGCCGGCATGCTGCTGTTCTTCCGCAACGAGACCGGTTTCGGCGGCAACAACGGCTTCACCAACTTCCGCAGCATCCTCGGCTTCGAGATCACCGCGCCGGGCACCCGCGCCGCGCTGTTCCTCTGCACCGTGCTGCTGCTGGTCGGCAGCCTGCTGCTCGGCTGGAAGCTGGCGCGCAGCAAGTTCGGCCGGGTACTCACCGCGCTACGCGACGCGGAGAACCGCCTGATGTTCTGCGGCTACGACCCGCGCGGCTACAAACTGTTTATCTGGGTATTGAGTGCCGTGTTGTGCGGTCTGGCCGGCGCGCTGTACGTGCCGCAGGTGGGCATCATCAACCCCAGCGAGATGTCGCCGACCAACTCCATCGAGGCCGCCGTGTGGGTAGCCCTCGGCGGGCGCGGCACGCTGATCGGCCCGCTGCTCGGCGCCGGCCTGGTCAACGGCATGAAGAGCTGGTTCACCGTGGCCTTCCCCGAGTACTGGCTGTTCGCCCTCGGCGCGCTGTTTATCGTGGTCACGCTGTTCCTGCCCAAAGGTGTCATTGGTTTGCTCAAGCGGGGGAAAGCCGAATGAGAGTCACCGCCACCCCGGAATTCATGCTCGAACCGGCCTATAATCCGAATCGCGACGCCGGCACCAGCCGCGACGCGCTGGGCCTCGGCAGTCGCGTCGAACCCGGCCTCGACGTGCGCCACGGCACCATCCTGACCCTGGAAGACATCAGCGTCAGCTTCGACGGCTTCAAGGCGCTGAATGCCCTGAACCTGTACATCGGCGTCGGCGAGTTGCGCTGCATCATCGGCCCCAACGGCGCCGGCAAGACCACCCTGATGGACGTGATCACCGGCAAGACCCGGCCCAACAGCGGCCAGGCCTGGTTCGGCGAAACCCTTGATCTGACGCAGATGAGCGAGGTCGAGATCGCCCAGGCCGGTATCGGCCGCAAGTTCCAGAAGCCCACGGTGTTCGAGGCGCTCAGCGTGTTCGAGAACCTCGAACTGGCGCAGAAGACCAACAAGTCAGTGTGGGCCAGCCTGCGCGCACGGCTCTCCGGCGAGCAGCGCGACCGCATCGACGAGGTGCTCGCCACCATCCGCCTGGAGAACGCCCGCCATCGCAGCGCCGGCCTGCTCTCCCACGGCCAGAAGCAGTTCCTCGAGATCGGCATGTTGCTGATGCAGGACCCACAACTGCTGCTGCTCGACGAGCCGGTGGCGGGCATGACCGACGCCGAGACCGAGTTCACCGCCGAGCTGTTCAAGAGCCTCGCCGGCCAGCACTCGCTAATGGTGGTGGAACACGACATGGGCTTCGTCGGCAGCATCGCCGACCACGTCACCGTGCTGCACCAGGGCAGCGTGCTGGCCGAAGGCTCGCTGGATGAGGTGCAGGGCAACGAGCGGGTGATCGAGGTGTACCTCGGTCGCTAACGCTGAGCATCACGTAGGTTGGCGTTGAGCGCAGCGATACCCAACATGGCATATCCGCATGGGTATCGCTTCGCTCAACCCATCCTACGAAATGAGATTTTGTAGGGTGGATGACGCGCAGCTCATCCACCCATGACACCGATCGGTGGATGGCTTCGGCCATCCACCCTACACCGGGCCCAGACATCCGTAGGGTGGACAACGCCGCAGGCTTGTCCACCGACAAGACGACAAGGACATCCCCATGCTGCAAGTCCAACAGCTCCACCAGTACTACGGCGGCAGCCACATCCTCCGCGGCCTGTCGTTCGACGTGAAGATCGGCGAAGTCACCTGCCTGCTCGGCCGCAACGGGGTGGGCAAGACCACCCTGCTGAAATGCCTGATGGGCCTGATCCCGAGCAAGGAAGGCCAGGTCGCCTGGGAAGGTAAACCGATCACCGGCTACAAGCCGCACCAGCGCGTGCACGCCGGCATCGCCTACGTGCCGCAGGGTCGCGAGATCTTTCCGCGCCTGAGCGTCGAGGAAAACCTGCTGATGGGCCTGTCGCGCTTCGGCGCCAAAGACGCCAAGAGCGTGCCGGCGTTTATCTACGAGCTGTTCCCGGTACTGGAACAGATGAAGGCGCGGCGCGGCGGCGACCTCTCCGGCGGCCAGCAGCAACAGCTGGCGATCGGCCGCGCGCTGGCCAGCCAGCCGCGCCTGCTGATCCTCGACGAGCCCACCGAGGGCATCCAGCCCTCGGTGATCAAGGAGATCGGCGCGGTGATCAAGAAGCTCGCCGAGCGCGGCGACATGGCCATCCTGCTGGTCGAGCAGTTCTACGACTTCGCCGCCGAACTGGCCGACCAGTACCTGGTGATGGCGCGCGGCGAGATCGTCCAGCAGGGCCGTGGTGCGGACATGGACGCCGAGGGCGTGCGCGGCCTGGTGGCGATTTAAGAAACTCGTAGGATGGGTCGAGCGAAGCGATACCCATCGTGGCCATGATGGGTATCGTCGCTGCGCTCCTCGACCCATCCTACGGGCTACGCCTCTCCGCGCACCGCTTTGGCCCGAGGCACGCCTCTTGCTTGGCCAGGTGGTCAACTTTTCGCACGGACCACCGCGCCTGTCATGAACCGCCCCGCTGCTCTGTTCACGCCCAGCTGGCATGCCGAACTGGAGCTGGCCTATGCTCGCTTCGACGAGTGCACCCGTCCGGTGCAGCGTCGCCACCTCGGCCCGCTTAGGGTGCAGAAGCACCTCTACCCCGAGGGGCCGCAGGTCTGCCAACACATCATCGTCCACCCACCCGGCGGCATCGCCGGCGGTGATCGCCTGGGCATCGACGTGAGCGTCGGCGCACACGCCTGGGCGCAGCTGACCAGCCCCGGCGCCGCCAAGTGGTACCGCGCCGCCGGCCCGGCCTATCAAACCCTCGACCTGCGCGTCGCCGCCGGCGCCACCCTGGAATGGCTACCGCAGGAAACCATCGTCTATTCCGCCGCCCAGGCCGAACTGACCACCCGCATCGAACTCGAAGGCGACGCCCGCCTGTGCTACTGGGACATCGTCGCACTCGGTCGCCCGGCGGCCGGCGAGCGCTTCGCCGACGGCCATCTGCAGGCGCGCGTGGATATCCGACGCGACGGTCAGCTGCTCTGGCACGAACGCCAACGCGTGATCGGTGGCGACGGCCTACTCGACTCGCCGATCGGTCTCGCCGGCCAGCCGGTATTCGCCACGCTGCTGGTCAGCGGCGAGATCGACGCCGAGCTACTCGAACGCTGCCGCGAACTGCCTTGCGCGGTGCGCGGCGACCTGACCCAGCTGCCCGGCCTGCTGGTTGCACGCTGCCTGGCCAGCGAAGCGCTGCACGCCCGCGCCTGGCTGATCGCGCTGTGGCGCCTGCTGCGCCCGGCGCTGCTCGGTCGCGAGGCGGTGCCACCACGCATCTGGAGTACGTAATCCGGCTACTCCGCTCCCGGATTGCATCCGGGCTACGAGCCGCTACCGACGAACCTGTAGGAGCGAATTCATTCGCGATCATCGGCGCCACCGAACCGCCCCATCGCGAATGAATTCGCTCCTACCGAACCACACGGACGCACCATGGACCTGACACCCAGAGAAAAAGACAAGCTGCTGATCTTCACCGCTGGCCTGGTCGCCGAGCGGCGCCTGGCGCGCGGTCTCAAGCTGAATTATCCGGAAGCCATGGCGCTGATTTCCGCCGCCCTGCTCGAAGGCGCGCGCGATGGCCGCACGGTCGCCGAGCTGATGCACTTCGGCACCACCCTGCTCTCCCGCGAGCAGGTGATGGAAGGCGTGCCGGAAATGATTCCGGAGATTCAGATCGAGGCTACCTTCCCCGACGGCACCAAGCTGGTCACCGTCCACCAACCGATTGCGTAACCGTAGGGCGGGTGCAACCCACAGCAGCCCCGCGCGGGTTGCACCCGCCCTACCCGATCACCGCCCTGACCGACGTGAACCTATGTCCCATTTGCTCGACAACGCCGGCGAAACCGATCTACCCGGCATCCTCGCGATCTACAACGACGCGGTGCTGAACAGCACGGCGATCTGGAACGAAACCGAGGTGGACCTGGCCAACCGCCGCGCCTGGCTGAGCGAGCGCCACGCCGCCGGCTTTCCCGTGCTGGTCGCGCGCGACGCCCAGGGGGCGGTGCTCGGCTATGCCAGCTACGGCACCTGGCGGAGCATCGAAGGCTTTCGCCACACCGTCGAGCATTCGGTGTATGTGCGGGGCGACCAGCGCGGCCAGGGCCTCGGCCCGGCGTTGATGCAAGCGCTGATCGAACGCGCCCGGGCGGCCAAACTGCACGTCATGGTCGCCGCCATCGAGCGCGAGAACAGCACCTCGATCCGCCTGCACGAACGCCTCGGCTTCGTCATCTGCGGGCAGATGCCCCAGGTCGGCCGCAAGTTCGGCCGCTGGCTGGATCTCACTTTTATGCAACTGATCCTGGAGTGACCCACAGATGATCCCCGGCGAATACCAGATCCAGGACGGCGAGATCGAGCTCAACGCCGGCCGCCGCACTCTGACCCTCAACGTGGCAAACAGCGGCGACCGGCCGATCCAGGTCGGCTCGCACTACCACTTCTTCGAAACCAACGACGCGCTGCTGTTCGACCGCGCCAGCGCACGCGGCATGCGCCTGAACATTCCGGCCGGCACCGCGGTGCGCTTCGAGCCGGGACAGAGCCGCGAGGTCGAGCTGGTCGAACTGGCCGGCCTGCGCCGCGTGTATGGCTTCGCCGGCCGGGTGATGGGCGATTTGTGACCAACAGCGCGCGCGGGCCGCTTGTCTCCCCTCTCCCTAGCCCTCTCCCATAAATGGGAGAGGGGACTGTCTGCCGTGAACGAAACAACCCCGTGGCCCGCATCCAAGCGCGAGACCGGACACATGACAAGGAACGAGCGATGAAGATTTCCCGCCAAGCCTACGCCGACATGTTCGGCCCCACCGTCGGCGACAAGGTGCGCCTGGCCGACACCAACCTGTGGCTCGAAGTCGAGAAGGACTTCACCACCTACGGCGAGGAAGTGAAGTTCGGCGGCGGCAAGGTGATCCGCGACGGCATGGGCCAGGGCCAGCTGCTCGCCGCCGAGGTGGTCGACACGCTGATCACCAACGCGCTGATCATCGACCACTGGGGCATCGTCAAGGCCGACGTCGGCCTGAAGGACGGGCGCATCGCCGCCATCGGCAAGGCCGGCAACCCGGACATCCAGCCCGACGTGACCATCGCCATCGGCGCCAGCACCGAGGTGATCGCCGGCGAAGGCATGCTGCTCACCGCCGGCGGCATCGACACCCACATCCACTTCATCTGCCCGCAGCAGATCGAAGAAGCGCTGATGAGCGGGGTGACCACCATGATCGGCGGCGGCACCGGCCCCGCCACCGGCACCAACGCCACCACCTGCACCTCCGGGCCCTGGCACCTGGCGCGCATGCTGCAGGCCGCCGATGCCTTCCCGATGAACATCGGCCTCACCGGCAAGGGCAACGCGTCGCTGCCCGAGCCGCTGATCGAGCAGGTCAAGGCCGGCGCCATCGGCCTCAAGTTGCACGAGGACTGGGGCACCACCCCGGCGGCGATCGACAACTGCCTGAGCGTCGCCGACCAGTACGACGTGCAGGTGGCGATCCACACCGACACCCTCAACGAGTCCGGCTTCGTCGAAACCACCCTCG
Source organism: Pseudomonas sp. LS44 (assembly GCF_024730785.1). Classification (NCBI taxonomy): domain Bacteria; kingdom Pseudomonadati; phylum Pseudomonadota; class Gammaproteobacteria; order Pseudomonadales; family Pseudomonadaceae; genus Pseudomonas; species Pseudomonas sp. LS44. Next base: position 3,789,245 of record NZ_CP102830.1, read on the forward strand.
CCGCGTTCAAGGGCCGCACCATCCACACCTACCACACCGAAGGCGCCGGCGGTGGTCACGCGCCGGACATCATCAAGGCCTGCGGCTTTCCGAATGTGCTGCCCAGCTCGACCAACCCGACCCGGCCGTTCACCCGCAACACCATCGACGAACACCTGGACATGCTGATGGTCTGCCACCACCTCGACCCGAGCATCGCCGAAGACGTGGCCTTCGCCGAAAGCCGCATCCGCCGCGAGACCATCGCCGCCGAGGACATCCTCCACGACCTCGGCGCGTTCTCGATGATCAGCTCGGACAGCCAGGCCATGGGCCGCGTCGGCGAGGTGATCATCCGCACCTGGCAGACCGCCGACAAGATGAAGCTGCAGCGCGGCGCCCTGCCCGGCGACGGCGCGGGCAATGACAACTTCCGCATCAAGCGCTACATCGCCAAGTACACCATCAACCCGGCGATCACCCACGGCATCAGCCACGAAGTCGGCTCCATCGAAGTCGGCAAATGGGCCGACCTGGTGCTCTGGCGCCCGGCGTTCTTCGGGGTCAAGCCGACGCTGATCCTCAAGGGTGGCGCCATCGCCGCCAGCCTGATGGGCGACGCCAACGCCTCGATCCCCACCCCGCAGCCGGTGCACTACCGGCCGATGTTCGCCAGCTACGCCGGCAGCCGCCACGCCACCAGCCTGACCTTTATCAGCCAGGCGGCGCTGGACGCGGGGATTCCCAAACAGCTCGGCCTGCAGAAGCGCATCGCCGTGGTCAAAGGCTGCCGCGACGTGCAGAAGACCGACCTGATCCACAACGATTATTTGCCGGAGATCGAAGTCGATCCGCAGACCTATCAGGTCAAGGCGGATGGCCAACTGCTGTGGTGCGAACCGGCCGAGGTGTTGCCACTGGCGCAGCGTTATTTCTTGTTTTGAGATCGTGCAAACGAGCCCTTGCTCGTCTGTCGAGCGAGGGCGGCGGTGTCTTGTTGGGCATCGCTTCGCTCAGCACCAACCTACGTCGAGGTCGGCCTGCTGGATTCGCGAGGTGAGGAGATCGCCTTGGTAGGTTGGTGCTGAGCGCAGCGATGCCCAACATGTAGGCCTGCCGCTGGGGATCACCTCCCCGATTGACTTACACTCTCACCGGTTGCACTCACACCAAGGATGGTGGCTATGCGGTATCGACGCGCCTATGTGCCGGGCGGCACATTCTTTTTTACGGTCAACCTGGCTGACCGTTCGCAAACCCTCTTGACCGACCATATCGATGCGTTGCGCGCTTCGGTACGCCATGTGCGTTCACTGCATCCGTTCGAGATCCTGGCGATGGTGGTGTTGCCGGATCACTTGCATGCGCTCTGGCGACTGCCGGAAAACGACACCAATTACCCGCTGCGCTGGTCGTTGATCAAGGCCGGTTTCTCCCGTGCCATCGGTCACTTGGAAACCGTCACGCTGTCACGCCGGCTCAAGCGCGAGCGCGGCATTTGGCAGCGGCGTTATTGGGAGCACCAGATCCGCGATGAGCAGGACCTCGCGCGGCATATCGATTACATCCATGGCAATCCGCTCAAGCATGGCTACGTAAGCCGCGCCGTGGATTGGCCGTATTCGTCGATTCACCGCTATGCGCGCGAGGGGGTGGTGACGCCGGATTGGTCTGGAGGTTGAAAACCAGGGCGCCCCGCGTCATCGCGCTGGGCATCGCTGCGCTCAGCGCCAACCTACGTCGAGGTTGCCCTGCTGGATTTACGGTGCAGGGATGCAACTCTGGTAGGTTGGTGCTGAGCGCAGCGATGCCCAACATGCAGGTCGCGGGCCTGCCACACGGGATTGGAGCCCTGCGCCCCTACTCCAACTGGAATCTATCCAAACGCTGCCGCAACCGGCGGTTCTCTGCGCGCAACTGCTCCAGCTCATCGAGCAGATTCAACGCCAAGGCGATGCCCGCCCACTCGATATCCAGATCCCGGCGCATCCGCGCTGCGCGTTTGGCAATCGCCAGCGCAGCGGCATCGAACAACCACTCCTCCGGCAACCTGCCGCGCGGCTCGACAATCCCATGCTCGACGATCTCGTAGACGTAGTCGGTGGAGAGTTCGGCGCACTGGCAGAACTCCTGCAAATTGAACTGGATGATCAAACGGCTGGCCATCAGCGGCTCCTCCATTCGGCGCGGGGATCGAAGGCGGCGTGCTCAGCCAGTTGCTGCCAGAGCTGCCGGGCCTGCTCGTCGCCGTGCGCGGGAATGACAATTTTGAACAACGCGTACAGATCGCCGCGCTCACCGAGTTTGTTGACCAAGCCTTTGCCTTTGATCCGCAGCCGCTGGCCGCTTTGGCTGTTGGCCGGGACGGTCAGGTTGATCGTGCCGTCCAGGGTCGGCACCGCGACCTTGGCGCCCAGCGCCGCTTCCCAGGGCGCCAGCGGCACGACAATGATCAGGTTGTGTGCCTCCACATCGAACAGCGGGTGCGGCACCAGGCGGATGATCAGGTACAGGTCGCCCGGCGCACCGTCGCCGAAACCCGGCGCGCCCTGGCCTTTGAGCCTAATGCGCTCGCCATCAGTGACCCCGGCGGGAATCTTCACCTTCAAGGTCTTGCTCAGCGGCGCCAGTGGCTGGCCATCGGCACTGTATTGCGGCAGCTGGTAAGCGACCTGCTTGGCTTCCTCGGCGAGGGTGTCCTCGAGGAAGATCGGCAGCTCCATCTCCACATCCTGGCCGCGATGCGCGCTGCGGCGCGCGTGACCCTGCGGCCCCTGCGAGCGCCCGCTAGCGCCAAAGATGGACTCGAAGAAGTCGGAAAAATCCCGCCCACCACCACCGAATTCGTCGGCATAGCCGCCGGAACTGCGCGACTGCCAACCGGGCGGTGCCTCGAAGGGTCGGCCCTGCTGGGCATAATTGCGCAGCTCATCGTATTCGGCGCGCTTCTCGGTGTTGCTCAACACCTCATAGGCCTCGGCCACTTCCTTGAAACGATTCTCCGCGTCCGTCTCCTGGCTGACGTCGGGGTGATATTTGCGCGCCAGCTTGCGATAGGCGGTCTTGATCGCCTTGCTGTCGGCGTCCGCTGCAACGCCGAGAACCTGGTAGTAATCCTTGAAATCCATCGAGCCACCTTTGCCTTCAGTCGACCAGCCGCGAGCACGGAACCAGTGCTGACCGGGTTAACCGGCCACTGCCTGAGCTATGACTTTAGAGCGCCTGACGCGTTCCGCCTGCTCTATGTCGGACCGTCGCGCGCAGACGCAGCACTTCGCCGCGCGCTCGCGTACACTGCGCGGCCGTTTTTTCCGGACCGCCTGCGCCATGACTTTCGCTCAGCCCGCCAACGCCCTCGGCATCGACTTCGGCACCTCCAACTCCACCGTCGGCTGGTGGCGTCCCGACGTCGATCCGCTGATCGCCCTGGAGGACGACAAGCTGACCCTGCCCTCGGTGGTGTTCTTCAACGCCGAGGAACGCCGCCCAGTGTACGGCCGCCTGGCCCTGCACGAGTACCTGGACGGCTACGAAGGGCGGCTGATGCGCTCGCTGAAGAGCCTGTTGGGCTCCAGTCTGCTGAAGAGCGAGACCACCGTGCTGGGCAGCGCGCTGCCGTTCAAGGAACTGCTGCGGTTGTTCATCGGCCAGCTCAAGCAGCGCGGCGAAGCGGCGGCCGGGCGCGAGTTCGAGCAGGTGGTGCTAGGCCGGCCGGTGTTCTTCGTCGACGACGATCCGCAGGCCGACCTGCTGGCCCAAAACACCCTGGTCGAGGTGGCGAGCAAGCTCGGTTTCAAGGACGTGTCGTTCCAGTACGAACCGATTGCCGCGGCGTTCGACTATGAGCGCGGCATTGAGCGCGAAGAGCTGGTGCTGATCGTCGACATCGGCGGCGGTACCTCGGACTTCTCGCTGGTGCGCCTGGCGCCGGAGCGCCGCGAAGTGGCCGAGCGGCAGGATGACATCCTCGCCACCGGCGGCGTGCACATCGGCGGCACCGACTTCGACAAGCAACTCAGCCTGCAGGGCGTGATGCCGCTGTTCGGCTACGGCAGCCGGATGAAGAGCGACGCCTTCATGCCGACCAGCTACCACCTCAATCTCGCCACCTGGCACACCATCAACGCGGCGTACGCGCAGAAGAGCCAGCTGGCGCTGAAGAACATGCGCTACGACATCGTCGACGGCACCGGCATTGACCGCCTGTTCAGCCTGATCGAACAGCGCGCCGGGCACTGGCTAGCGATGCAGGTGGAAGACAGCAAGATCGCCCTGACCGATAGCGAGCAGCACTCCATCGACCTCGGCCGCGTCGAGCCGGGGCTGGTCGCCGAGCTGAGCCGCAGCCTGTTCGAGGCGGCCATCGACAGCCAGCTCACGCGCATTCGCGGCGGTGTTACCCAATTGCTGGCCGACGCCGGGATCGGCGCCGAGCAAGTCGACACGCTGTTCTTCACTGGCGGCTCGAGCGGCGTGCCGGCGCTGCGCCAGAGCATCGCGACGATGCTGCCGAAGGCGCGGCTGGTCGAAGGCAACCTGTTCGGCAGCATCGGCAGCGGCTTGGCCATCGAGGCGAAGAAACGCTACGGCTGACCGCCGACGCTCGACGCAGCATCGCTCGCTCGCCGAGTGACGGGCGGCGCGCACGATACGCTTGCAACAGCGGGACCAAGCGCCTCCCGCCACTCAGCGCAGCAAGCACGCCATCCGCTCGCGCACGGCATCGGCCTCGGGGATCGGAAACAGTGGCCAGACGTGCACCAGCCCGTCGCCGCGCACCAGGTCGACGGTCACGCCCTGGGCGCGGGCCCTATCCGCCAGCAGCAGGGCATCCGGACAGGCTGTATCGCGGGTACCGACGACCAGCAGCAGGGGCGGCAGGCCGCTGAACTCGCCTTCCAGCGGGCTCACCGACGGATGCTCCAGCGACAACTCCCCGGCGTACAAGCGCCCGGCCTCGCGGGTTCCGGCCAGCGCCAGCATCGGGTCGCGCGGCTCGATCGCCGCGCACGCGGGGTTGGTCATTCGCACGTCCGCCCACGGACAGATCAGCAGCAGCCACTCCGGCAGCGCCTCGTTCCGCTCGCGCAGGGCGAAGGCGAGCGCCAGCGCCAGCGCGCCACCGGCCGAATCGCCGCCGAGCAACAGCGGCTGGCTGCCGGCACGTTCGCGGGCCAGCGCCCAGGCCTTGTGGGCGAACGCCAGAGCCTGCTGGCAGGTATGTTCCGGCGCCAGCGGGTAGAACGGCACGCTGATGGTGCAGCCGCTGCGCCGTACCAGATCGGCCAGCAATCCCCAGTGGTAGCGACTGATCGGTCGCACGTAGGCACCGCCGTGCAGGTACAGCAGATGCTTCGCTCCGGCCATCGGCGCGCGCGGTGCCAGGGTGTAGAGCTCCTGGCCGTCGAGCCATTCGTGGCGCACCTCGAACTCGCGCTGTAATCGCTCGGACGGCCGCTCCGGCCCGCTCTGGCGGACCTCGGCGAGGCTGGCGTGAAGGTTGGGAATCGAGGCCCAGATCCGTTTCCGGCGGATCAACCGCAAGGCAAGGACGACCAGACGATGCTGCAGGCTCGGCATGGGGACTCCGGATGGCTGACGGGCAATATGCCGCTAACCATAGCGGAGAATTCAACGCAGTTGACTGTCCTTGCTGCCCCGCCGGTTGTAGCCGCTGACGGCCTTCTGCTCCTGGTCATGCACGCTCTGGCAACTCACGCACAGGTGCACGCCGGGAACCGCCTGGCGCCGCGCCTCGGGGATTGGTGCGTCACACTCTTCGCAGTGAGTCAGGCTCTCGCCACGCGGAATCTCGCTGCGCGCCCGGGCGATGGCATCGGCGATGCTGTCGTCGATCTGCTCCTGGATGTTGTCGTCGTTGGTCCAGCCACCGGCCATCGCGCACCTCCGCAACTGTTCAGTTATTGACCAGATATGCGCGCCCGTCAGTCGTTTTACAAGCCGGGTGACGAGCACTGCGATGATCGCGGATAAATCCGCTCCTACGAAAAGACGAAATTGCGCATCGCTCTTGTAGGGCGGGTGCAACCCGCCGATAGAGGCACCACGCGGGTTTCACCCGCCCTACGTTCTGAGCGGCCATAGGCCGCGAAGGCCAATAGCCGCTCAGAGCATCGCGAATGAATTCGCGATAACCACCGTCACTACTCGCGGACGTCCATGAACTCGCGCGCCCAGGCCTGATAGTCCTCCGGCTCGGTGTACTTGTGCGCTAACTCGGACGCGCTGAGGCCGATGCTGCCATCCAACTGACGCTGTTCGCGCAGACAGTCGTAGGTGGCCTTGATCGCCGCGAAGTACGCCGCGTGGCCGTTGACCACGATGCGCACGCCGAGCTCGGCGAGGCGTTGGTTGTCGCGCAGTTTGGGGTTGCCGTAGGTGACCAGCATCAGCGGGATATGCAAATGCGCGGCGATCTCCTCGAGGTGCTCGAAGTCGCGCACCCCGACCAGGCAGATGCCGTCGGCGCCGGCTTCCTGATAGGCCACGGCGCGTTCGATGACCTGCTCGGTGGTCTGCACGCCGGCGTGACTGCGGGCGATGATCACCAGCTCCGGATCGACCCGCGCCTCCAATGCTGCGCGGATCTTGCCGACGCCCTCTGCGAGCGGAATCAGGTCGGTGGATTTGCACCCGAACTGCGCCGGCAGCAGGGTGTCCTCGATGGTCAGCGCCGCCACACCGGCACGTTCCAGCTCGACCACCGTACGCATCACGTTGAGCGCGTTGCCGTAGCCGTGGTCGGCGTCGGCGATCACCGGCAGGCGCGCCACCCGACCGATGCGCGTGGCCTGTTCGGCGAACTCGCTGAGGCTGATCAAGGCGAAGTCTGGCGCGGCCAGCACCTGCAGCGAGGCCACCGATCCGCCGAGGATGCCCATTTCAAAACCGAGGTCGGCGGCGATCCGCGCAGACATGGGGTCGAACACCGAGGCGGTGTGATAGCAGGCAGGGAATTTCAGCAGCGTACGAAAACCGCGGCGTAATTCCTGGGGGGAAACTCTGTACATGGCGGGTTCCAGATATAACGGCAAAGAAGCGAAATCGACTCGGCTATAGCTCAGATGTTGTCGGCGCGGCCAGGAACACTAACACGACGAGGTTTCGACTAGCGCCCATACTATTGTCTACAAAAGTATCACCGCATGTATACATAACCGCATGCACACCGCCCAGCCTTTGGCCGCACTTGTCCGCCGCCGCCGGGTCGCCGAGAATTGCCGCCCCGCATTCGAGCCCTTCCCGTGCTGGCATTCGCCTCGCTGTTCTTCGCCGCCTTCGGTGCCGCCACCCTGCTGCCGCTGCAGTCCGAGGCCGTGCTGGTGGCGCTGTTGCTCGACGGTCGGCACGCCGCCTGGGCGCTGCTGGCCGTCGCCACGGCGGGCAACGTGCTCGGCTCGCTGGTCAACTGGCTGCTCGGTCGCTACTTCGAGCACTTTCACGAGCGCCGCTGGTTCCCGCTCAACGCCGAGCAACTGGCCAAGGTCCAGGCGCGCTACCGGCGTTATGGCTGCTGGTCGCTGCTGCTCAGCTGGCTGCCGATCATCGGCGATCCGCTGACCGTGGTGGCCGGGGCGATGCGCGAACCCTTGTGGCGATTCATCCTGCTGGTGACGCTGGCCAAGGCAGGCCGCTACCTGGCGCTGGCGGGCTTCGTACTGGGCTGGACGACCACCGGCGCGAGCTGACGATAGCCACGGCCAGCGCCTGCACCACCCTCGCCGCTGCACTGACGAACAGACCGACCGGCAACGCCAAGCGCGGATGCACAGCCCTTCGGCACCGAAAACCCGGCGCCGACTGCCGGCTTGCGGTTTCCCGCCGAGGAAAAGGCAGGTGCTGCCGGATAGTCGTAGGCATAACCCACCGACCCGGCTGAACGCTGCTGTCCAGGCCGACGACTCCGGCGGGTTGCGCCGCTACGCGGCTACCCCACCCTACAAAAGCGCCGCTATCCAGACGAACCCGGGTGAACCCGGAAAAAAGAAAACCGGCTCAAGGGGCCGGTTTCTCTTGTCTTCCGTCTTATCCGGGTGAACTGGGGAGAAGGCGAAAGTATGTCAATGGTGCCGGATATAGGAATTGAACCTACGACCTTCGCGTTACGAGTGCGCTGCTCTACCTGCTGAGCTAATCCGGCGTGGGCTGCAAATCTACACAAAGGCGCGCCGAAATGGCACTCCCCCCGCCGTCGATTGCGCCTAGCCCTCCTCCTCGATGGTCGACACCTCGTCGGCGCGTACACGGACCTTTTTACCGGCGATATCTTCGAACTCGTAGTAGCCATCGAGGCTCTTGATATCCGGCTTGGAGTTGATCAGATATTGCGTGCCGTCACGCATGGTCACCACGGTTTCCGCGGCGCAGCCGGCGAGCAGTGCGCTGCTCATCAGCGTGGCGATGGCGAGGCTGTGAGTGAGCTATAAGCAGCCTCCTAACGTTTGGCGATGATGTACACCGCGTGGACGATGCCCGGGATGTAGCCCAACAGCGTCAGCAGGATGTTCAACCAGAAAGCGCCGGCGAAGCCGACTTGCAGGAACACGCCCAGTGGCGGCAGCAGGATGGCGATGATGATGCGAACCAGATCCATGTGATCTCTCCTTGTTGATTGCACTGTCAATCGACCGCGGCGCCGGCGCCAAGGTTCACTCGAGTGCATTGCACCTTCGGGCGGTAAAAAACTGAACAACCAGACAGTTCTCGCTCCTGGCGACTAAAATCAGCGGCCTACCGTCAGCGCTCGTACAAGGATCTGCATGGCCACCGCCAACCCGCGTCGCGGGTATCTCTTGGGCCTTTGCGCCTATGTCATCTGGGGCTTGTTTCCGCTCTATTTCAAAGCGATCCAGCAGGTGCCGGCAGTGGAGATCATCGTCCACCGCGCGCTCTGGTCGGCGCTGTTCGGCGCCTCGCTGCTGCTGGTTTGGAAGCATCCCGGCTGGTGGCGCGAACTGCGCGAGAATCCCCGCCGCTTTGCAGTCTTGGGCGCCAGCGGACTGTTGATCGCCAGCAACTGGCTGGTCTACGTCTGGGCGGTGAACAACGGGCGGATGCTGGAGGCCAGCCTCGGTTACTACATCAATCCACTGATCAACGTGCTGCTCGGTCTGCTGCTGCTCGGCGAACGCCTGCGCCGCCTGCAATGGCTGGCCGTGGGGCTGGCCGCTCTGGGGGTTGCCCAACAGGTCTGGCAGGTCGGCAGCCTGCCCTGGGTGTCGCTGGCACTGGCGCTGACCTTTGGCTTCTACGGGTTGATCCGCAAGCAGGCACCGGTGGCCGCGCTGCCGGGGCTGGTGGTGGAGACTTGGTTGTTGCTGCCCTTGGCGCTTGGCTGGCTGCTCTGGCATCCGACGGCGATGAGCAGCCAAGCGGAGTTCTGGAGCACGCCGCAAGCCCTCTGGCTGCTCGCGGCCGGCCCGATCACCTTGGTGCCATTGGTATGCTTCAACGCCGCAGCGCGCGATTTGCCCTACACCACCCTGGGCTTTCTCCAGTACGTGGCGCCGACCTTGGTCCTGCTGCTGGCGGTATTCGTGTTCGACGAGCACTTCGAACCGAGCAAGCTGGCCGCGTTCATCTGCATCTGGCTCGGCCTGCTGATTTATAGCGTCGACGCCTGGCTGACCTTGCGGCGTAACTGAGCGAGCCGCCACCGGTAAGCGCGGCGCTGCGGCGCTGTTGCATAACCGACGTATTGCTCAGTTTTCCACCAACCCCGGCAAAGCCTCGCCGCACTAGCGCAGGCCTCAGCGCTCCTCAGGTTATCCACAATCCTATCCACGACAATGGTGGATAGCTGAGCCGAGCAGCTGGCCGGTGCACCGCGCTGCGCCGCTCGGACCCGCCGATAGCCATCTACAGATTCTCAGCAAGTCCGCAGAAAACCTCCGCAACCACCGATTGACGGGGCCTGCAGGGCAATAGCGGCACCCATTCGCGCCCACCGCAACACTGCTGTGCATCCAAGCGCCCGCGCCGATTGAGCGGTTTTCGACCAAGCCCGCCGCAGCCCAGCTGGGCCGTCGCCTCGACCGCTAACTCCCCAGGTTATCCACAGCGCTATCCACACAAACACTGGATAACCTGAACCGGGCGCAGCGCCTCAAGCACGCCGGCTTCCGCTACAATTCGCGACTTTCCATGTGGAAGATCATCATGTCCGCCTTCTCTACCTTGCCGCTGGTCATCGAACCAGCCGATCTGGCTAGCCGGCTGGCTGCGCCGGAGTTGATCCTGGTCGATCTGACCAGCGCCGCGCGCTACGCCGAAGGGCATATTCCCGGCGCCCACTTCGTCGATCCCAAGCGCACCCAGCTCGGCCGTCCGCCGATTCCCGGGCTGCTGCCGCCGCAGGCGCAACTCGAAGCGTTGTTCGGCGAACTGGGCCATAACGCCGACGCGATCTACGTGCTGTATGACGATGAGGGCGGCGGCTGGGCCGGGCGCTTCCTCTGGCTGCTGGATGTCATCGGCCACCCGAACTACCACTATTTGAATGGCGGCCTGCATGCCTGGTTGGCCGACGGCCGTGCGCTCGATCAACGCGTTCCCGAGCCAGTCGGTGGACCGTTGCCGTTGACCTTGCATGAGGCACCAACCGCCACCCGCGAATACCTGCAGAGCCGTCTGGGCGCGGCGGATCTGGCCGTGTGGGATGCGCGCAGCCCCGCCGAATATCGCGGCGAGAAGGTGTTGGCCAGCAAGGGCGGACACGTTCCCGGCGCGATCAACTTCGAATGGACCGCCGGCATGGATCCAAGCCGCGCGCTGCGCATCCGCGAAGACATCGCGCAAGTGCTGGCCGGCCTGGGCATCACCCCAGACAAAGAAATCATCACCCATTGCCAAACCCATCACCGCTCCGGCTTCACCTATCTGGTGGCCAAGGCGCTCGGCTATCCGCGCGTCAAGGGCTATGCCGGCTCGTGGGGCGAATGGGGCAATCATCCCGACACGCCCGTCGAGCAATAATCGCGTCATCAAGGAATCCGCATGAAAGACCGCTTGTTCATCCTCAGCCAATACCTGCTGCCGCATCACCTGTTGTCGCGCCTGATCGGTTTCGCCGCCGAATGCCGCGCGGCCTGGTTCAAGAACCGCCTGATCGACTGGTTCGCCCGTCGCTACGAAGTAAATATGAGCGAGGCGCAAGTCGAAGACCTGCACGCCTATGAGCACTTCAACGCGTTCTTCACCCGCGCCCTGAAAGACGGCGCCCGCCCGCTCGACTCCAGAGCCGACGCGGTGCTGTGCCCGGCCGATGGCGCCATCAGCCAACTCGGCAAAATCGAGCACGGCCGCATCTTCCAAGCCAAAGGCCATGGTTTCAGCGCGGTCGAACTGCTCGGTGGTGATAGCGAACGCGCTGCACCATTCATGGGTGGCAGCTTCGCTACGGTGTATTTGTCGCCGAAGGACTATCACCGCGTGCACATGCCGCTGGCCGGCACGCTGCGGGAAATGGTCTATGTGCCGGGACGGCTGTTTTCGGTCAACCAGCTGACCGCGGAAAATGTCCCGGAGCTGTTCGCCCGCAACGAACGCGTGGTGTGTCTGTTCGACACCGAGCGCGGTCCGATGGCCGTGGTGCTGGTCGGCGCGATGATCGTCGCCTCGATCGAAACGGTATGGGCGGGGCTGATTACGCCGCCCAAGCGCGAGCTGAAAACCGTTCGCTACGATGCCGCCGCCCGCGCGCCAATCGAGCTGGCCAAAGGCGCAGAACTGGGCCGTTTCAAGCTGGGCTCCACTGCCATCGTGTTGTTTGGTCCGGAGCAAGTGCAATGGGCCGCTGAACTCGCCGCCGACAGTCCGGTCCGGATGGGCCAGCGTTTTGGCGCGCCGCACATTTCGGCGTAACGTCAGTCCAATGCTGGCGCATACTGACTAGTGTGAGCCGTCCGCCGACCCGTAATTCGGTCGGCTGCGGCGCTCGCAAGATACTGCTAGAGTTCGAAAAAACCGGTATTTTCAAACGACTCGCTGCCCTGTGTCGTTGGATTATCCAAGTCAATGGATAACGAGTTACATGGAAAAACAGAGTCCTCATCTACTGTTACGTGTGCCTACTCCCAACAAGCAGGGCTTGTCTTTTTGCGAGCCTAATTTCCGCGATCTGAAGCGCTGGATCGCCGGCTTGCCCAAGGCCAATCTCGGCGAGACCGCGCGCCAGCTTTATCAGTGCCTGATTGAACTCAATCACCTGATTACCCCGAGCGACAATCGCCTGCAGCTGCTCGAGCTGCTGCGCGCCGAGGTCTATTACGTCTGCAAGCATCTGGAACGACATTTCCTCAACCAGGCCATCGTGCTGGATGAGCGCCCGCGCAAGATCGCCAACCTCTGCCAAGCCCTGCAGAACCACCTGGCCGCTGGCTACAAGCTGATCATCACCCAGGAAGCACCGCGCGGCGGGCGTGAGCGTGAACGCGAGCGCGCCGAACTCCTCGCGGTTGCCTTGCAGCGCGCCACCCATGCCCTGTGCGGCCCGCTGATTCGCGCCAGCCAGCTGTATTGCCCAGTCCCGGAAGGGCTCTGGCTCGAACTGCATCAGCTCTATCAGATCGCCGTTCAACGCAAACTGAACACCGTGGTGGTACGCGACAAACTGGCCCGCCACACCCCAGGGCTAAGCGTGCAACAGACGTACATCGTCGCTCTGCTACTGGGCTGCGCGCGCTGCAACCAGATGCGCCAAAGCAGCATCGCCCGCCTGGCCGAAGTGCTGGAACCTTGGAGCGCCTTGGTGCACCTGCAACTGGCCGACGAGCCAGGCAGCCTGTTCGTGGTCGCCACCCAGGTCGATGGTCCACCGCGCTACAAATCGTTGTTCCAGGAAAACGAGCTGCACAACCTGCTCGGTATCGATCCGCAAGCGCTGGTCGATGCGATCAAGGAATACTTGCTGCTGCCCGAGGAAAATCGCGCGCAGTCGCGTTTGTTGATGCCGGATACCGTCAGCCTCGACCTGCTGCAGCACCTCAGCTCCGCGTGGGGTGACATCGCCGAGCGAACCTTCCAGCGCACCCCGGGCCAGGGCACTCTGACCGTCAACATCGGCATGAGCGCCTTGCACTATTACCTGGCAGGGCGCATGCCATTCAACGAAGTGCTCAAGCATCCGCCGCAGAGCAAAAACGCCGTCTTCCAGGCCGATAGCAAACCAGGCGCTCCCGATATATGGGGAACCGCGTTCGACGCCCAGCAACAAAATGACTGGGAAAAGGGCATGCCGCTCGAGGAAATCCAGTACACGCATCCGGCCCAAAGCACAGCCGAACTGACCAATATCAGCAACGACGACTATCCGACCTATACCTTGCCAATCGTCAATCACAGTCCCGGCGGTTATTGCCTGAGCTGGCCCAAGGAAGTTCCCGCCCAGCTGCAAGCTGGCGAGCTACTGGGCATACAGGACGCACCGGAACAAAGCTGGAGTATTGCCTTGGTGCGCTGGATTCGTCAGGTGCGCGGCGGCGGCACGCAGATGGGGATCGAATTGATCGCCCCGCACGCCCTGCCATGCGGACTGCAACTGCTGCGCAAGGCCGAACAGAACAGCCAGTTCCTGCGCGCACTGCTGCTGCCGGAAATCAGCGCGATTTCCCGCCCGGCAACGCTCATCACCCCGCGCCTGCCCTTCCAGGAAGGCAACAAGGTGCTGATCAACCTCAACGGCGATGAACGCCGCGCCGTACTGAGTCGCAAACAAGCCGGCAGCGGCAGCTTCAATCAGTTCGAATATCGCGTCGTGGAACAGACGCCCAGCGAGCCAACCGGGAAACCGCTCACAGCCGAGAAAGGCCCTAAAGACGGCGGCGAGGAAGATTTTGACTCACTTTGGAAGTCACTATAGATTGCCGAACCCCTACCATTTGTCGCATTTTCGCTCCCGTTTAGCGCAGACTTAAGCAAACCATGGCCATCGAAAAAAAAACTATTCGGCTACTGATTCTGGAAGACTCGCAGAACGAGGCCGAGCGCCTTGTTAGCCTGTTCCGCAACGCCGGCCGCGCCACGCGGGTCCATCGCCTGACCTCCAGCGACGACCTGGCGGAGGCCCTGCAACAAAGCTGGGACTTGCTGATCGCCGCACCGAGCAGCGAAAACCTCGAGCCCAGCGAAGCCATCACCGCGATCCGCCGCCAGGCCAAGGACATCCCGGTGATTCAACTGCTCGTCGGCAACGATTCCGACGATGTCACCGAAGCCCTGACTCTCGGCGCCCAGGATGCCTTGCCCCAAGGCGAAGACGAACGCCTGATCCTGGTCGCCAACCGCGAACTGGCCAACCTCGAAGAGCGTCGTGCCCGCCGCACGGCCGAAGTGGCTCTACGCGAAGCAGAAAAACGCTGTCAGCTATTGCTCGACAGCTCGGTGGACTCCATCACCTATGTGCACGATGGCATGCACGTCTATGCCAACCGCTCTTACCTGCAGCTATTCGGCTATGAAGATGCCGACGAGCTGGAAGGCATGCCAATGATCGATCTGATCGCCAGCGCCGACCAGGGCCGATTCAAGGACTTCCTGAAGAACTACCAAAGCAGCGAAGGTGGCGCAGAGCTGGCCTGTAGCGGTATGAAAGCCAGCGGCCAGGACTTCCAGGCCCGCATGGGGTTTTCCCAGGCGACCTACGATGGCGAGCCCTGCATTCAGGTGGTGATTCGCGGCGAAAGCGGCAATGCCGAACTGGAAGAGAAACTGCGGGAAATCAGCAGCCAGGATCTGGTCACCGGCCTATTCAATCGCACCCACTTCATCGAGCTGCTGGATGCGGCCGCGCAGCGCGCCGTGAGCAATAGCGAGCCGGCCAACCTGGCCTACGTACGCGTCGACCGCTATCCCGCCTTGTTGGCGGAGGTCGGCTTGGCCGGGATCGATTTGCTACTTACCGACCTGGCCAACCTGTTGCGCCAGCACTTCCCGCGCGACGCGCAACTGGCGCGCTTCGGCGACGGCGTGTTCGCCGTACTGCAGCCCGGACAAACGCCGGAGCAGAGCCAGGATAGCCTGCACAGCCTGCTGAAAAAGATCGAAAGTCATCTGTTCGACGTCAGCGGCCGCACCGTCCAAACCACGCTATCGATCGGCAGCGCCGGGCTCAACGAAACGACCGCCAAAGCCCAGGAAGTGATCAATCGCGCACACCGCTGCGCGGACGAATTGAGCGAGGGCAACGGCCTCAACGTCTATTGCCCGGCCAGCGAGCTGGCTGCCGCCGCCAATCGCGGCAACGTTCTGGCGATGCTTCAGCAGGCCTTGGATAACAACCAGTTCCGCCTGCTGTTCCAGCCGATTATCAGCCTGCGTGGCGATAACAACGAGCACTACGAAGTGCTGCTGCGCCTGCTCAATCCGCAAGGCAAGGAAGTACCGCCCAGCGAATTCCTCAGCGCGGCCTTGGACGCCGGGCTGGCCGAGAAAATCGACCGCTGGGTGATCCTCAACTCGATCAAGCTGCTCGCCGACCACCGCGCCAAGGGTCACAACACCTGCCTGTTCGTGCATCTGTCCAGCGCCAGCCTGCAGGATCAAACCTTGCTGCCTTGGCTCAGCGTGGCCCTCAAGGCCGCGCGGCTACCCTCCGACGCCTTGGCCTTCCAGATCAACGAACCGGATGCGATTGCCTATCTGAAACAAACCAAGGCGCTGACCCAGGGCCTGGCCGAACTGCATTGCAAGGTCACCCTGTGCCAATTCGGCTGCGCGCTCAACCCGTTCAACACGCTCAAATACATGAACGTCGATTACGTCAAAATCGACGGCTCCTACTCGCAAGACCTGTCCACCGCCGAGAGCCAGGAAGCGCTAAAAACCTTGCTGGCCAGCCTCCACGCGCAAGCCAAGCTGACCATCGTGCCGTTCGTGGAGAGCGCTAGCGTGCTGGCCACACTCTGGCAGGCCGGGGTCAATTACATCCAGGGCTATTACTTGCAGGGTCCCAGCCAGTCGATGGACTACGACTTCTCAGCCGGCGACGAATAGTCCTAGCGCGCATGAAAAAAGCCGCCCGAGGGCGGCTTTTTTCTGAGCGGAATGTCGCAATCAATCCTGGCCGTCGCGATCGCGGTAGCCGAGCAGATACAGAATTCCGTCCAGCCCGAGCGTGGAGATCGCCTGCTTGGCCGACTGCTTGACCAGCGGCTTGGCGCGAAAGGCCACGCCCAAGCCGGCAAGCCCAAGCATGGGCAGATCGTTGGCGCCATCGCCGACAGCAATGGTCTGCTCCAGCTGCAGACCTTCCTTCTGCGCCAACTCGCGCAGCAGATCGGCCTTGCGTTGCGCGTCGACGATCGGCTCGATGGCCACACCGGTCAGCTGGCCATCGGCGATCTGCAATTCATTGGCGAAGACGTAGTCGATACCCAGCTTGGCCTGCAACTGGTTGGCGAAATAGCTGAAGCCACCGGAGAGAATCGCGGTCTTGTAGCCCAGCCGCTTGAGCTCGGCAAACAGTCGCTCAGCGCCCTCGGTCAAACGCAACGATGCACCGATGGCGGCCAACTCGCTCTCCGGCAAGCCCTTGAGCAAGGCCAGGCGTTCTTTGAAGCTGGCGCGAAAATCCAGCTCGCCGCGCATCGCCCGTTCGGTGATATCGGCAACCAGCTCACCGACACCGGCGACCTTGGCCAACTCGTCGATGACTTCGGCCTCGATCAGCGTCGAATCCATGTCGAACACCGCCAAGCGGCGGTTACGGCGAAACACCGTGTCCTGCTGAAAGGCAATATCGACATTCAGCTCCTGCGCCACGCTGAGGAACTCGGCGCGCAGCGCGGCCGGATCGGCCGACTCGCCGCGCACGGAAAACTCGATGCACCCCTGGCTTTGCTCGGCAGGGCAATCCAGCGGCATGCGCCCGGACAGGCGATCGATCTGATCGATGTTCAACCCGTACTGGGCGGTGATCGCACTAACCCGCTGCAACTGCTCGGCGGTCACCTTGCGAGTCAGCAACGTAACGATGTGCCGTTGCTTGCCCTGCCCGCCGACCCATTGCTGATAATCGCTTTCCGATACCGGGGTGAAGCGCACCTGCTGGTCGAGTTTGTAGGCGGTGAACAGCACATCCTTGAGAACCGACGAGGCCTGCTCGGTATCCGGAATCTCCACCAGAATGCCAAACGACAAAGTGTCGTGAATCACGGCCTGGCCGATGTCGAGAATATTCACGCCACCCTGGGCGAGTACCCCGGTGATGGCAGCGGTCAACCCGGGGCGGTCTTCGCCGGTGATATTGATCAGGACGATTTCGCGCAAAGCGCATCCCTCGCGGTGGAAAAGGCGCTCATTCTACCCACTTTCACCGCCATACGGGCACGCCCGGCGCTTTGCCCTATCAGGGTCGCTCGTTATACTGCGCAGCAACTTCATTCGATAAGAGCCGCGCTCTGTGAACCGGCCCGCGCCCGTCAAACCCGATAATTTCTTCCTGTTGATCTTCCATGCCCTGCGCCAGCGGCGCGTGCCGATCGCCTTGCGCGTCGCCAGCCACAGCTTATTGCTGGTGGCGCTCGCACTGGTGATCTACGCCCTGGTCATGGGTCTGCAATTCAAGCAGGCCATGCAGCAGCAAGCCGACGCGCTGGGGCAGAGCCTGATCACCCAGACAGCCGCCTCGGCCACTGAGCTCCTGGTGTCCAATGACATCCTCAGCCTCAATGTGCTGCTCAATAACCTGGTGAAAAACCCGCTGGTGGCCCACGCCGCGATCTATAGCGTCGATAACCGCATCCTCGCCGAAGCGGGGTCGCGGCCGACACAGAATATGCTCGGCGATAACGAAGGGCTGTTTTCCACGCCGATTACGTTCCAGGAAGTGATCGCCGGGCATCTTCGCCTCAGCCTCGACATGCAGCAATTTCAGCAGCCGATGACCATCAGCCTGCAGAGCATGGGCCTGCTTAGCCTGATCTTGCTGGCCTTGACCCTGTCGTTGAGCCTGCGCCTGGGCCGACACCTGTCGACGCCGCTGATGCAGCTGCGCGTGTGGCTGCGCGATCCGGACGATCCGGCTCCGGCCGCGGGTCGCCAGGACGAGATCGGCGATCTGGCCCGCCAGCTACAGGCGCGCCTGGTCCCAGAGAAACCCGAGCCGGAGCCGGCGCCCATCGACGAACACGACTTCGGCGAAGAAGACGATTTTCCAGACGAAGAAGATCCGAGCCCCAGTTTTGAAATCCGTGATCTGCGCGACGACAGCTTCGATCACGGCGACCTGGATGATGACCTTCGCGAGCCACCCCTGAAACCAGCGGCACGCCTGACCAGCATCGATGAGGACGATCCCTTCGTGGAACTGCGCGAGCCGCTGTTCGAGGAAGAGCAGGCGCCGCCCCCGGTCATCGTCGACGAACCGCAACAGAGCGCCGTGCTGGCCATTCAACTGGGCGCGCAAGAACAGCTGCGACGCCTGCCACGCGCACGCCTGATGGATCTGCTGCAGCGCTATCGCGATTGCCTGGAAGAAGCCGCCGCGCTCTATAAGGGCACCTTGCATACCCTCAGTGACGGCGGCAGCCTGATCGTTTTCCACAGCAAGGCCAGCGGTGATGATTACCTGACCCATGCCATCTGCTGCGGCGAACTGATGCGCGCCCTCGGCCATGCCTTGCAGATTGAAGTGGCGGACAGCGGCATCACCCTGCAACTGCAACTCGGCCTGACTCACGGCGACAATCTGAACGGTCTCAGCCAAGGCGATCTACTGCTCAGCGAGACCGCGCAGAACGCCCTGGCGCTAT
The DNA here is from genome assembly GCF_024730785.1 of Pseudomonas sp. LS44. Lineage (NCBI taxonomy): Bacteria > Pseudomonadati > Pseudomonadota > Gammaproteobacteria > Pseudomonadales > Pseudomonadaceae > Pseudomonas > Pseudomonas sp. LS44. The sequence continues at coordinate 3,807,994 of NZ_CP102830.1, forward strand.
CACAACACAGCCGCAATCTGCTGCTGGTCGAACGCGACGTGGCCGACGACAACCTGCTACGTCAACGGGTGCGCATCCGGCCGATCGCCAGCCCGGAAGGTGCCTGCTGCGTCGAGCGCTTGCTGGAGCCGTATCCGTCACTGCTCGAACGGCAATTGACGCGCATGCACGAAGGCCGCCCGCACTGATCGAGTGCGGCGCGCGCCCATGACCACCCCCGATCAACCATCCACTCCCCAGGCGGGCCGTTGGCCTAGCGCTGGGGCCGAGTCATTTCTAGCCGATTGCTAGTCGCCGGACTGCTACCTGCCCGACGCCGATGCGCTCGCCTTCAAGCTAGGCACCGGTTACGCCGGCGCCTTCGGCCATCGGGGTTTCCGCCATTCGTTGTTATTGGCCCTGCGCGACCTGGGCGGCGCGCTGAAGGCCGGCGCATTGGCCTTAGACGGCGGCGCCGTACGCCTCTGGCTGCGCGCCAGACGGACATAAAAAAGCCCGCGCTGGGCGGGCTTTGGGAATGTTGCAGCGCTTAGAAGCGAAACACCTCGACGTCGGTACGCACTGGCGCGGCCATCGGAATCTTCGGCTCCTCGGGCTCCTTGGGTTTCGCCGCGGCAGCCGCCGGCTTGCGCGGCGTCTCGGCAACCGGCGCTGGCTCCCGAGCCACCGGCCGCACCGCCACCGCCAACTCTTCGACCATGCGCTGCAACAGCAGGCTCTGCGCGCGGACCTGATCGGCCGGCGTACCCTGATGTGCTTCCTGCAATCGCACCATACGGCTTTCGCGGAGCTGGCCACGCTTATCCAGCACACGCCAATGCGCTTCGAGCACCGCCGGCTGTTGCGGACCGGAATCGAGCCGGGAGATCGACACCAGAACCTGCGCATCCGCGCTGAAGCCTTCTGACGCCGGTGCCAATGCCAGGCGCTGGGTATCCAAGCGCCAGGCCAGCTGATGCAACAGCAACTGCTTGATATCCGCCGCCAGACTGCCGGCCCAGCGTTCATCGGGCGCTGGAGTCAGGCTGCCGTCGGGTTGGCGCTGCAAGAGCGTTTCCCGCTGCAGGTAATCGGCTACCTCGACCGGCCCAAGCAGAACCGCTGGGCCGTCTTTATGTTCGGACACGCTCGGGGCGCCACTGTCGAGCTTATACAGCGGCAACGGTTGATGACTTACGCAAGCCGCCAGGCCGAGCACCCCTACCAGCAGAATGAGTTTTGGGACACGCAATCCAATCATTTTTCCCACCATGCAGTCAGTGCACACCGACCGGCAGTCCACCAGGCGCCCAACTGGCGCGTTTCGCAAGGCGCATATCATCCGCGAAAGTGGCGCCCGACTCCAGCCTGGCTAATGACTGGAATCGCTCTGCAATCAGCTTTACGGCTCGACCAGCAGGCTATCGACACGCTGAAAGCCCCGCGGCAGCTTGTTACCGCGCCGACCACGCTCGCCTTTGTAATGCTCGAGATCGTCGCTTTTTAGCGACAAAGTGCGCTTCCCTGCCTGCAACACCAAAGTCGCGCCGGCCGGCAAAACCGCCAGATCGGTCAGATATTCCTCACGGCTGGCGACTCGCTCGCCAGGAATGCCGATGATCTTGTTGCCCTTGCCCTTGCCGAGTTGCGGCAGATCGCGGACCGGGAACAGCAGCAGACGCCCTTCAGTAGTCACCGCCGCCAGCCAATCCTCTTCGCGGCTGGCCAGTGGGCGCGGTGCCACGACCTTGGCGCCGCTGGGCAGGCTGAGCAGAGCCTTGCCCGCCTTGTTCTTGGCCTGCAGGTCCTCGCCCTTGACCACAAAGCCATAGCCGGCGTCGGAGGCGATCACGTACAACGCCTCGTCCTCGGGCAGCAGAACGCACTCGAAACTGGCGCCTGGCGGCGGCGTCAGCCGGCCGGTGAGCGGCTCGCCCTGACCCCGCGCCGACGGCAGCGAATGCGCGGCCAACGAGTAGCTGCGCCCACTCGAGTCGATAAACACCGCATATTGGTTGGAACGCCCAGGAGCGGCAATCTTGAACGCGTCGCCGGCCTTGTACGACAGACCTTCGGCATCGATCTCATGACCCTTGGCGCAGCGCACCCAGCCCTTCTCGGACAGCACCACGGTGACCGGCTCGGTTGGCAGCAGCTCGGTTTCCGACAGCGCGCGGGCCTCGACACGGGACACGATCGGCGAACGGCGCGCGTCGCCATACTTGACGGCATCGTCGAGGATTTCCTGACGCACCAGCTTCTTCAGCTTGGCTTCACTGCCGAGCAGGCTTTGCAGTTTGTCGCGCTCTTTGGCCAGCTCGTCTTGCTCGCCGCGGATCTTCATTTCTTCCAGGCGCGCCAACTGGCGCAGGCGGGTATCGAGGATGTAATCGGCCTGGATATCGCTGAGATTGAAACGCGCCATCAGCACCGGCTTGGGCTGATCCTCGGTGCGGATGATGTGAATCACTTCATCCAGATTGAGGAACGCGGTGAGCAAACCTTCCAACAGGTGCAGGCGTTTCTCGACCTTGTCCAGGCGGAACTGCAAGCGCCGGCGCACGGTACCGACGCGATACACCAGCCATTCGGTCAACAGCGTGCGCAGGTCCTTGACCTGCGGCTTGCCGTCCAAGCCGATGACGTTGGTGTTGACCCGGTAGCTGGATTCCAGATCGGTGGTGGCGAACAGGTGCTGCATCAGCTCGTCGGCATCCACCCGGTTGGAGCGCGGAATGATGACGATGCGGCACGGATGCTCGTGGTCCGACTCGTCGCGCAGGTCGGCGACCATCGGCAGCTTCTTGGCCTGCATCTGCGCGGCGATCTGCTCGAGCACCTTGGCCCCGGACACCTGGTGCGGCAGCGCAGTGACCACGATGTCGCCATCCTCGACGCGGTACACGGCGCGCATGCGCACCGAGCCACGCCCGGTTTCATAGATCTTCAGCAGATCGGCACGCGGGGTGATGACCTCCGCCTCGGTGGGGAAGTCCGGGCCTTGGATATGCTCGCAGAGCTCAGCGACCGTGGCCTTCGGCTCGTCGAGCAAATGCACGCAGGCACTCGCCACTTCGCGCAGGTTATGCGGCGGCACATCGGTGGCCATGCCCACGGCGATGCCGGTGGTGCCGTTGAGCAGGATGTTAGGCAGGCGCGCGGGCAGGGTCGCCGGCTCGTCGAGGGTGCCGTCAAAGTTCGGCACCCAATCCACCGTGCCCTGGCCGAGCTCGGACAGCAGCACCTCGGAGTAGCGCGACAGGCGCGCCTCGGTGTAACGCATAGCGGCGAAGGACTTCGGATCGTCCGGCGCACCCCAGTTACCCTGACCGTCGACCAGCGTGTAGCGGTAGCTGAACGGCTGCGCCATCAACACCATGGCCTCGTAACAGGCGCTGTCGCCGTGCGGGTGGAACTTGCCGAGCACGTCGCCGACGGTACGCGCCGACTTCTTGTGCTTGGAGTCGGCGTCCAGACCCAACTCGCTCATCGCGTAGACGATGCGCCGCTGCACCGGTTTCAAGCCGTCGCCGATGTGCGGCAGGGCGCGGTCCATGATCACGTACATGGAATAGTTGAGATAAGCCTGTTCGGTGAAGTCGGCGAGGGAGCGACGCTCCACGCCATCCAGGCTCAGATCGAGGGGTTCGCTCATGCGTGCCTCACGGAGAAGTGTGTTGGCGCAGCAGCAAGGTGCCGTCGCGCTGGGTGAATTCGAGTTGTTTGAGGGCGCTCATGCCGAGCAGCACCTCGTCGCCATCCATATTCGGCACGATCAGCGCGGCAACATCCCGCAGCACGATATCGCCCAAGTGCAGACGCGCCAGAGCGGTCCGCCAGCCGGTGACACGGCCATTGGCGGTGCTCAGTTCGATCGGCGCACCCCGCGACAAACCAAGCCGCTCGGCCAGCGCCGCAGGGATCGCCACCTGGGTCGCGCCGGTATCGAGCAGGAAGGTCACCTGTTGGCCGTCGATCTGTCCGTCGAGCAAATAGTGGCCACCGCGACTGCTGAGCAGACGCACTTCGATATAGCCCTCGCCGCGCACCGATTGCGGCGCACGGTTGGGATTGTGCTGGCGCTGCTCCCACAAGCCAAACAAATGCGTGGCCAGCAACAGTCCGGCGCCCCAGGCGAGGACCCACATGACCCGCCCGGCGCGGCGGCCAGCGCCCTGCTCGCTCATTTGCTGGCGCCCCAGCCCGCAGCAGGGGCGGCGAAATGCCAAATGATCGGCCGCTGCTCGCCGTCCTGGCGGGTTTGCTGGCCGGTATCCAAGGCGATCCAGGCTCCCGTGGCGTCGAGCCACAGGCCCTCGGCCATGCCGAACGGCTGGCTGCCATAGCGGCGCGCCTCATTATTCAGCGCCTCGGCGGCGAACGACCAGCAGCGTTCGACCTCGCCGTTGACCGGCGAGCGCCGGCAGATCCGATAGCCCTGGCGCTCCAGGCTGTACAGCTTGTCGGCGAAGAAGGTCAGATCGGAAAAGTCTTTCGGCGCCGGCGCGCTGTTCAGTTGCGCCGGCGGCGGCTCAGTGCCGGTCTCGCTGATCAGCACGCAGCCGCCCTTGCAGGCCCACTGGCTCTGCGGCTTGTGCAGCACCAGCAGGCCGCGGCGCTCACGCTCGGCGGCCAGCCACAAGCGGCTGCCCTGCGGGTCGATGGCAACCCCTTCGAACAAGGCATTGAAGTGCGACAGCATACCGTTGACCCGCGCCTGACGAACCAGACTCGCCGGCAGCGCTAGCCATTCGGCGCTGCCCGCCGGAGGAATTTTAAGGACGGCGGCATGCGTCTCGCTGACCAGATAGCGATTGCCGGCGGCATCGCAGCTCAGGCCCTCGAAATCCAACGCGCCACCGCGAAACTGACTGGCCACCCAGGCGCGCATGCGCAGCCCCCCAGGCAAACCGCTGGGCGGTACCGGCGGCGCCTCGAACCGCTCGGCCTCGGCCTTGAGCACGCCCGCCTCGGCGCTTAACCGATAGAGGCGGTCGTCCTCACGATCGGACACCGCCCACAGCCCATCGCCGCAGCTGGTCAATCCGGACAGATTGCCGGCTGGCATGCCTTCGACGGGATACTCGCCACTCAGCTTCAGCTCTTCCTGCGCCAGAGCCACAGCAGGCAAGGCGACCAGCAGCAACGCGGCCAGGACCCGACGCGTCAAACCGCCACCTCGGCCAGGTTACCTTTGGATTCCAGCCAGGTCTTGCGGTCGCCGGCACGCTTCTTGGCCAGCAGCATGTCCATCAACTCTTCGGTTTGGGCAAAGTCGTCCAGGCTCAACTGCACCAGGCGCCGGGTATTCGGGTCCATGGTGGTTTCGCGCAGCTGCGGCGGGTTCATCTCGCCGAGGCCCTTGAAGCGGGTGACCTGCGGCTTGCCGCGGCGCTTCTCGGCGACTAGGCGGTCGAGGATGCCGTCGCGTTCGGCCTCGTCCAGGGCGTAAAAGATTTCCTTGGCCAGGTCGATGCGGTACAGCGGCGGCATGGCGACGTAGACGTGGCCGGCATCCACCAGCGGGCGGAAGTGACGGACGAACAGCGCGCAGATCAGCGTGGCGATGTGCAAGCCGTCGGAGTCGGCGTCGGCGAGGATGCAGACCTTGCCGTAGCGCAACTCGCTGAGATCCGCCGAGCCAGGATCGACGCCAATGGCCACGGCGATGTTGTGCACTTCCTGGCTGGCCAGCACTTCGCTGCCGTCGACTTCCCAGGTGTTGAGGATCTTGCCGCGCAGCGGCAGGATCGCCTGGAATTCCTTGTCGCGCGCCTGCTTGGCCGAGCCGCCGGCGGAGTCACCTTCAACCAGGAACAGTTCGGAGCGCATCGGGTCCTGACCGGCACAGTCGGCCAGCTTGCCGGGCAGCGCCGGACCCTGGGTGATCTTCTTGCGCTCGACCTTCTTGCTCGCCTTGAGGCGCCGGCCGGCGTTGCTGATGGCCAGCTCGGCCAGGGCCAGGCCGGTTTCCGGATGGGTATTGAGCCACAGGCTGAAGGCGTCTTTTACCACTCCCGAAACGAAGGCGGCGGCTTCGCGCGAGGACAGGCGCTCCTTGGTCTGCCCGGAGAACTGCGCTTCCTGCATCTTCATCGAGAGGACGAAGGCGATGCGCTCCCAGACGTCTTCCGGGGCCAGCTTGACCCCGCGCGGCAGCAGGTTGCGGAACTCGCAGAACTCGCGCATGGCATCCAGCAAGCCTTGGCGCAGGCCGTTGACGTGGGTGCCGCCCTGCGCGGTGGGAATCAGGTTGACGTAGCTTTCCTGCAGGCTGTCGCCGCCCTCCGGCAGCCACAGCAGCGCCCAGTCCACCGCTTCCTTATTGCCGGCCAGGCTACCGCAGAACGGTTCGTCGGGCAGGCGGGCGAATTCGCTGACTGCGTCGACCAGATAGGAGCGCAGACCGTCTTCGTAGAACCATTCGACCTTCTCGCCGCTGGCCTTGTCCTCGAAGCTCACCGCCAGGCCTGGGCAGAGCACGGCCTTGGCTTTCAATACATGCTTGAGGCGGCTCAAGGAGAACTTGGCCGCATCGAAGTATTTGGGGTCCGGCCAGAAGCGCACGCTGGTGCCGGTATTGCGCTTGCCAACGCTGCCTATCACCTCCAGATCGCTGGCCTTGAAGCCATCGGCGAAGGTCATGCGGTATTCGTTGCCGTCACGCTTGACCCGCACGTCGACCTGGGTCGACAGGGCGTTGACCACCGAGATGCCAACGCCGTGCAGACCACCGGAAAACTGATAGTTCTTGTTGGAGAACTTACCGCCTGCATGCAGTTTGGTGAGGATCAGCTCAACCCCGGGAATGCCCTCTTCCGGATGGATATCCACCGGCATGCCACGGCCGTCGTCGAGCACTTCCAGCGAGTTGTCTTCGTAGAGGATCACCTGCACGCTTCTCGCGTGCCCGGCCAGCGCTTCGTCGACGCTGTTGTCGATCACCTCCTGGGCCAGGTGGTTGGGCCGCGTGGTGTCGGTGTACATGCCCGGACGCTTGCGCACCGGATCAAGGCCAGAGAGGACTTCGATGGCATCTGCGTTGTAAGTGGCCATAGCGCTCTGTTCAGTCAAAGGTCGGAAAAGTCGACGTCATGCCACAGCTGCCCGGGGACGCCGGCAAACGCCAACAGCGCCGGAAGATGGGCCGCGAAGTTCTGGAAGCCGTGATCACCGCCAGCTTCGATGCGCAACGCACACGCCCGGTAGAAGGCCTGCGCGTGGCGGTAGTCGAGGGTTTCGTCGGCGGTCTGCAGCCATACCTGATAGCGCGCTGGGTCCTGCGGCGCGGGCACTTCCAGCTCGGCTAGGGCGGCGACGTGGTCGTCGGTCAGCTGCCAGGTCTCGCCCGTGTAGTGATTGGTCTGCGGGCCGAGGTGGCCGGCGAACAAGCGATGCGGATTGACCGCCGGGTTGATCAGCAGCGCCTTGAGGCCATGCCGCTCAGCCAGATGCGTGGCGTAGTAACCGCCCAGCGAACTGCCAATCAGCACCGGCTGACCGAGTTCGGCGATGGCCGCCTCGAGCTGGCCAATGGCCTGGCGCGGATGGTGATGCAGGGCCGGCATCCGCAAATGTTCGGCTTGGCCCAGGCGCTGCAGGGCGGCGTTCAGCTGACGGGCCTTGAGCGAGTCCGGCGAGCTGTTGAGGCCATGGATATAAAGGATTCTAGTCATGGGCGGGAGGCTACAGGCTGCATGCGGCACGCTGCAAGCTCGGGGCCTCAATAGCCTTTGACGCTGTAGTCGACCTCGAAATCGATCCCGGTAACCCGCGATACTCCGGTGTCCAGACGACCGTCGGCATGCAGGCGCAGCCAGCGATAACCGGGCGCCTCGGCGCCCACGCAGAACTCCTCGCTGCCCGGCGCGAACTGCACGCAGGTGGACGGCGAGGCGAGCAGCCGCACACCATTGCGCTGCCGGTCGATCTCCTGGTGAACGTGGCCCCAGAGCACCGCGCGCACCTGCGAATAGCGGTCGAGTACCGCGAACAGCGCATCGGCATTGCGCAAGCCGATCGGCTCCATCCAGGCGCAGCCGATGTCCACCGGATGGTGATGCAGGCAGATCAGATGATGGCGCTGCGGCGCCTCCCGCAGGGCCTGCTCGAGCAGCTCCAGCTGCTCTGCATCGAGTAAACCGGGCACGGCACCGGGAATCGAGGAGTCGAGCAGGACGATGCGCCAGGCACCCAGGTCGACGATCGGCTCGAGCAAATCACTGCCGCTGCAGGCGTCCTCCATGACCGGTATCTCGTCATGATTGCCGGCCAACCAGCGCGCTGGCGCGGCTAGCGTCTCGCTCATCTGGCGAAAACGCCGATAGGACGCTGGGCTGGCATCTTGCGAGAGGTCGCCGGTGGCTAGCACCAGATCGATGTCCGCCTGTTCTTCGCTGACCCGCTGGATCACCTGCTGCAGGCTGTCGCGGGTATCCATGCCAAGCAGCTTGCCGTCCGCCTCGGCGAACAGGTGGCTGTCGGACAACTGGACCAGCAGTACCGAAGAATCAGCAGCGGAAAGCAATGAGCTGGGCAAGGCGACATTTCCAGATCAGGGTCAGAGAATTATGGTGGCTCAATGACAGGGGGGTAAAGCGGCGTTCTAGACGCGCGTCACAGTTAGCTATCGGCGGGTGCGCAATTTTCTGCACAACCCATTACAGCAACGGCTCCAGTTCATGCCCACAGGCCAGGCAATAGCTGAGCCATTCGCCGAGGAACAGATTGAGCTGGGATTTCTCATCCGGCTGATGCATGGCGGCGTTGGGATAGGGATAGATACTGCGGAAACGCCGAGCATTTTCGGCGCGCACCACTTCGGCCATGCGCGCATCGTGATAGACCCGCACCTCCAGGCGCGGCACCGGCAACCACGGCAGGCTGTGCTCCTGGCAGACCTGCAAGGTTGTGGTGTAGGGACAGCTTTCCAATACATCCAGAGCCAGCACGCCGAGCAGTCGCTCGCCTTGGCTCAAGCCCACGCGCCGGGAGTCCGGTTTGTCGCGCATCGCCGGCAACAGGCGCATCAGATGGGCGTAGTTGGTCTCGCAGGTGGACTGCAATTCGACCAGGTCGACCCGGTAGCGATCCCGTAGCAGGGTTACACCCATAGCCCCCGTACCTCGGCGCGATTGAGCGCCAGCCACTGCAGCGCAATGATGCTCGCCGCATTGTTGATCCGCCCATCCCTGACCGCCTGCAAGGCATCTTCAAGCGGCCAGACGTGGACGCGAATATCCTCGCCCTCTTCGGCCAGCCCATGTACTCCGCCAGCGCCAGCGCTGTCGCAGCGCGCCAGGAATAGATGCACCAGTTCGTCGCTGCCGCCCGGCGAGGGGAAATACTGGGTGATCGGCCACAGCGCGCCGAGTTGCAAACCGGCTTCCTCCTGCGCCTCGCGGTGCGCGACTTCCTCGGGCTGCTCGTCGGTGTCGATCAACCCGGCGACCAGCTCCAGCAACCACGGGCTGGTGGCTTTGCCCAACGCGCCAACCCGAAACTGCTCAATCAGCACCACGCAATCGTGCTGTGGATCGTAGGGCAGCACGCACACGGCGTCGTGGCGAACGAACAGCTCGCGGTCGATCTGCCGGCTCATGCCCCCGCCAAACAGCTCATGACGCAGGTGCACACGGTCGAGCCGGTAGAAGCCGCGAAAGCAGTTTTCGCGCTGGACGATCTCGACCGCGTTCGGACCTGGTTTGAATGTTTCGCTCATCATTCCCCCACTAACTGCATTTGGTGCCGGCGAAGCCTTGATTCTGGTCATCCTAGCGCGCCATCGAGAGCCGCGCAGCCTCTTTCAAGATCATTCATAGGCTGCCAGCATAGGCCGTACGCAAGCCGCCTCGGTTGTCGAACTCAACGGCTCGCCGGCAGTCGAAGACCGACAGCCATCCCCCTGAAATACACCGCCAAGGATGCCCATGCAGTTGCTGAAAGCCACCCTGTTCGCCACCCTGATCATCAGCCTGGCCAGTTGCAGCCTGGTGCCCACGCCGAGCAGCAAAACCGTCGTTCCTCAACGCCACGCCTGGGAGCATACCCAGCCCGGTTGTCAGGCAGATGACTGCCCGCTGGTGAATATCGACACGCTGACCTTCACCGACGACCCGCAGCTCAACGCCCTGATCGAAAAAAATCTGCTGGAAATGACCCGCGACAGTGAGGGCGATCCATTGCCAGCGTCCCTGCAGTCCTACGAACAGGACTTTCTCGCCAGCGCACAGCCTGGCTGGAGCAGCTACCTGCAAGCCAAGCTGCGTGAACAGCACGATGGCCTGTTGATCATCGAACTGTCCAGCTACCTGGCGACCGGCGGCGCACATGGAATGCCGGGGCGACGCTTCATCAACTACGACAGCAAGCTGAAAAAACCGCTGACATTGCGCGACATGCTATTGCCCGGCCAGGAAGATGCCTTCTGGAAACTGGCGCAGGACGCACACCGTCGCTGGCTCGCCGCCGAGAAGCTCGATCAGGATGCCGACTATCAGAAGACCTGGCCGTTCCAGGAAACCGCCAACGTCGCGCTCACCTACGGTGCGGTGCTGCTGAAATACGACAGCTACAGCATCGCACCGTACTCCAGCGGCCATCCGGAACTGAAAATCCCCTACCCGCAGCTCAACGGCGTACTCAAGCCGCAGTACTTCCCGGGCCGTGGCTGAGCCGCGCATGGCCAGACTCGACACGTAGGGCGGACCGGTGCGCCGGCCGCTCAGGAGCGCAGCGAACAGTCCGCCAGTGATAGCCGGTCAGCATTGTCGGCGTACTGCTGCGCGAGTACGCCCTACTCCCGAATCACCCTGCTACGTGGCGGCACTGGCCTTGACCGCGCCCGGCATGCCGAACAACCTCCCGAGGGCAAATTGCAGGCCGCCGGCCAGCAGCAGGGCCGGCAGGCTGGCGCCGATCTGCGGGGCGAAATGCGCCAGCAGGTGATACAGCACCACTCCGCAGCCCCAGGCCAGCAGCGTGTCCCAGCGCAACGCGACGCGCGGCGCCAGGTCGGCCCGGCGGCGACGCAGGATGAAGTGGTCGACCAGCACCACGCCGAACAGCGGGGCGAACACCGAGCCGATCAGCAGCAGGAAGTTCTGGTACTCGGCCAATGGCGCCAGCGCAGCGATCAGCGTACACAGCAGGCCGATCACCAGAGCCAGCTGCTCGACCTTGAGCGGCAGCAGGATGCCGACCGATACCGCCGCCGAGTGGATATCGGCAAAAGCCTTTTCCGACTCGTCGAGCAGGATCAGCAACAGCGGAATGCCCAACCCGGCGCCGCCTAGCGCCAACAGCAAAGCATTGGCCTCACTGCCACTGGTGAAAGCCAGGGTGTAGGCGACGCCCAGACTCATCAACCAGACGTTGCCGAGGAAGAAGCCGATGGCGGTACCGGCGAACACCCCACCGCCGCGCTTGCCGAAGCGCGAATAGTCGGCAATCAGCGGCAGCCAGGACAGCGGCATGGCGATGGCGATGTCGAAGCCCAGCGCGAACGGCAGCGAGCCGTCGCCGCGTTGCGCCCACAGTGCGGCCAAGTCGGCCTTGGCCAACAGATTCCAGGTCAGCCAGATACAAGCGCCGAGCAGCAGCCAAATACCCCACTTGCGCAGCACGCGACGCACGAAGGTCAGTGGGCCGGTCACCGCCAGGAAGGTCGCCAGCGCGCCGAAGAACAGCGTCCACAGCAGCGGGCTGGTCCAGGCGCTGTCCGCGCCGAAGGCCTTGCCGGCCAGCAGGCTGGCGGCGTCGCGCATGACGATGATCTCGAACGCGCCCCAGCCGACCAGTTGCAGCAGGTTGAGCAGCGCCGGCAGCGCCGCGCCGCGCGAACCGAGGCTGAGCTTGAGCGCGGCCATGGTCGCCAGGCCGGTATCGCTACCAATCACCGCCACGCTGCCGAGCAGCAACACGCCGACCAGGGTGCCGCACAGGATCGCCAGCAGCGCCGCGCTCATGCCCAGGCCCGGCGCCAGCAGCGCGCCGAGTTGCAGGACCATCAGGCCGATGCCGAGGGAAAACCACAGGGAAAACAGGTCGCGGGCGCCGAACACACGGCGCTCGGCAGATACGGCAACATCGGGGGCATACAGACTGGGAGTGGTCACGATCGGTTATCCGCAAAGTAAGTATTTATCGTTCCCACGCTCTGCGTGGGAACGCCTTTCTAGACGCTCCCGCGTCTGCTCTTGTGACGCAGAGCGTCACGGGCTGCGTTCCCACGCCGGAGCGTGGGAACGATCGTCGTTACCGACACCCCGTCACACCTGTTTATAGATCACCGAGCCCTCGTCCTTGAAGCGCTCGGATTGTTGCTTGAAGCCCGCCTCGATGGCCTGGCTCTCTGCCGACAGGCCGTTCTCCTTGGCGTACTCGCGGACTTCCTGGGTGATCTTCATCGAGCAGAACTTCGGCCCACACATCGAGCAGAAGTGCGCGACCTTGGCCGAGTCCTTCGGCAACGTCTCGTCGTGATAGCTGCGTGCGGTGTCCGGGTCGAGGCCGAGGTTGAACTGGTCTTCCCAGCGGAACTCGAAGCGCGCCTTGGACAGCGCATTGTCGCGGATCTGCGCACCCGGGTGGCCCTTGGCGAGGTCGGCGGCGTGCGCGGCGATCTTGTAGGTGATGATGCCGGTCTTCACGTCATCCTTGTTCGGCAGACCCAGGTGCTCCTTGGGCGTGACGTAGCAAAGCATGGCGCAGCCAAACCAGCCGATCATCGCCGCGCCGATGCCCGAGGTGATGTGATCGTAGCCGGGCGCGATGTCGGTGGTCAGCGGGCCGAGGGTGTAGAACGGCGCCTCGTCGCAGCACTCCAGCTGCTTGTCCATGTTCTCCTTGATCAGCTGCATCGGCACGTGGCCGGGGCCTTCGATCATGGTCTGCACGTCGTGCTTCCACGCAATTTTCGTGAGCTCGCCGAGGGTTTCCAGCTCGCCGAACTGCGCGGCGTCGTTGGCGTCGGCGATCGAGCCCGGACGCAGGCCATCGCCAAGCGAGAAGCTGACGTCGTAGGCCTTCATGATTTCGCAGATTTCCTCGAAGTTCGTGTAGAGGAAATTCTCTTTATGGTGCGCCAGGCACCACTTGGCCATGATCGAGCCGCCGCGCGAGACGATGCCGGTGACCCGTTTGGCGGTCAGCGGCACGTAGCGCAACAGCACGCCAGCGTGGATGGTGAAGTAGTCCACGCCCTGCTCGGCCTGTTCGATCAGGGTGTCGCGGAACAGCTCCCAGGTCAGGTCCTCGGCGACGCCGCCGACCTTCTCCAGCGCTTGATACACCGGCACCGTGCCGATCGGCACCGGCGAATTGCGGATGATCCACTCGCGGGTCTCGTGGATGTGCTTGCCAGTCGAGAGATCCATGACGGTATCGGAGCCCCAGCGGATGCCCCAGGTCAGCTTGGCCACTTCTTCCTCGATGGAAGAACCCAGCGCCGAGTTGCCAATGTTGCCGTTGATCTTCACCAGGAAGTTGCGGCCGATGATCATCGGCTCCAGTTCCACGTGATTGATGTTGGCCGGAATGATCGCGCGGCCGCGGGCAATTTCCTCGCGGACGAACTCGGCGGTGATTTCCTTGGGGATCGAGGCGCCGAAGCTTTGCCCGCCGTGCTGTGCCTTGAGCAGGCCCGCCTCGCGCGCCTCGGCCAGCTTCATGTTCTCGCGGATGGCGACGTATTCCATCTCCGGGGTGATGATGCCCTGGCGTGCATAGTGCATCTGGCTGACGTTGTGCCCGGCCTTGGCCCGGCGCGGGTTGCGCACGTGGGCGAAGCGCATGGCGGTCAGTTCGGCATCATTCAGGCGGCGCTGGCCGAACTCGGAACTTAGCCCCGGCAGGCGCTCGGTGTCACCGCGATCCTCGATCCACTGGGAGCGCACGTCGGCCAGCCCCTGGCGCACGTCGATCGTCACGTTGGGGTCGGTGTAGGGGCCGGAGGTGTCATAGACGGTGACCGGCGCGTTGATCTCGCCACCGAAGGCGGTCGAGGTCACATCCAGGCTGATCTCTCGCATCGGCACGCGGATATCCGGGCGCGAACCCTGCACATAGATTTTCTGCGAACGCGGAAAGGGCTGGATCGACTGCTGGTCGACTTGGGCGCTGTCACTGAGTTTTTGTTGTGGTTTGACGCTCATTGGCTCGGCTCCTGGGTGATGTCGGAGCGAACCTGAAGAGGCGAAGCGGAGGGGCGCACCGAGACTGGTGCCGAGAAAACTCGCCGCGAAAAAAGACGAGTACATCTTGTTCCCTACGCAGGCCTTAACCTGATCAGGTTCAACGGGATCCGGAACTTTCCGATCTCAGCCTCCGATTCGAGGCACCCCGACAAGAACGTGGCCAGTCTAAACGCGCCTCGCGCAGAAAACCAACCCGCGAGTCAAAAATACTGACCGACGCGTCTACACGTGACTTCGCCACGCAGTCTGCAAACTATTGTTCCCGTCAGGCAACAGAGCTTGCGGCAAACTACACTCTCGCCGTCTTCGGCGCGCTTGACCGCTACCAGTGGCGCCCTTAGCCTTGCCCATCATCCCGAATTAGTAGGACTGCCCCCATGCTGCGCAGACTTTCCCTGGCACTCGCCGTGGCCGCCGCATCCAATGGACTGGCCTGGGCAGAAGATGTGCCCCTGACAGCCAAGACCGACCTGGTCAGCGTCTATCAGGAAGCCGTCAACAACAACGCCGACCTGGCCGCCGCCCGCGCCGATTACCAGGCCAACAAAGAAGTGGTGCCGCAAGCGCGCTCCGGTCTGCTGCCGCAGATCAATGGCGGCGCCAACCTGGCCGACACTCGCACCGACGTCGAAACCTCCGCCGGCGACCCGTCGCTGTCGCGCAGCGGTATCGTTTACCAGGCGACCCTCAGCCAGCCGATCTTCCGCGCCGATCGCTGGTTCCAGCTGCAAGCCGCCGAAGCCGTCAACGAGCAAGCTGCGCTGCAACTCTCGGCCACCGAGCAGAACCTGATCCTGCAGAGCGCCGAAACCTATTTCTCCGTGTTGCGCGCCCAGGACAACCTGGCCTCGACCAAGGCCGAGGAAGCCGCGTTCAAACGCCAACTCGACCAAGCCAACGAACGCTTCGACGTCGGCCTCTCGGACAAGACCGACGTGCTCGAAGCCCAAGCAGGTTATGACACCGCGCGGGCCAACCGGATTCTCGCTCAGCGCGCGGTGGACGATGCCTTCCAAGCCCTGACCACCCTGACCAATCGCGACTACCGTGCCGTCGAGGGCATCAAGCACAGCCTGCCGGTGCTGACCCCGACGCCGAACGACGCCAAGGCCTGGGTCGACACCGCCGCGCAGCAGAACCTCAACCTGTTGGCCAGCAATTACGCGGTCGACGCCGCGGAAGAAACCGTGCGGCAGCGTAAGGCCGGCCATGCGCCGACCCTCGACGCGGTGGCGCAGTATCAGAAGGGCGACAACGATAGCCTCGGCTTCACCAACAGCGCCGCCAACCCAGGCATCCGCTACAACGGTGATGTCGAACAAAGCAGCATCGGCCTGCAACTGAACATCCCGATCTACAGCGGCGGCCTGACCAGCTCGCAGGCGCGCGAGGCCTATGCGCGCCTGAACCAGACCGAACAGCAGCGCGAGAGCCTGCGTCGCCAGGTGGTGCAGAACACCCGCGACCTGCACCGTGCGGTGAACACCGATGTCGAGACGGTGCAAGCGCGCAAACAGTCGATCATCTCCAACCAAAGCGCCCTGGAAGCCACCGAGATCGGCTACCAGGTTGGCACGCGCAATATCGTCGACGTGCTCGACTCGCAGCGTCAGCTGTACAGCTCGGTGCGCAACTACAACGACGCCCGCTATGACTACATTCTCGACAACCTGCGCCTGAAGCAGGTCGCCGGCACCCTCAGCCCGGCCGATCTGGAAGCCTTGGCTCGCTATCTCAAGGCCGACTACAACCCGGACAAGGACTTCCTGCCGCCGGACTTGTCCTCGGCAGCCGAAGCGCAGATACGCAACACCCGGCCGCAGTAAACGCAAAAGCCCGACGCGAGTCGGGCTTTTTGTTGGGGCCCTGGCAACGATTATTTCGCGTTGCCAATCGCGCCACGTCTGGGGTCGCGCCCCCCAGCGGTGCACCCGCATCGCGTAGGAGCGAATTCATTCGCGATCAGGCGTGATCGACGTTGCCCGCGTATCGCGAATGAATTCGCTCCTACGGGCCATCGGCCAGCTAGCGGAGCAAGTTATCCAACCCGTCCAGCAAGCGCTGCAGCGCGCCCTGATTGGCCTGCAACACGGCCAAGCCTGCCTGGCTCATCGCCTGCGCCGCTTCTGGCACCTCCCATAGGCGCTGCAATGCCTGCGCCAGACCGTCGGCATCGGCGACCTCCTGCAACGCACCGGCGTCACGCAGCTGCGCGGCGATCTCGAGAAAATTGAACAGATGTGGCCCGCTCAGCACCGGTTTGCCCAGCGCCGCCGGCTCCAGCAGGTTATGCCCGCCGTTGGCGACCAGGCTGCCGCCGACGAAAGCCAGATCGGCCAGCGCATAGAGAAACAGCAGCTCGCCCATGGTGTCGCCCAACAGCACCTGGGCCTGCGCGTCGACTGTTTCCGCCGTGGAGCGGCGACGGGTAACGAAGGCGCGCTGCTGGCACAGTTCGAACACCGCGGCAAACCGCTCCGGATGACGCGGCACCAGAATCAGCAGTGCATCGGGATGCCGTTCGAGCAGTTGCCGGTGCGCGGCGAGGATGATTTCGTCCTCACCGGCGTGGGTGCTGGCCGCGATCCAGACCGGTCGCTGGGCAGCACCCCATTGCTGGCGCAGCGCGGCGGCCCGCACCGGTAGTTCGGCATCGATATGCAGGTCGAACTTGATCGAGCCGGTCACCGTCACCCGCTGCGGCTGCGCGCCGAGCTGGCGAAACCGCTCAGCCTCAGCTTCGGTCTGCACCGCCAGCCAGCTCATCTCCGCCAACATCGGCCGGGTCAGCCGAGCGAAACGTGCGTAGCCGCGCGCCGAGCGCTCCGACAATCGCGCGTTGGCCAGCGCCACCGGAATACCGCGGCGCACGCACTGATGGATGTGGTTGGGCCACAGCTCGGTTTCCATGATCACCGCCAGACGCGGCTTGAGCCGATCAAGAAACCGTCCGGCGGCCCAGGGCAAGTCGTACGGCAGATAGCAATGCTGGATGCGCCCGGCGTATTGCTCGGCCGGAAACAGCGCGTGAATGCGCTCCGAGCCGGTCGGCGTCATGCAGGTGATGGTGATCGGCAGCTGCGGATGGCGTTCGAGCAGAGCGCGAATCATCGGTGCGGCGGCGATGCTCTCGCCCACCGACACCGCGTGCACCCAGATGCCACCGGGCTGCAACGCTGGCAAGCCGAGGGCGAAGCGTTCGCCAATGCGCTGGGCATACGCCGGCGCCTTACGGGAGCGCAGGAACAGGCGCACGCCGACCAGCGGCAGGCCCAGATGAAACAGCAGGGAATAAAGGTGTCGGTTCATGGCGGCGCAGCTTAGCGCGCTCGCGTCACGCTGGCGACCGCAGGGCCGGGCTAGAATGCCCGGCCAATTCCGGAGACGCACATGAACCCCTACGCCTACCTCTCCATCGCCATCGCCGCCGAAGTGGTCACCACCAGCTCGCTGAAGGCGGTCAAAGGGCTGAGCACGCCGTTGCCCTTGCTGCTGGTCATCTGTGGCTACGCGATTTCCTTCTGGATGCTGATTCTGGTGATGCGCAGCCTGCCAGTGGGCATCGTCTATGCGATCTGGTCGGGGCTGGGCATCGTCCTGGTGAGCATCGCCGCGCTGTTTCTCTACGGCCAGAAACTCGACTTGCCGGCCATGCTCGGCATCGGCCTGATCATCGGTGGCGTGCTGGTGATCAACCTGTTCTCCGCCAGCTCCGGGCACTGAATCCGTAGCCCGGATGCAATCCGGGGGGCCGGCAACGCCGCTTTTCCCGGGTTGCACCCGGGCTACCTTGCTGGCGATTGAGCGGCGCGCGGATCGCCAGCAAGCTGGCTCCTACACGTACCCGTGCGCGGCAGCCGAGCGCGATATACTGCCGGCCTGTTCTCCAACCAGACGAGCCGCGCCATGCCCCAAGCCCTTTCCACTGACGTGCTGATCATCGGCGGCGGCGTTGCCGGTTTGTGGCTGAACGCGCGCCTGCGCCAGCAAGGCTTCGCCACCCTGCTGGTGGAAAGCGCCAGCCTCGGCGGCGGGCAGAGCGTCAAGTCGCAAGGGATCATCCACGGCGGCGCCAAGTACGCCCTGCACGGTGCGCTGACCGGTTCGGCGGAAGCCATCGGCGACATGCCGCGGCGCTGGCGCGAGGCACTGGCCGGCACCGGTGAGCTGGATCTGGCCGGCGTGCGCCTGCTCTCCGACGCGCACTACCTGTGGTCGCCGGGCACCCTGGCCGGCAACCTGACCAGCTTCTTCGCCAGCAAGGCGATGCGTACCCGCGTCGATCAGGTCAAGGGCGAGCAGTTGCCACCGGCCCTGCAGGATCCGCAATTCAAGGGCAAGGTCTACCGCCTCAATGAACTGGTGCTCGATGTGCCGAGCCTGATCGCCCGCCTCGCCGACCTAGCCGGCGACAGCCTGCTCGCCGGCCAACACATCGAAGCGCTGCGCGACGGCGAGGAGCTGGTCGGCCTGCGCGTCGATGGCCGCGAGATTCGTGCGCAACGCATCGTGCTCAGTGCCGGCGCCGGCAATCAGGTGTTGCTCGACGCCCTCGGCCTCAGCCAGCCCGCCCAGCAGCGCCGCCCGCTGCACATGGTCATGCTCAAGGCGCCGACGCTCAAACCGCTGTACGCGCATTGCCTGGGCGGCGGGCCGAAGCCGCGGGTCACCGTCACCAGTCATCCGGCGGCCGATGGCCAGTGGGTCTGGTATCTCGGCGGTGACATTGCCGAGGCCGATGGCGTGGCGCGCGAGCCGGCGGCGCAGATCACCGCCGCGCAAAAGGAACTGGCGTCGCTGCTGCCGTGGGTCGACCTCAGCCAGGCGCAGTGGGCGACGCTGCGGGTCGACCGCGCCGAGCCGGCGCAATCCGGTCTGC